>NZ_JACHEZ010000001.1:0-300000 GCF_014201675.1 Oceanithermus desulfurans | reverse complement strand
CGCGCAAGGTGGCCGACGAGCTGGGGACGCGGTTCGAGGAGGTCCCGCTGGTGGGGGCCCACCTGGGGGGCGGCACCTCGGTGGTGCGCTTCGCCCGCGGACGCATGGTCGACACCAACGACGCCCTCCTGGGCGAGGGGCCTTTCAGCCCCAACCGCGCGGGCACCGTCCCCGTCTACGGGGTCATCGAAAAGACCGCCCGCGACGGGCGGCAGGCGGCGCGCAACTTCTTCGGGCGCGCCTCGGGCTTCAAAGGGCTCCTGGGCACCGACGACCTGCGGCGGGTGGAGGCACGGCTCGACGAGCCCCAGGTACGTTTGACCACGGACGCCTACGCGCTCCAGGTGGCAAAATACATGTTGGGCCTGGCGGCGGGCGAACGTCCGCAAGCCTTCTTCCTCACCGGGGCCGGGGCGCGCTTCGGCTACGTCGTGCGGCAGATCGAAGCGCGTCTGAGCTGGGCCGCGCCGGTGCACGTGCACCCGGGCGAGTTCGAAATGCAGGCTTTGGCCACGGGGGCGTGGCGCGCGCTCACCGGCCAGGAAAATCCCAAGCGGATGGACGAGGTACGCCATGGAAGCGCTGGACTTTAAAGAAATTCAACCCCTGCGGGACATGACGAGCCTGCTCGAGCTCGCCCGCCTGATCGCCCAGGTGGGCGGCCCCAAGAAGGTGGCCGTCGCCGCCGCCGAGGAAGCCCACGTCGTCGAGGCCGTCAACGAGGCGCGCATCGAAGGGCTGGTGCACCCCATCCTCTTCGGCAACCCCGAGCGCATCCGCCGCATCGCCGGCGAGCTGGGCATCCGCACCCAGAACCTCGAGATCCGCCACGCCAAGAACCCGCCCGAGGCCGCGGAGCTGGCCACCCAGGCCGTTTCCAGCGGCGAGGCAGACATCCTCATGAAGGGAATGGTGCAGTCGTCCGACTTCCTGCGCGCCGCGCTCAACCGCGAATGGGGCCTGCGCACCGGGCGGCTGCTCTCGCACGTCCTCATCTACGAGGCCAAGGGCTACGACCGCCTCTTCTTCATGTCCGACGGGGCGATGAACATCAATCCCGACCTCAAGGCCAAGATCCAGATCGTCGAGAACGCGGTCACGCTGGCCCACGTACTGGGCGTGAACCCGCCCAAGGTGGCGCTGCTGGCCGCGGTGGAGGTGGTCAACCCCGAGATGGACACCGCCGTCGAGGACGCCATCATCGCCAAGATGGCCGACCGCGGCCAGATCAAGGGCGCGGTCATCGACGGCCCCCTGGCGCTCGACAACGCCGTCAGCGAGGAGGCGGCCCGCATCAAGGGCATCAAGAGCCCGGTGGCCGGCAAGGCCGACATCCTGATCGTCGACAACATCGACGTGGGCAACGTCTTCTACAAGAGCCTGATCTACTTCGCCCGGGTGCGCGGGGCCGGGCTGATCATGGGAGCGCGCGCGCCAATGGTGCTCACCAGCCGCGCGGACCCCGAAGAGGTGAAGTTCCTCTCGCTGGCCACCGCGGTCATCGCCGCGGAGCGCCTGCCCTACGTTCATGAGGCGGTTTAACCCGGCGATCCTGGCCCGGCTCGGGGTGCTGCTGGCGCTCGCCGCGGCCGGATCCCTGCTGCCGCCGGCGCCCGGAGCGGAGCTGGTCTATCGGAACTGCACGGAGTGCCACGCGCTCACCACGGTGCTGGCGGCCCGCGGCCTCGACCGGCCGGGGTGGTCGGCCGTCCTCGAGCGCATGGAGGGTTACGGCCTCGCGCTTTCCCACGAGGAGCGCGCGCGCCTGCTCGACTAC
Organism: Oceanithermus desulfurans; assembly: GCF_014201675.1. Lineage (NCBI taxonomy): Bacteria > Thermotogati > Deinococcota > Deinococci > Thermales > Thermaceae > Oceanithermus > Oceanithermus desulfurans. The sequence goes on along the minus strand of NZ_JACHEZ010000001.1, from coordinate 298,223 downwards.
CTGGCCGCCCAGCTCGGCGACCGCCCCGCGCCCACCCCCGCGACCCCGGCCGCCGCGGACGGCAAGGCGCTCTACCAGGAGCACTGCGCCGCCTGCCACCAAGACCCCGAGCGCGCGCCGCTGCTGCGGGACCGTCCGGCCTGGCGCGAGCACCCGGACTACGTCGCTCAGGTCGTCCTCTTCGGCCTTTCGGGTCCCCTATACCAGGACGGCCGCGCTTACGACGCGCCCATGGAGCCGCTGCCTTTCCTGAGCGACGCGCAGGTGGCCGCGATCGTGGAATACCTGACGCAACGACCCTTCACGGCCGAATCGGTGGCTCGCGAACGCGCCAAAGGCCTCACGCCCTCGCTGGTGCGCCTGCTGCGCCCCGCTCCCTGACCCGGCCCGCCGCACCGCCTCGCCCCGGTCGTCTGGCCGGGGCACCTTGATGCTCAAAGGTATTGGTAGTATATTTGTCCCGTACCCTTTGTGAACGGCAATCCGTCGCGCACAAAAGTTGGAGGAGGGATCTATGAAGGAGCAGCAAGCGAACGGTATCACCCGCAGGGACCTTTTCAAGCGCGCCGGTGCGGCTTCGGCGGCGCTCGGCTTCTTTCCGGTCGTCACGCGCTTCGCCCGCGCCCAGGCGGCGCCCAAGGCCAACGAGGTGGTGATCGGCAAGGACCCGCGCCTGATCGTGCACAACTCCAAGACCGGCGTGATGGAGACCCCGCTCGACATCCTGCGCGAGTACGAGGTCACCCCGAAGCAGTTCCTCTACATCCGCAACAACCAGGTGCTCGAGGGCGGCAAGACCAACGAGCCCATCCCGCTCGAGGGCTGGCCCGTGGAGATCGTGGGCATGGTGCTGCGCCCGGCGCACTTCGACGCCAGCGTCCTCAAGGACCTGCCCCAGCACGAGGTGAAGATGGTCCTCCAGTGCTCGGGCAACGGCCGCAGCTTCTTCGCCAAGTACGGCGCCAAGGCCAAGGGCACCCAGTGGGGGCACGGCGGCATGGGCCAGACCGTCTGGAAGGGGCCCAAGCTCGTTGACGTGCTCGCCCACTTCAAGGTGGAGCCCCACGAGGCGGCCCAGTTCCTCACGGTGAACGGCCGCGACCTTCCGCCCAAGACCGGGGGCCGTCCCGACTTCGAACACAGCCTTCCCTGGTCCAACGACCCGGAGACCGACTGGATCGGCCGCGACGTGATGGAAAACGCCATCCTCGCCATCGAGATGAACGGCGAGCCCATCCCCGCGGTGCACGGCGGTCCGGTGCGCCTGATCGTGCCCGGCTACTACGGCACGATGAACGTCAAGTGGGTGGGCCAGATCCGCTTCGAGGCCCGCGAAAGCTACAACTACAACCAGGTCTTCCGCTACCGCGTACCGCTCTACCCGGTCGAGCCCGGCCAGTACGACAAGAAGAAGCAGGGCTTCGAAAACTCGCGCCCCAACTGGCACCAGAAGGTCAAGGCCGTGGTCTTCGCGCCCCTCGACGGCGAGCAGGTGAAGGCCGGGACGGTCAAGTTCTGGGGCGTGGCCTGGAACGACGGCGTGCAGCCGATCGAGCAGGTCCTCGTCTCCAAGGACCAGGGCAAGACCTGGGTTTCGGCCAAGATCACCGCGCCCGACAGCCCCTACGCCTGGTACAAGTGGGAGATCTACCTGCCCATGAGCGCCGGCGAACACGAGGTCTGGGTGCGCGCCATCGACCGCTGGGGCCGCGCCCAGCCCCTCGACGGCGTGGTGGACTGGAACCCCTCGGGTTACGAGTGGAACGGCGCCGACAAGATCAAGGTGAAGGTAAGCTAGCCCCCGACACGCGCCGCCTCGCCTCCGCGGGGCGGCCTTTTCCATGTAAACTACGCGCGTACCGCCGCACCGCAACCGGTGCCGCCCTAGCGATGGAGGACGAATGAAAAAAGGGATCTTGATCGCACTCCTGCTCGCCGGCCTGGCCATGGCCGAGGAGCTCCCCAAGGGGCCCGGCGTCGATCTGGTCTACGCCAAGTGCCAGATCTGCCACGACCTCACCTACCCCCTGCAGAACGCGGGCCTCAGCGAAGCCGACTGGGAGGGCATCGTCGACGACATGATCGACTACGGCGCCCCCATCAACGAGGAGGAACGGGCCGTCATCATCAAGTACCTGGCCACCTACCTCGGCCCCAACCCGCCTCCGGCCGAGGAGGCCGCGGCGGCCGAGACCGCGGCGGTCGACGGCAAGGCCGCCTACGCCGCCAACTGTGCCGGCTGCCACCAGGCCGAAGGGCAGGGGGTGCCGGGCGCCTTCCCGCCGCTCAAGGGGAACCCGGTGCTGGTCAAGGACGCCACCTACCCGGCGCTGGTGGTGCTCTTCGGCCTGCAAGGCCCGATCGAGGTGAACGGGGCCGCCTACAACGGGGCGATGCCCCCGCTCGGCCACCTGGACGACGCCACGGTGGCGGCGCTGGTCAACTACCTGCTGCAGGAATTCAACGAGGAGCTGCTGCCCAAGGACTTCAAGCCGCTGGACGCCGCGACGGTCGCCGAGCTGCGCAAGAAGGCGCTGACGCCGAAACAGGTGCAGGCGTTCCGGCAGAAGCTGCTGAGCGGCGAGTAGCCCTGCGCCGCACGACCGCCGCCCGGCTCAGGCCGGGCGGCTCGTTTCTTGGTTCTCGAGGCCGCCCAGCGGCAGCCGGGCGAGTTCGACGAGGTCGCCCCCGTCGTCGTCGGTGACGAGCGCGACCTCGCGGACGGTGAACGACTTGCGCGGCGGGGGCGGCAGCTTCGCCGCCAGTTCCCGGGCTTCCTCGTCGCTGAGGCCCAAGGCCAGCGTCAGATGGGGGATGTAGCTGGGGCCTTCGATTTCCTGCTCGGGCTCGGCCAGGGGCTCGAGCGCGTGGTAGAGGCGCTGGAACGCTCCGCCGCCGTAGGCGCGCAGGTAGACGACGCCGCCGCCAAAGGTGCGCCAGTCACCCAGGCGTACCCGGAAGGGCTCGTGCCCGCGCAGGATGCCCTCGACGCCGCGGCGCAGGGCCTCCTGGCTCCAGCGCCACTTGAAGGGCTGGCGCAGGTTGAGGTGGGGCGGGCCGTAACCGGATACGCCGTGCGTCTTGGAGAGTTGCTGCATCCACTCGCTCAGGTCGTCGGGAGGCCACGCCAGGATGCCGTACACGTGTGCCAGTATACTCTGCCGGTCAGGGACCCCATTCCCGGGACCTTTCCGGATCCCAGGGGTAGACGATCCAGGCGTCGGTCTCCTCACCGTAGAAGTCGGGGGCCTCCTCGGGGAAGCGGCTGAACTTGGGCTTGTAGTGCAGCACGGCCACCGTGGGCACCCCGCCGGCCTGGGCCACCCGCTCCCGCACCGCCATGGCCGTCTTGCCGGAGTCCCAGACGTCGTCCACGATCAGGACGCGCTTCCCGATCAGCAGCGCGTCGCCCGGGAACTGCAGGAAGTGGGGTTCTTCGAGGGCCTGCTGCTCACCCTGGTAGAACATGACCGCCGCGGTCATGACGTTGCGCAGGTCCATGGCCTCGCTCACCAGCGCGCCGGGGATCATGCCGCCGCGGGTGACGGCGAGCACCACGTCGTAGTCTTCGGGGTTCAGCTGTGCAATCAGCTTGCCCGCGAGCCGGGTGATGTCGTTCCAATCGAGGATGACCTTGTTCATTCGCCGTTCCCCTCCTCGTTGCGGTCCAGACCGAAGGTGCGGTGGATCTCGCGGGCGGCCGCCTCCGCGTACTCGGCGGGAATGATGACCGAGATGCGCACCTCGCTGGTGGCGATCATCTCGATGTTCGCGCCCACTCGCGCGACCGCGTCAAACATGCGTGAGGGGATGCCCGGGGTCGAGGCCAGCGCCACCCCGACGATGGAGACCTTGGCGATCGCGGGGTTGTAGGTCACCTCGCCCCCCATCTCGGCGGTGAGCTCGCGCAACACCTCGAGCGCGTCCTCGGCGTAGTCCTTGGGTACGGTGAAGGCCATCTGGGTGCGGCTGGCGTCGTGCCCCGGCACGCCCTGGATGATCATGTCCACGGCGATGCCACGCTCAGCCAGCGCCTCGAAGACGCGGCTAGCGATCCCCGGGCGGTCGGGAATCCCCACCAGGCCGATCTGGGCCTGCCCCTCGTCGATGGCCACTCCGGTCACGGGACGGTCGAGCTTCATGGCTTCCTCCGATACGATGGTGCCCTTGCTGAAATTGAAGGCGCTGCGCACGTGCAGGCGCACGCCGTAGCGTTTGGCGTACCAGACCGCGCGCGGGTGCAGCACCTTGGCGCCCAGCGCGGCCATCTCGATCATGGGGTCGTAGGCGATGTGGTCGATCTTGCTGGCCTCGGGAATGCGGTGCGGGTCGGTGGTGAAAACCCCGTCGGTGTCGGTGAAGATCTCGGCCTCGTGCGCCCCCACCGCCGCGGCCAGCGCCACCGCGGTGGTGTCGGAACCCCCGCGGCCCAGGGTGTTGAGCTCGCCCTCGGGGGTCGTGCCCATGAACCCGCCGACGACGGCGACGTACCCGCTCTGCACGGCCTCCAGGATCTTCCCGGGGCGCACCTCGACGATGCGGGCGTTGGTGTAGCGGCCGTCGGTGGTGATCCCGATCTGGTGCTGCACGAAGGCGCGCGCCGGCAGGCCCAGCGCCTGGAGCTGCAGGGCGAGGAGCGCGGCCGACTGCTGCTCGCCCGTCGTGGTCAGCAGATCGAGTTCGCGCGGTTCGGGGCGGGGGTTGACCCGGCGGGCCAGGGCGATCAGCTCGTCGGTGCTGCGCCCCATGGCCGAGACGACGACGACGAGGTCGTGCCCCTTTTCACGGTAGTGCTGAATGCGTTGCGCGACCTTGTGGATCCGGTCCAGGTCGCCCACGGAGGTACCGCCGTATTTCTGGACGATGAGCGCCATACTTGAGTGTGTATCGTATCACAAGCACCGCGGTGAACGTATAATCGCCCCATGGAAACGCTGCGCATCGCACTCCTTGGGGCGGGCACGGTCGGCAGCGGGTTCGTCAAGCTGCTCGACGAACACCGCGGGCGCTTCCGGGCGCTGGGCCTCGAGCCCGCCCTGACCGGCATCCTCGTGCGCGACCCCCGCAAGCCAAGGCCCGGTTGGGTTCCGGAAGGGCTGCTGACCACCGACGTCGGGCGCGTCTTCGAGGAGGTCGACGTCGTCGTCGAGCTCATGGGCGGCACCGAGCGGGCCGGGCGGCTGGTGCTCGACGCTTTGGACCATGGACTGCCGGTGATCACCGCCAACAAGGCGCTGCTGGCGGAACGCTGGGAGGAGCTCAAACCCCACGCCATGGAAGGCCTCCTCTACTACGAGGCGAGCGTCATGGCGGGGACGCCGGTAATCGAGCCGCTCTCCGGTGTGCTCCGCGGCAACCGCACGCTCGAGCTGCACGGCATCCTGAACGGCAGCACCAACTACGTCATCGGCCGCATGGAGGACGGCCTGGGCTTCGCCGAGGCCCTGACCGAGGCGCAGGCCAAGGGCTTCGTGGAGGAGGATCCCTTCCTCGACGTCGGCGGCATCGACGCCGCCCACAAGCTCACCGTGCTCGCCCGCCTCGCCGTCGACCCCGACTTCGCCTGGGAAGACGTGCGCGCCGCCACCCGCGGCATCCAGGAGCTGACCCGTGAACAAATCTTCGAGGCCGAGGCCGAAGGCAAGCGCATCCGCCTGGTGGCCAGCCTCGTGCCCAACGGCGGCCGCTGGAAGGCCATGGTGCGCCCGGTCAAGCTGCCGACGAACCATCCCCTGGCGCAGGCGGTGCAGGCGCGCAACGCCCTCCTCTACCGCGGCGACGCCGTCGGGGAGGTCCTCATCAGCGGCGGCGGAGCCGGCAGCGCGGTGACGGCCAGCGCGGTCGTGGGCGACCTGCTGCGCATGCTCGAGGGCTACCCGGGGCATCCGCCGCTTCCCGAAGCCGTGCCGGTGCCCGACTACGAACCCGAGATCCTGGAGGAAGCCTGACGTGCGCCAACCCCTGCTCGAACGCTACCGCGACCGCCTCCCCGTGAGCCCCGACACCCCGATCGTCAGCCTGCTCGAGGGCGACACCCCGCTCGTGCCGCTGAAGGGCCCGCCCGAGGCCGCCGAACGCGGCGTGCGCCTCTTCGCCAAGTACGAGGGCCTCAACCCCACGGGCAGCTTCAAGGACCGCGGCATGACGATGGCCGTCAGCAAGGCCGCCGAGCACGGCGCCCGCGCCGTCGCCGCCGCCAGCACCGGCAACACCGCCGCCTCGGCCGCCGCCTACGCCGCGCGCGCCGGCATGAAGGCCATCGTCGTCCTGCCCGCCGGCTACGTGGCCGCCGGCAAGGTGGCCCAGAGCCTGGTGCACGGCGCGCGCATCGTCCAGGTGAGCGGCAACTTCGACGACGCCCTGCGGCTCGTCCGCGAGCTGACCGAGCGCTTCCCCGTCACCCTCGTCAACTCCGTCAACCCCTTCCGCATCCAGGGCCAGAAGACGCTCGCCTTCGAGGTGGTGGACGACCTGGGCCGCGCCCCCGACTACCACGCGCTCCCCGTCGGCAACGCCGGCAACATCACCGCCCACTGGATGGGCTACTCCGAGCTCTACGAGGACGGTGTCCTCGAAAGCCGCCCGCGCATGCTCGGTTTTCAGGCGGCCGGTGCCGCCCCCATCGTGCGCGGCGAACCGGTGGCCGAGCCCAAGACCGTGGCCACCGCCATCCGCATCGGCCACCCCGCCAGCTGGGAGGGCGCGACCCGCGCCCGCGACGAGTCGGGGGGCGCCATCGAGGCGGTGACCGACGAGGAGATCCTGCGCGCCTACCACTATCTGGCGCACGGGGAGGGGTTGTTCGTGGAACCGGCTTCGGCCGCCAGCCTGGCCGGCGTCTGGCGCTGGCTGCGCGAAGGACGGATCGAAGAGGGCGCCACCGTGGTCCTCACCCTGACCGGCCACGGGCTCAAGGACCCGGGCACCGCCGAGCGCGAGGTGCGCCTGCCCGACCCCGTCGCCCCCAGCCTGGAGGCGGTGGCGCGGGCCGCGGGGCTCTAGCTCACGCCTCCCCCACGCACGCGGGTAAACTGTGGACCATGGACAAGAGCGCGAGGAAAGAGCCCTTCCCCGGAGCCTACTACGCGGGCCTCTTCATCACCCTGGCCCTGCTGCTCCTGATGATCGTCATCGCCAGCGCCCTGCCGCCGGGACCGGGCGGCGCGTTTTTCGCCTTCGTGCTGGGGCTGACGGTGAACCCCAAGTACACGCCCTGGTTCGCCCTGGTGGGGCTGCTGGGGGCGGTGCTCGGCTTTGCGGCTAACGAGCCGATGGTCGCCTGGGGCGGAGCCGCCCTGGTGGTCTCGCAGGCCCTCGTCTACCTTTGGCACCGCAGAGGATCATGAGGTTGAGCGCCGAACGCACCACCCGGGCGATGATGATCGCCGGCGCCGTCTTCTACGTCTACTGGACCTTCGTCGAACCCAGCGGCGCGGGGCAGGCGCTGGCGGTGGGCACGCTCTTCGGCGGGGCCTCGTTCACCTACGCGCCCCGCCCCCGGCCCATCCCGTTCGTGCTGGGGTTCGCCGCGGTACTCTTCGTCGTCCACCTGCTCCGGGGGGCGCCCCTCCTCTTCGCCGAAGGCTACGCCGTCGGCGCGGGGCTGCCCTGGCTGGTCCGGCGCTTCGCACCCCGCAATGACGCCGACTAAGCTCAAGGGCCTGCTCGTCTGGGCGGCGCTGCTGCTCTCGCTCTACTGGAGCCTGGTCGAGCCCGATCCCGAGGGCCTGGCGCTGGCGCTGGGGCTGCTGCTGGGCGCGGGCAGCCTGCTCTACCGTACCGGCGTGGAGCTGGTCGTTCCGGTGGCGCTGCTGGCGCTCGCGGTGGGGGTGCTGGAAGTGCAGAACGGGCTGCTGGCGCCGTACCTGCTGGGTTTTCTGGTGGGGCTTTTCGCGCCGCTGGGTACGGCACGCTGGCTCCGCTAGCGGCCGCGCAGCAGGTTCACCGCGGCTTCGAGCTGCGCCTCTTCGCCGGCCACCACGAGGTCGGGCTCCACGCCCCGCCCCTCCCAGGTGGGCGCCCCCACGGGCGCCAGCACCCCGCTGGCCAGCATGGCCACCCCGCCGTCGGGGAAGCAGTAGGGCAGCACCACCTCGGTGTTGCCGGCCGTCGTCTCCCCCACCAACCGCGCCCGGCCGGCGCGCTTCAGCGCGCCGGCCAGCCCTTCGGCCGCCGAGTTGACGTTGCCGTTGATCAGCACCACCAGGGGCTTGTCGGTCAGCGGCCGGCCCCAGAAGGGGAGCGTGGGCTGCGGCGTCACCCCCTTGGTGCGGGTGACGATACGCCAGGGCAGGCCGCGCATGAAGACGCCGGCCACCTCGGCCATCACGTAGGCCAGACCGCCCGGATTGTCACGCAGGTCGAGGATGTAGCCGCGCACCCCCTCGGACTCGAGGCCGCGCACGGCCTCGGCCAGCCGGCCCGCGACGTCCGGCTCCACGAGCTGGGGCACGCGCAGGTAGGCGAGGCCGCCCTCGAGGCGGCGGTAGCTGAAGGGGTCCCAACCCGCCTCTTCCTTCCCGGCCGGCGCCTCGGGCGCCCCGGAGCCGGCGCCGTCGTCGGCGGGCGCGGGCTCTGCGGCGGGCACCGGGGGCCTGGGCCGCTCGACCGGGAAGGGCAGCGGCAGGCACAAAGCCCCCCGCAGCGCGGTGCGGGCCTCGTCGGGGGCAAGGACGCGGGAGTGGTCGTCCCCCAGTTCGCCGTACATGCGGTCGAGCAGGCGGTAGACCTCGTCCCAGGAAGCGGCCGCGGCCACCCGGGGGCGGTAGCGCTCACCCACGGCCCGCCAGTCGACGCCCAGGTGGTTCACGTCCCAGTAGTACTCGTCGACCAGCCGCCAGGCCTGATCGAAGCGGGTCAGGTAGTCGGGCGCCGCAGCGGCGGCCAGCCCCGACGCCAGCACGAGGGTCAGGAAGAGGCTTCGCATCATGCGCGCGCCCCGTCGCGCTCTTGGGCGCGAAACAGGTCGTGGAAGCGTTCGGTGATGACCTCGAGCCCCTTGTCGACGGCCTTGTCGAGGTTGTCGCCGGGAATCACGGGCACGCCCATCGCCCGCGCCAGGGCCTCGAGGTGGTCCTGGATCATCCGCAAGGCCCCGAAGTTGGCCAGGTACTTGTCGACCGGCCGCCGGCCCGAGGTCTCGCGCTCGCGCAGGCGGAAGCGGTCGCGGTGGAGCTTTTCGTCGCGCACCACGACGAGCATGGGGATCTGCACCACCTCCGACTGCAGCGGGTGGCTGAGGAAGCCCGGAACCACGTGCACCCCCTCGATGACCACCGAGGTGCGCTCGCGGGCGTTGCGCTCCTGAATGGCGCGGATGCCCACGCTCACCCGGGCCACCTGGTCGCGGAAGCCCTGGAGGACCACCTCGTCGCCGGGCTCGCCCTCGAGCCCCAGCACCTCGGCGAGTGCCTTCCAGGCGTCGAACGAAGAAGTGTGCAGGGTGGGCACCAGGTCGCGGGTCGTGGTGGCGCGCAGGATCTCGCGCACCGAGTCGCTGGAGGTCATGCGGGTGATGCCCAGCCGGTAGGCCAGCGAGGCGGCGAGCGTGCTCTTGCCCACGCCGCTGACGCCGCCGATGAGGATGTGCATGGGGCGCTCGAGCCTCCGCACCGCGCGCAGCACCCGGTAGCGCTCGGCCACCTCGTCGCCGATGCGGCGCTCCAGCAGCCGCACCACCCGCTCGCGCAGCTCGTCGCGGCCCACCACCCGGTGCCCGTCGCGGATCAGCTCGCGCTCCACCTCGCGCGCCAGGCGGTAGGCGCGGTCGGGGGTGAGCCCCGCGGCCATCAGCGACTGGGAGAGAATTCCCTTGGAAAAGGGCACCCGTGGCTCCCCGCCGGGCTCGACCACGAAGATGCCGCCGCCGTACTCGAGCCGCTTCTGGTAGCGCTTGCGGGCGTCCTTGCCGTACTGCTCCTTGATGATCTGCGCGACGAAGTCCTCGAGCTCGTCGGCCTCGATGCGCCCCTTCCCCGCCTGGCGCAGGCGCTGCTCCACCTGCTTGGCCAGGGCGTGGGCCTCACGCAGCGAAAAGCCGGCCTCCTCGAGGCTGCGCACCAGCAGCCCTTTCGAGAAAGGCCGCTCGCCGTGCTCGTCCTCGACGAGGATTTCTTCGAAGCTCTGGGTCTGCCGCGCCACCCGCGCGGCGGCCTCGGGGCCGAGGCGCTCGGCGACGGCCGCGGTCATGCGCCGCTTCAGCTCCTCACTGGCGACCTGCGTCGCCCCGCTCGCGCGCAGCTCGCGCTCGATCGCGTGGGCGATCTCGTCGGCCACCCCGAGGTCGACGCCCGCGCTGACGAGCGACTCGATGACCAGCCCCTTGGAAAAGGGCCAGCGCATTCCGCGCGAGGTGGTCACGTAGATCTCCGGCATCGCTGCATTATAGCCCGTGCGCATTAAAGGTTTGTGCGCTGGCAGACGCGCATTCGTTGACAGCCCCTAGCGCGCGTGCTAGCATGAACCCTGCTACGGGGCGCCGTAGCCAAGTGGTAAGGCAGAGGTCTGCAAAACCTCCATTCGCCGGTTCGAATCCGGCCGGCGCCTCCACTACGCGGGCGCGTAGCTCAGGTGGCTAGAGCGCTACCTTGACACGGTAGAGGTCGGAGGTTCAAGTCCTCTCGCGCCCACCAGAACACCCCCGGCCGCGGCCGGGGGTTCGCCTTGCTAATGGGGCGGATGGGCGATCAGGTAGACGGCGGCGCTTTTCTCGGGAAACAGGAAGTACTCGACGAAGAGCTCGCGCGCTTCGGCCCGCCACTGTTCGAGCACGAAGCGGTCCTCCCCCGAAAGGGGCTGCGTTTCGCGGCCGGTGCGGACGTAGCCCGCCTTTTCCAGCGCCAGGGCCAGCGCCTTCTCCAGGACGAACGGATCGCCGTGGGCCAGGAAGCAGGCGCTCTTCCAACCCTTCGCCTCCAGCGGTTCCCAGAAGCCGCGCGGCACCGGACAGGCCTCCATCGCGAGCGCCTGGGCCCCGTCGGGAAGGGTGAGGGCCGGGTCGTAATCCAGCTGCGGCGCGGCGGCGAGGGCGAGGGCCAGCAGCCACGGCGCCGCAAAACTCCAGCGTTTCATGGGGCCACCATAGCAGCTCCAGCGATGGCGAATGTACCCGACTGGATTATGTTATTTACGTAATCCGTGGTAGACTGGGGGCGATGAGCCTCTTCACCCCCCGCGCCCCCCTGGCCGAACGGCTGCGCCCGCGAACGCTCGACGAGGTGGTGGGTCAGGAACACCTGACGGGCCCGGGCAAGCCCCTGCGGGTCATGCTCGAAAACGGCCGGCTGGCCTCGATGATCTTCTGGGGGCCGCCGGGCACCGGCAAGACGACGCTGGCACGCATCCTCGCCAGCGGGGTCGACGCCCGCTTCATCGCCATGAGCGCGGTGAGCGCCGGGGTGAAGGAGGTGCGCGAGGCCGTCAAGCAGGCGCAGGAGGCCGTGAGCGCGGGGCAGCCGACGGTGCTCTTCCTCGACGAGGTGCACCGTTTCAACAAGGCCCAGCAGGACGCGCTTCTGCCCCACGTGGAGTCGGGGCTGCTGACCCTGATCGGGGCGACGACCGAGAACCCCTCGTTCGAGGTGAACCCGGCGCTGCGCTCGCGGGCGCGGGTCTACGTGCTGAAGGCGCTGGGTGAGGACGACCTGATGCGGGTGCTCGAGCGCGCCCTGATCAGCTCCGAAGGCCTGCCCGAAGCCGAAGCCGAGGAGGAGGCGCTGCGCCTCATCGCCGCCGCCGCCATGGGCGACGCGCGGCGGGCGCTGAACGCGCTCGAGCTGGCCGCCGAGCTGGGCGGCGGGCGCGTCACCCTCGACGCCGCCCGCGAGGCGCTCGGGGCGGGCCAGCCCGTCTTCGACAAGGGCGGCGAGGCCTTCTACGACCTGATCAGCGCCCTGCACAAGAGCGTGCGCGGCTCGCACGTGGACGCCGCGCTCTACTACCTGGCGCGGATGCTCGCCGGCGGGGTGGACCCGCTCTACGTGGGCCGCCGGCTGGTGCGGATGGCCAGCGAGGACGTGGGCCTGGCCGACCCCGGGGCGCTCAGGCAGGCCCTGGCGGCGGTCGAGGCCTACCAGCTGCTGGGCAGCCCCGAGGGCGAGCTGGCGCTCGCCCAGGCCACGGTCTACCTGGCGCTCGCGCCCAAGTCGAACTCGGTCTACCGCGCCTTCGCGGCCGCGCGCCGCGCGGTGGAGACCCACCCCGACGCCGAGGTGCCGCTGCACCTGCGCAACGCCCCCACCAAGCTGATGAAGGAACTGGGCTACAGCAAGGGCTACGCCTACTACCACGACGACCCCGAGGCGAGCTTTGCCCAGGCCTACCTGCCCGAGCCGCTCGAGCCCATGCGCTTCTTCGACCCCCGCGGTGAGGGCTGGGAACGCAAGGTGGCCGAGCGCTACCGCGAGCTGCGCCAGCGCTTCAGCGCCGCCCGGCGCAAGGACCCTTCGGACCCCGCCCGTTGAGGGCTCAGAAGCGGTAACCCGCGGAAACGCTGAGGATCGGGTTCCCTTCGCTGGACATCAGGAAACCGCCCTCGAAGAGCCAGCGGTCCTGGCGGTAGACTACGCTCGCCCCGCCCAGCCAGGCGCCGCCGAAGTCGCTCACCGCGGCGTACATCCCCCGGCCGATCACGGTAAGCTCGTCGGTCGCCTGGAAGAGGGCCTCGGCATCGACGGTGAAGGGCAGGCCCGACCCGCCCGAAGTGCTGAAGACGGCCCAGGGAACCGTAAGCCCGGCGGCGATGCTGAAGCGGTCCGCCACCTTTTGCTTGACCCCGCCGCGAATCCCGATCTGGGTCGAGACGCTGAACTCGGTCTCGCCGTTCCCCCAACGGTAGGCCAGGTACGGGAGGCCGCCCACGGGGGCGTCCGAACTCACGGCCACCACGCCGGTCAGACCGGCGGTGAACTGCTGCCCGTTCACCGGCTCGGCGGTCTCGAGCGTCGCCACCGGCAGGCAGGCGTTGAGCAACACGAGCAAACCCAGGCTGGCCACGAGCCTTCCGAGTGTTTTCATACCTTCAGGATAGCGCACCGCTTGCGCTCAGGTGACCGCCGCCTCCGCGAGGATGGGCTCCGCCGCCGCCCGCAGCCGCTTGCGCACCTGCGCGAAGCGCTCCAGGCTGCGCCGGCCGTCGAAGCCCGCGGGCGCGAGCTCGGGGGGCAGACCGGGGTCGAAGAAGAGCACCTTGCGCGCCTCGTGCACCAGCCGCACGAGGCTCACGAAGGCTTCCTCGGGCGCCGGCTCGGCGGGGAGGGCGTCCATGCGCGCGTTCAGGGCGCGGTAGCGCTCGGCGGCCTCCTCCAGGTGGAAGGCCCGCTCCACCAGCCGCGGCTCCGGCTGCGCGCCCACGCGCTCGGCGCGGAAGAACTCGACGTAAGGCTCGAGGCCGTAGTAGCCCACCAGCTCCCGGGTCGCCTCCAGGTCGGCCGTGGGGCTCACCCAGACCCCCGCGGCGGGGGTGCCGTAGCCCAGGAGGACCAGTTCGTTGCGGAACTTGTCGCGCTGGCTGCGCAGCCCCTCGGGGACGGCGTAGACGAGGATGCGCCAGTAGCCGTCCCAGACCGCGTCGTGCATCTCGCAAAGGCGCCGGCGCACCTGCCGGACCTGCCAGTAGACGCGGGGGCTGAGCCGGTAGTAGGCGCGCCGCCCCTTGCGCTCGGGAATCACCCAGCCGCGCGCCGCGGAACGGGAAACGGCGGCGCGCACCGCGGGCTCGCTGAAACCGAGCCGCTCCATCCAGTGGACCAGCTGACCGATCCAGACGGTGTCGTCGGGGTAGACCAGTTCGGTGTACAGCGTGAAGAGGGTGGACCTGGCCCGCATGGGATCCAGTTTACTCCCGCGCGCGGGTGCGCACCCGTTCGGCCAGGTCCTGCACCACCTCGGCGAGCGGCCGGGTCGCCCGCTCGCCGCTGCGGCGGTCGCGCACGGCCACGGTGCCCTCCTCCTGCTCCTTGTCGCCGACCACCAGGATCACCGGCACCTTCTGGGTCTCGGCGTCGCGGATCTTGGCGTTCATGCGCTCGGGGCGGTCGTCCACCTCCACGCGCAGCCCGGCGGCCTCGAGCTCGGCCCGGACCTTGCGGGCGTAGTCGTGGTGGCGGTCGGTGATGGGCACGACCACGACCTGCACCGGCGCCAACCACAGCGGGAACTCGCCGGCGAAGTGCTCGATGAGGATGCCAATGAACCGCTCCAGGCTGCCGAAGGGGGCGCGGTGGATCATCACCGGGCGGTGGGGCTCGCCGTCCGGCCCCTTGTAGCTGATGTCGAAGCGCTCGGGAAGGTTGTAGTCCACCTGGATCGTACCCAGCTGCCACTCGCGCCCCAGCACGTCCTTGACGACGAAGTCGAGCTTGGGACCGTAGAAGGCGGCGTCGCCCTCCTCGATCGTGTAGTCGAGCCCCGCCTCGTCGCAGGCCTCCTGGATCTGCCGCTCGGCGACGGCCCAGTGCTCGGCGTCGCCCACGTACTTGTCCGACTCGGGGTCGCGCACCCCGATGCGCACCCGGAAGTCGCCCATCCCCAGGGTGCCGAAGACCTTGAGGGTCAGGTCGAGCACCCCCAAAAACTCCTCCTTCACCTGCTCGGGGGAGCAGAAGATGTGGGCGTCGTCCTGGGTGAAGCCGCGCACCCGGGTGAGGCCGTGCAGCTCGCCCGACTGCTCGAAGCGGTAGACGGTGCCGAACTCGGCGAGGCGCAGCGGCAGCTCGCGGTAGCTGCGCGGCCGCATGGCGTAGATGCGCACGTGGTGGGGGCAGTTCATGGGCTTGAGCAGGTAGGCCTCGCCGTCTTCGAGCTCCATCGGCGGGAACTGGCTCTCGGCGTAGTAGGGGTAGTGGCCGCTCGTCTTGTAGAGCTCGAGGCTGCCGATGTGGGGGGTGGTGACGAGCTGGTAGCCCCGTTTGACCTGCTCCTCGCGCATGAAGGCGATCAGCTCTTCGCGCAGCACGTTGCCCTTGGGCAGCCAGAGGACCAGCCCCTTGCCCACCATGGGATCGATGTGGAAGAGCTCGAGCTGCCTGCCCAGTCGCCGGTGGTCGCGCTTCTTGGCCTCCTCCAGCTGCCAGAGGTAGTGCTCCAGCTCCTCCTTGGTGCGGAAGGCCACGCCGTAGATGCGCTGCAGCATCGGCCGCGACTCGTCACCGCGCCAGTAAGCGCCGGCCACGTGGGTCAGCTTGAAGTGGGGCGGGATCTTGCCGGTGCTGGGCACGTGGGGCCCGCGGCAGAGGTCGGTGAACCCCTCCTGCTCGTAAAAGCTGATCTCCTCGCCCTCGGGCAGGTCCTCGATCAGCTCGGTCTTGTAGGGGTCCTTGCCGCGGTAGCGGGCCAGGGCCTCCTCGCGCTCGAGCACGTAGCGGCGCAGCGGCAGGTTCCGCTTGATGATCCGCTGCATCAGCTTTTCGATCTCGGGCAGGTCGGCGTCCGAGATGGGTTCGGGCGCGTCGATGTCGTAGTAGAAGCCGTTTTCGATCACCGGCCCGATGCCCAGCTTGACCTCCTCGGGGTCGTAGCCCTTCTTGGCAAAGAACTCCTTGACGGCCTGGGCCATCACGTGGGCCAGGGTGTGGCGGAAGAGCAGCTGGTACTCGGGGTCCTTACGGGTGAGGATGCGCACCTCGGCCCCTTCGGGTAGGGGTTTGAAGAGGTCGTAGACCTCGCCGTTCACGATCGCGCCCACGGCCTCCTTGGCCAGGCTGCGGCTGATCTTCTCGGCCACGTCCCTGGCCGTGCTCCCCTCGGGAAGCTCGATCTCTTTTCCGTCCGGCAGGCGAATCTTCATGACTCCTCCAAAAGAACGGCCCGCATCCATGCGGGCCCGGGAGCGGGGCTCGCCGCTCCCTCAGCGCGTAGTGGTCACAAACGGCGCCATGTTGGGCTCATGCTACCGCCGCCGCATGCGCGGCGTCAACGTAACGGGAAGCGGGTTGCAGGGGGCAGGACGTGGGCCGGTCCTGCACCGGCGACCATCTATTGGCTCGAGTTGCGTCAACCACCCCCACCCCGACCCTCCCCCAGGGAAGGGAGGTTTGTTATGGCCGCGAGCAAACCACAGATTTCTGGACGCGACGCGGGCCCGGTTGGTCGGCTTCGCCGGGACGTGGGTTGGAGGGGGTGGAAGGCGAAGAAGTTAAGTCTCGCATCCGGCGTACCGCCCACGACCTCGTCAACGGGCTTTTCGAACAGGGCCAGCCTCCTGTACCCCACCTCCCGCTTTCCCGTTTCCCCGGACGAGGCAACCGAAGGTGGCCGAGATCCGGGGTCCATGCCGGGAGCGAAGCCGCAGTCCTGCAGGCGATCCGGAGGCGACCGGCGGAGAGGTTGGCCTTACAGGAGAAGCCAATCTCGTTCGACTTGGTGCCGAAGACAGGTCAAGGTGTTCCCACAAGCCACAGGCCAAAAGCCGTAGGCTACAGGCCATGCCGCTGCCGCGTGCTAAACGCTGCGCACTACGCGCTTGGCGCCACGCAGCACGAACGGCCGCCTTCCTTGCCTTTTCCCCGCCGCCTCGTTAACGTAAATAGGATGAAGGATTACTACGCCGTTCTGGGCGTATCCCGAGACGCCAGCCAGGAGGAGATCAAGAAGGCCTACCGCAAGCTGGCGCTCAAGTACCACCCCGACAAGAACCCCGGCGATCCCGGCGCCGAAGAACGTTTCAAGGAGATCAACGAGGCCTACGCGGTGCTCTCCGACCCCGAGCAGCGGGCCCGCTACGACCGCTTCGGAACCGCCGACCCGCGCCAGGCCCACCCGGCCGACCCGGGGGTGGGCGACCTCTTCGACCTCTTGGGCCAGATGTTCGGCTTCAACGTCGGCGGGGCCCGGAGCCGCGGCCCCCGCCGCGGCGAGGATCTGGAGGCGGTGGTCGAGGTCACCCTGGAACAGGCGGCCAAGGGGGACGAGGTGGAGGTCCGCTACCGCCGGCTGGTGCTCTGCGAGGCCTGCGGCGGCGCGGGCGGCGAGCAGCAACCCTGCCCCACCTGCGGCGGCGCCGGCCGGGTGCGGCAGGTGCAGCAAAGCCTCTTCGGCCAGTTCGTTACCGAGTCGGCCTGCCCCCACTGCCGCGGCCGCGGCTACCTGCTCAGCGAGACCTGCCCCACCTGCGGCGGCCGCGGACGCCTGGAAAAGCAGGAGCGCATCCGGGTCACCATCCCCGCCGGCATGGACGAGGACGACCTGCTGCGCGTACCCGGCGCCGGCAACCAGGCCGCGGGCGGTGCGGGCGACCTCTATGTGCGCGTACGCATCCGGCCCCACCCCGAGCTCAGGCGCGAGGGCAAGCACCTGATCCATACCCTCAAGCTGGGCCTCGCCCAGGCAGCACTGGGCAGCCAGGTGAACGTGCCCACGCTCGACGGCGCGGTGCCGCTCGACATTCCCCCGGGCACCGAACACGGCGCCGTCTTCGAGCTGGAAGGCAAGGGCCTGCCCGACCCCCGCGGCGGCCGACCCGGACACCTGCGCGTCGTCGTGGAACTCGAAGTCCCCAAGAAGCTCTCCCCCCGCGCCCGCGAGCTGCTGCGCGCCTACGCCGAGGAGGTGGGCGAGGAGGTGCCGGCCGAGGGTTGGTGGGAGAAGGTGCGGAAGAAGATATTCAAGTAAGCGGGAGGTGGGTTGTAGGAGGTAGATGTAGGACCTGCACGTAACCGACGCCGAGACGACTGGCCGCTTGTCGGTCGCATAATTATCCATTACGATGTTGGGAGCGCCGGGAGGCGCGGTTTACTATGCCGGCACGCAAAGACCTGAAGACGATCCTCATCATCGGCTCCGGACCCATCACCATCGGCCAGGCGGCCGAGTTTGACTACTCGGGCACCCAGGCGGTCAAGGCGCTTCGGCGCGAGGGCTACCGGGTGGTGCTGGTCAACTCGAACCCGGCGACGATCATGACCGACCCCGCCCTGGCCGACGCCACCTACATCGAGCCGCTCAGGCTCGAGTTCCTGGAAAAGATCATCGCCCGCGAGCGCCCCGACGCCCTTTTGCCCACCCTGGGCGGGCAGACCGCGCTCAACCTGGCCATGGAGCTCTACGAGGCAGGGGTGCTCGAGCGCTACGGTGTGGAGCTGATCGGCGCCAACTACGCCGCCATCAAGAAGGGCGAAGACCGCGAGCAGTTCCAGGCGGCCATGAAGAAGATCGGCCTCGAGGTGCCCCGCGGCCTGATGGTCTCGAGCCTCGAGGACGGGCTCGCCTTCGCCCGCGAGGTCGGCTACCCGGTCATCGTCCGCCCCAGCTTCACCCTGGGCGGCAGCGGGGGCGGCGTGGCCGCGGACGAGGCCGAGCTGCGCGAGCTCTTGGGCCGCGGCCTGCGCCTCAGCCCGGCGCACACCGCGCTGGTCGAGGAGTCCATCGTAGGCTGGAAGGAGTACGAGCTCGAGGTGATGCGCGACCACGCCGACACCGTCGTCATCATCACCTCCATCGAGAACGTGGACCCGATGGGCGTCCACACCGGCGACTCGATCACCGTCGCCCCGGCGCAAACCCTGACCGACGTCGAGTACCAGAAGATGCGCGACGCCGCCAAGGACATCATCCGCGAGATCGGCGTCGACACCGGCGGCTCCAACATCCAGTTCGCCGTCGACCCCAAGACGGGCCGGCTCGTCGTCATCGAGATGAACCCGCGCGTCTCCCGCTCCTCGGCGCTGGCCTCCAAGGCCACCGGCTACCCCATCGCCAAGATCGCCGCGCTGCTGGCCGTGGGCTACCGCCTCGACGAGCTGCCCAACGACATCACCAAGAAGACCCCGGCCTCCTTCGAGCCGACGATCGACTACGTGGTCACCAAGATACCCCGCTTCGCCTTCGAAAAGTTCCGCACCCTGCCCAACACCGAAGGCGGCTTCTCCGACCGCCTGGGCACCCAGATGAAGAGCGTGGGCGAGGTGATGGCCATCGGCCGCACCTTCAAGGAAAGCTTCATGAAGGCGCTGCGCAGCCTCGAGTTCGACGTCTCCGAAGACGTGGCCGACCTCTCGGTGCCCGAGCTGGAGCGTCTGCTCACGCCCAACCCCAAGCGCATCTTCGCGGTGCTGGAACTGCTGAAGCGCGGCACCCCCGCCGAGGAGATCGCCGCCGCCACCGGCATCGACCGCTGGTTTTTGCACCACTTCAAGGAGATCGCCGCCGAGCTGGCGCGGCTCGAGGCGGCCAGCGCCTCCGAGCTGAGCGCCGCCGAGCTTTACACCCTCAAGCGCAAGGGGCTCTCCGACGCCCAGATCGCCGCCGGCGTCGGCCTGCAAGAAGCCGAGGTGCGCGAAAAGCGCCACGCCGCCGGCCTGCGCCCGGTCTACAAGACCGTGGACACCTGCGCCGCCGAGTTCGAGGCCTACACCCCCTACCACTACTCGGCCTACGAGGTGGAGGACGAGGTGAGCGAAAAGCAGGGCCCCTCGGTGGCCATCCTCGGCTCCGGCCCCATCCGCATCGGCCAGGGCGTCGAGTTCGACTACTCGGCGGTGCACGCGGTCTGGGCGCTACAGGAGGCCGGGTTCACGACCCTGATGGTCAACTCGAACCCGGAAACGGTCTCCACCGACTACGACACCGCCGACAAGCTCTACTTCGAGCCGCTGACCGCCGAGGACGTGCTGGAGATCCTTGAGCGCGAGAGGCCCGACGGGGTGATCGTCCAATTGGGCGGGCAGACGCCCCTCAAGCTGGCGCGGGCGCTGGAGGAGGCGGGCCAGCCCATCTGGGGCACCTCGCCCGCCAGCATCCACGCCGCCGAGGACCGCGAGGCCTTCAACCGCCTGGCCGCCGAGCTGGGCCTCCCCCAGCCCGCCGGCGCGGTGGCCGCCGACGAACGCGAGGCGCTGGAGCACGCCCGCCGGTTGGGCTACCCGCTGATGGTGCGGCCCAGCTACGTCCTGGGCGGGCGGGCCATGCAGGTGGTTCACGACGAAGGTGAGCTGAAGGCCTACCTGAGCCAGGTCTACGCCGAACTGGCCGCCAGGCCCACGATCCTGCTCGACGCCTACCTGGACGGCGCGGTCGAGATCGACGTGGACGCGCTGGCCGACGGCGAGCGGGTGGTGGTGGCCGGGGTGATGGAGCACGTCGAGCGGGCCGGGGTCCACTCGGGCGACTCGGCCACGGTGCTGCCGCCGGTCACGCTGCCCGAAGAGGCGGTGGAGACGGTGCGCGAGTACACCCGCAAGCTGGCCCAGGCGCTGGAGGTGCGCGGTCTCTTGAACGTCCAGTACGCCTACAAGGACGGGCAGGTCTACGTGCTCGAGGCCAACCCCCGCGCCAGCCGCACCGTACCCTTCGTCTCCAAGGCGGTCGGCCACCCGCTGGCCAAGTACGCCGCCCTCATCAGCGCCGGCAAGACGCTCGAAGAGCTGGGCCTGACCCAGGACCCCGAACCCGGCTTCTACTCGGTCAAGGAGGTCACCGTGCCCTGGCTCAAGTTCCCCGGCGTCGTCCCCTGGCTGGGGCCGGAGATGCGCTCCACCGGCGAGAGCATGGGCCTCGACCGCGACCCCTACCTGGCCTACTACCGGGCGCAGCTGGGGGCGGGCCACGTGCTGCCGCTTGAGGGCCGGGTGCGCTTCATCGCAGCCGACGACGACCTGGTAAGCGCCTACCGCGAGGCCGGCTTCGAGGTCGCCGAAGGCGGCGACTACGACCTGCTGGTAAGCCTCGCGCCCGACCCGGAGCTGCGCCGCGCGGTCGAGCTGGGCCGGCCCTACTTCACCACCCGCGAAGCGGCGCTCTGGGGGCTCGAGGCCATCCGCCGCGCCCGCGAAGCCGAGCTGGAACCCGAGCCCCTGCAGGCCTGGCACGGCTAAGCGGTACCGGCCGCGGAACCAGCGGGCTTCGGCGTGACCAGCACCCGGCGCGTTGCTCAACGGTTCTTGCCCCAAGCTGAAAGAACCGGTCACCGTTCACCAGCGAAAACGCGGGCCCCAAGCGGAAAAAGGGCGTACGACCGTCGGGTTCTACCTAGGCGAATCGCGTCGGCGCCCGCGAAACCCCGCTTCGCTTGCCCCCCCCGCCCGCCAACCCCGTCACGCCCGCGAAGGCGGGCATCTTGGTCCAGCCCGCAGGACTCCCGCCTTCCCCGCCATGGCGTGGACGGGCCTCTGCCTTCGCCTGAACGGGTCGTGTGGGTGACGATGGCCGGTGCTCCTGCTTCCACCGCCTTCTCCACCTTTGGGATAGGTCATACGGTCTTCAGAAGTTCGTTATCGGATGCAAGCAACTCCCCCGGTTGCACCGGGGTTGGCCGAGGCGACATACCGCAAGCAAGGCGAAGGGTTTGGGTTCCCGTACCGCCCCCTCCGTCACGCGCTCCAACCCCGTCATGCCCACGAAGGCGGGCATCTTGGTCCAGCCCGCAAGACCCCCGCCTTCCCCGCCATGGCGTAAACAGCTCCTCTCCTCGCGCAGGCGGGTCGCGGGGGGTGACGCAACGCAACTCGGAGCCGGTCGTATTACTGGTACAAAACGACGGTTTGCACGGTGCGGCGAAAACTTGCCCCGGAAGAAAAGAAGAACGGGAGCGCTGGGAAGACGAAAGCGCCGACCTCTCCCCCTTCAAAAAAGTAAACCGCAGAGGCTTGGCAAGCGAGCGTTAGCAACCGCACGCGCATGCAAGTTGAGTTCGCTAACCCTCATGATCGCAGGGCACCACCAGCACCGGAACCCTGGCCAGCTGCACCACGCCGGCGGTGGTGGAGCCCAGCAGCAGCCGCCGCAGCATGCCGCCGCCCTGGCGGCCCATCACGATGCGGTCGTACCCGGTTTCCGCCTCCGAGACGATGGCCTCGACGGGGTGCTCACCCCGCACCAGCAACCCCTTGGCGAACAGGCCCGCCGCCTCGGCCTTCTTTACGGCCTCCTTTAGCACCTCGTCCTCCTCTTCGGAAAGCTCGGGCGTGGGAACGAGGGTGCTGGGGCTGTAGAGCACGTGCAGGAAGGCCAGACCCGCGCCCAGGGCGGCGGCCTCGCGAATCGCGAACTCGACGGCCTTCTCCGCGCAGGGGCTGCCGTCCGTCGGTACCAGGATCATCTTGCCCATGGTGCCCTCCTCTGCCCTCATTGTAGGAAAAACCCCGCGCGGCGGCGCGGGGCGAACGTCTGCGAACGCGGGTCAGGCTTCTTCGGAGGTCTGGGGCTCGGCCTTCTTCTTGGCCTTCTTTTTCTTCTTGCCCTTCGCGGCCTTGGCCTCGGCGTAGGCCTCGGCGGCCTTCTGGGTGCGCTTGCGGTCGGGCTTGATGCGGGCCGCCTTGCCGCGCAGTTCGCGCAGGTAGTAGGGGCGGGCCTGCCGCACCTTGCCGTAGCTCACGACCTCGACCTTGTCGATCAGCGGCGAGTGAAAGGGGAAGATGCGCTCCACGCCCTCGCCGTAGGAAACCTTGCGCACGGTGAAGGTGGAGTTGAGGCCGTTGCGGTGGATCTTGATGACGACGCCCTCGAAGGCCTGCAGGCGCTCGCGCTTGCCCTCGACGACGCGGTAGGTCACGCGCACGGTGTCGCCCGAGCGAAACTCGGGGATCCCTTCGCGGTAGTGGGGTTGTTCGACGGCCTTGAGCAGGGCACCACGGTTCAGCTTCATGGGTTTCTCCTTTCCAGCGGAACCCCGTGGGTTCATGGACAAGTCATGGGAATCGCGCCCCTTGGGGGCAACACCCGCCAGTATAGTCGCCCGGGGAAGGCCGCGTCAAACCCTGCGGCTGCGGGTCGGCAGAAACCCGCAGCCGCACCTCGAAGCAGCAGGTTCAGGGCAGGGGGATCAACGTCGGTGAACTGCGGTCGTCGGTGTCACCGGTGCCCAGCTGGCCGCCGCCGTTCCACCCGAAGCCCCAGACCGTTCCATCGTTCTTGAGCACGAGCGAATGCCTCACGCCCGCGGCCGCCCGGGCCACTCCATCCATGACCTGCGTAGGCGAGCGGCGGATCGTCGTGTCTCCGGTTCCAAGCTGCCCCCAATCGTTGCTCCCGAAGGTCCAGAGGGTTCCGTCGGTCTTCACCGCGAGCGAGTGGCAGCCGTTGGCCGCTACGTGCGCTACGTCGTCCATGATCCAAACGGGGCTATGCTCATCTCCCATTCGCCCCGTGCCCAACTGCCCATCCGAGTTTGAGCCGCTGGCCCACAAACTACCGTCGTTCTTGAGAAAGAGCGTAAAAGCACCGCCGGCGGCCGTTTCCACCACGCCGCTCATCAGCTGCACCGGCGCGAGCTCGTCGCTGGTGGAACCCGTACCCAACTGCCCCGCGCTGCCGTCGCCGAAAACCCAGAGCGTTCCGTCGCTCTTGAGGGCCAGCGTGTGCCGGTAACCCGCCGTCACGTCGACGACGTCGCTCATTACCTGCACGGGGCTAAGCCGGCTGGTGGTGTCTCCGGTACCCAGCTGACCTTCGCTGTTGTAGCCAAAGGCCCAAAGGGTGCCGTCCTGCTTGAGCGCCAACGAGTGGTGCGACCCCGCCGCCGCCTTTTTTACCCCGGTCATGATCTGTACGGGAGTGTAGCGATCGTCCTTGTCGCCCGTTCCCAACCGACCGTCGTCGTTGCGGCCAAAAACCCAAAGCGTTCCATCGGTCTTGACGACGAGCGTATGGTAATTCCCGGCGGCCATCTGGGCAACGTCGCTCATGATAAGAACGGGGCTTAGCCGACGGTCGGTATCGCCGGTGCCCAACTGGCCGTAACCGTTGCCACCAAATCCCCAAAGGGTGCCGTCGGACTTAAGTACGAGAGTATGCGACCAGCCCGCGTCCATCTCGATGACCCTTGAACCACCGCCGGAAGAGGTGACGGTTAACGTAAAGGTCGCCTCCCGCCGCACCCCTCCCGAGGAAGCCTCCAGGATCAGTCCGTAGCTGCCCACCGCCACGGTCGCGTCGACCGAGACGGTCAGGGTGCGGGTCACGGGCGCTCCGGCTACGTCCACGCTCTCTGGAGACCACTGGATCCCCGAGGGAAGCGCGGAGGCGTCCTGCATGGCCAGCTCGAGCCCGACCCTCCCCTGAAACGCCCGATCCGGCTGTATCGTCAGGTTCAAGGTCCCGCTTTGCCCTTGGGGCACGGTAACCGCAGCCGGGGAAACATAAAGCGAAAACGCAGGCTGCTCCTCCAGCGGCCGCAGATTGCCGCAAGCGACCAGAAGCAGACCTGCCAACAGAAGAAGTGCGCGCCATGCCCTGCGAATGCCGGATTCACCTTTTGCACCATCCATTACCGAACAAATGGCTTGATCCGTCATAATGGCACCACCTTCTAAATTGTGGTTTTTTACACACACAGGCTAGCACGCCCGCCGCAGCCCGGGTAGTGACAAATGTCGTCCTGGATTGGGGGTGTTACGGTGCCGGCGCGTCCTCGTCGGCATCCAGTTGCGCGAGCAAGCGCAGATCCTCCGGGTTCAAACGGGCATGCGCGAGCAGATCGGGGCGGCGCTCGAGCGTCCGCTTGAGCGCCTCGCGCCGCCGCCACTCGGCCACCTTGCCGTGGTGGCCGCTGGTGAGCACCTCGGGCACCTTGAGCCCGCGGAACTCGGGCGGTCGGGTGTACTGCGGGTAGTCGAGCAGACCCCACGAGAACGAGTCGAGCCGGTGGCTCTCGGGGTCGCCCAGCACCCCCGGGACCAGCCTCGCGGTGGCCTCGATGACCGCCAGCGCCGCCACCTCACCGCCCATGAGCACGAAGTCGCCGATGGAGACCTCGCGGGTCACGAAGTTCTCGACGCGGGCGTCGATGCCCTCGTAGCGGCCGCTCACCAGCACCAGGTGGTCCTTGGCCGCCAGCTCCTCGGCCAGGGGCTGACGCAAGGGCTCGCCCGCTGGCGTGAGCAAAATCACCTCGTCGGCCGGGAGCTGGTCCTCGATGGCCGCGACGACCACGTCGGGGCGCAGCACCATCCCGGCGCCGCCCCCGTAGGGGTAGTCGTCGACCTGGCGGTGCTTGTCTTTGGCGTAGTTGCGGATGTCGCGGACGCGGATCTCGATCAGACCGCGCTGCACGGCCTTGGCCAGCAGCGCCTCCTGCATCCAGGGCTCGATGAGCCGGGGAAACAGGGTAAGGACGGTGTAGCGCAGCACCGCTACTCCAGCAGCCCCTCGGGAGGAGCCACCAGGCGGACCGCCCCCTCCTCCACTTCGACGTAGGGGGCCTGCAGGGGAACGAGCAGGCGGCGCGCGCCCCGCCGCACCACGAGCACGTCCTGGGCACCGGTGTCCATTACGTCCACGACCTCGCCCAGGGGCTCCTCGCCCAGAAAGACCGGCAGGCCGACGAGCTGGAAGTAGTACCAGCCCCCCTCGGGTTCGGGCAGGTTCTCGGGCTCGAGCAGGACGTCCAGCCCCGCCAGCTCTTCGGCCGCCTCACGCGACTCCACGCCGACGAAGTAGACGACCAGGTCCTCGCCCAAAGCCTCAACGCGCGCCACGGCGCGCCAGCCCAGACCTTCGAGGTAGACCCGGGACTGACCGAGCAGCGCTTGGGGGGCTTCGCTGCGGAACTTCAGGCCGCCCGCGAGGGCGTGCGGCCGGCCCAGACGACCGATGCGAACCAGGTTCACCGCACCTCGACGGAGACCTTGCCGCGCGCAAAGGCGCGCACGACCGTACGGATGCTCTCGATCACCCGGCCGCGGCGTCCGATGATGCGGCCCTTCTCCTCGGCCGGCACCTCGATGTAGTAGACGACCCCGCCCTTGGCGCGGCGTTCTTCCACCCGCACGCCCTCCGGGTGGTCCACCACGGCCTTGGCCAGGTACTCGACGACTTCGCGCATCAGGATTCGGCGGCGGCTTCCTCGGCGACCTCGGCAGGGGCGGGCTCGCCCTTGCGGTAGACGCCCGCCAGCTTGAGGATGCGGCGCGCGGTGTTGGTGGGCTGGGCGCCGACGGAGAGCCAGTACCGGGCGCGCTCGACGTCGACCTTGTACCAGTTCGGGGTGGTCTTGCGCGGGTCGTAGTACCCGATCTTCTCGATGTACTTACCGTCGCGCTTCTTGCGCACGTCGGTGACGACGATGCGGTAGTGGGGGTTGAACTTCGAACCGAAACGAGCCAAACGAATCTTTACCATGGGTCTCCTACCTCCTGCCGAAGAAGCCGCGGCGCTTGCGCGGGCTCTTGGCGAGCGTTTTCATCATGCCCTTCGTCTCCTCGAAGGTCTTGATGAGCCGGTTGATCTCCTGCACGCTGGTGCCGCTGCCCTTGGCGATGCGGCGCCGACGCGAGGCGTTGAGGATCCGCGGGTTCCTGCGCTCCGCGGGGGTCATGGACTGGATGATGGCCTCCAGGTGCTTGGTGGCCTTGGGATCGAGCTGGAAATCTTGCGGTAGGGCGCGGCTGAGCCCGGGGATCATCTTCATGAGCTCGGTCATCGAGCCCATCTTCTGGATCTGCTTCATCTGGGCGAGCAGGTCGTTGAGGTCGAACTCGTGCGGGGCCTTGTCGGGCTCTTCCAGCTCGGCGGCCTGGGCGCGCTCCATCAGCGTCTGGATGTCGCCCATACCGAGGATGCGCTGCGCCAGCCGGTCGGGGTAGAAGGGCTCGAGGCCGTCGAGCTTCTCGGAGGTGCCGCCGAAGTAGATGGGCTTGTCGGTGACGTAGCGGGCGCTGAGCGCCGCGCCGCCGCGGGCGTCGCCGTCGAGCTTGGTGAGGACGAGGCCGCTCACGCCGATGCGCTCGTCGAAGGTGCGGGAGACGCCCAGGGCCTCCTGCCCCATCATGGCGTCGACGACGAGCAGCGTCTCGGTGGGCTCGAGCACCTCCTTCAGCTCCGCCAGCTCGTCCATCAAGGCCTCGTCGATCTGCAAGCGGCCCGCGGTGTCGACGATGACCAGGTCACGGTAGTCCCCGGCCAGGTGCTCGCGCAGGCGGCGCGCGGTCTCGGCCGGCTTCTCGCCGTTTTGCACCTCCAGCACCGGCACCCCCACCTGCTCGGCGAGGATGCGCAGCTGGTCGCGCGCGGCCGGCCGCTGAGTGTCGGCGGCCACCAGCAGAGGTCGGCGGCCCTTGCTCTTGTAGAGCCGGGCCAGCTTGCCGGCGGCCGTCGTCTTACCGGTGCCCTGGAGACCGACCAGGAACCAGACGTTGCCCTCGTGCTTCAGCTCGGGCTGCTTCGGCTCGGAACCCAAGAGCTCGCGCAGCTCGTCGTAGACGATGGTGTAGATCTGTTCGGCCGGGGTGAGCGACTCGTAGACCTTCTGCCCCAGCGCCTTCTCCTGGACGCGCTTGGTGAAGGCCTTGGCGACCTCGAAGTTCACGTCGGCCTCGAGCAGGCTCATGCGGATCTCGCGCATGACCTTCTTGAGGTCGGCCTCGCCGATGCGCCCGCGGCCGCGCAGGCCGTCGAGCGTTTGTTGTAGTCTGCGACTCAGGTTCTCGAACATGACCCTCCAGGCTCCAGGCCAGCGCTAAGCATAGCCCGCTTACCTTGAGCGTGTCAACCGCAATTTATCTGAGGTTTTAAGCGATGGCGTCGGCGCGGTATGCGCCCATGGGCACGCGGTTATCCAGCGACGTGCAAACGGCGGATTTCGCGCTACGTGTTAGACTGAGCTTTGGCTTTCTCGAAGCCGAATCCCCGCTGCAGGAGGCTCCATGCGGACCCAGGTGCGCGAAAACTTGTTCGACTCCCTGACCCGCGCCTTGCAAAAAGGGGACGTGGCCCTCGTGCAGGCGCTGGGCGACAAGATCCACCCGCAGGAGATCCTGGAGCACTGGGACGACCTTCCGGGCGAGCACCAGTACGTCCTGCTCACCTATCTGGACGCCGAGGCCGCCGCGCAGATCTTCAGCGAGCTGGACCCCGAGGACCAGGCGGAGTTTCTGGAAACGCTGCCGCCCTGGCGGGTGCGCCAGATCCTCGAAGAGCTCGACCCCGACGACCTGACCGACGCCCTCCAGGCGGTCGAGGAAGAAGACCCGGCCCTGGCGCGCCAGCTCAAGGAGTGGCTCGACCCCAAGACCCGGGCCGAGGTCGAAGCGCTTTCCGCCTACGACGAGGACGACGCCGGCGGTCTGATGACCCCGGAGTACGTCGCGGTCCGGGCGGGCATGACCGTGGACGAGGTCCTCCAGTTCCTCCGCCGCGCCGCGCCCGACGCCGAGACCGTCTACTACCTCTACGTCCTCGACGACGAGGGGCACCTGGTGGGCGTGCTCAGCCTGCGCGACCTGATCGTGGCCGATCCCTCGATGCGGGTGGCCGAGATCATGAACCCCGACGTCATCCACGTGACCACCGGGACCGACCAGGAGGAGGTGGCGCGGGTGATGGCCGACTACGACCTCACCGTCGTCCCCGTCACCGACGACGCGGGCCGGCTCGTGGGCATCGTGACCATCGACGACGTCATCGACGTGCTCGAGGAAGAGGCCACCGAAGACATCCACCGCCTGGGCGCGGTCGACGCACCCGAGCTGGTCTACAGCCGTTCGAGCGCCTGGGAGCTGTGGAGCGCGCGGGCGCGTTGGCTGGTGATTCTGATCGTCACCGGGATGTTCACCTCGACGATCCTGGCGGGCTTCTCGTCGGTGCTCGAGGCCACCACGGCGCTGGCCTTCTACATCCCGGTGCTCCTCGGCACCGGAGGCAACACCGGCAACCAGTCGTCTACGCTGATCGTGCGCGCCCTGGCGACCCGCGACATCGACCTGAGCGACTGGCCCCACGTCCTCTTCAAAGAGCTGGGCGTCGGCGTCCTGCTGGGCCTCACCCTTTCGGCCCTGATCGCCCTCAAGGTGGCGCTCGACGGCTTTCTCGGGGTCACCCCGGTCGTGGCGCTCGCGCTCTTCCTGCTCGTCATCGTCGCCAACCTCGCGGGCGCGCTGCTGCCCATCGCGCTGGAAAAGCTGGGGCTGGACCCCGCCCTCATCTCGAACCCGCTCATCGCGACCATCTCCGACGTCTCGGGGCTGGTCATCTACCTGAGCGTGGCGCGCGTCCTCCTGGGAACCGGATGAAGCTGACCGTCGTGATCGAATGGCCCAAGGGGAGCCACGAGCGTTGGGAGTGGAAGGGCGGCGGCTTCGTGCGCACGCTCGAAGGCCTCGCCGCCCCGGTCAACTACGGCTTTCTCCCGGGCCTCGTCAACCCCGCCGACGGCGAGGAGGTGGACGCGGTGGTGCTCGGGCCTCCGCTCCGCGCCCGTACCCGTTCGACGGCCCGGCTCACCGGCCTCGTGCGCCTTGCCGACGGCGACCACAAGCTCGTGCTCACCCCGGACGAGGGGCGGTATCCCGAGGACGAGACCGCTTTGCTGGCCTGGTTCGAACCCGAGCGCGGCGCCCGTCTGGAAAGTGCGGACGCCGCAGCGCGCTGGCTCACCGAGCTTACTCACCCAACCTGAGCAGCCGGGCGTCGCCGGGGGCGACGTTGACCGTCAGGCTGCCGCTGCGAATAGCGAACGACTCGTCGCTGGCCACGTCCGCCGCAGCGCTAGCGCCGCTCCAGGCGGCGGGCAGGGTCACGGTAACGTCCACGGCGTGGAGCACGTCGGTGTTGAGGATGAAGACGTAGCGCCCTCCCTCGGCGTCGGTGTACCCGAACCCCTCGCCGGAGCTCACCTCGGGCCGGAAGGCGTCGTTGCGGGTGATCTTTAGCAGCGTCGGGCCCATCTTTTGCACCTTGGCGTTGGCGCGCGCAGCTTCCTCAAGCAACGGAGTGGGCCGGTAGCTGGCGTCGCGCAGGCCGTGGACCCAGCTCTCCGACTGGTAGAGGAAGTAGAAGATGCCCTTCGCCCCGTGGGCCAGCGCCGCCATCACCTCGTGGCGCAGCTCGGCGGGTTCGGGCCTGCGCCAGTAGTGGGGGTGCTCCGGCGGAATGGGCTCGAAGGCCTGGACGATCACCCACTGGGGCACGCCCGGTAGCGCCTCGCGGCTCATGTCGAGGTACGCGTAGTAGGTGGGCTGGTCGGCCCCGCCTGCGAAGCTGCCGTCGTCGGGGTTGCCGCGCGGCCAGGCGTCGGAAAAGTCGCCGACGGCCTTGTCCTCGGCCAGCGGGTAGACGTCCATGAAAAGCACCCGGCTGTTCATACCCGCCTGCAAGACGGCCATGTGGTTCACGTCGGCCCAGGAAGAAAGCGCGTACGCCCCCGGGTGGACCGCCTCGATGAAGGCGCGCGCCTGGCCCAGCTGCTCGGGCTTGACCACCTGGCCGTCGGGGCCCGGCTCGCCCTCGGGTACGGGTTCGTCGAAGACGACGTAGCCCAGCACCGCCGGCGAGTTCTTGAAGTATTCGAGGTAGTCCTGGGCGGCGGCCTGGTAGAGGTCGGCGTCGCTCAGCTCGTCGCGCAGCTCGCCCAAGAGGCTCTGGACGTGCCCGAGCGGGAGGATGAGCCTCACGCCGTTCTTCTGCGCCTCGTCGAGCAGAACGCTCAGCACCTCCTCGTAGCGGTCGCCGAAGGCGATCGGGTCCACCGACATGACGGCCACGTTGAACCCCCCGGCGGCCAGGTCGCCGAACTCGCGGGCGTAGTCGGCCCGGGCCTGCTCGGGGTCGGCGCGGAAGTCGGTTTCGCTACCTTCGTCGAAGATGGGCTTTTGACCGCGGACGAAGTAGACGCCGATCGGGAAGACGTCCTCGCCGATCGTGCCCGCGTCCGGGCCGGAACCGCCGGTGCCGGCGGAGCCGCACTGGGCCAGGGCCAGGACGAGCATCAGAGCGAGTGCAGGACGCACGAGGCGCCTAAAAGTAGAAAAGGCTACAGGGTTCATCACGCTTTGAAGGTAGCACGGGGTTTGGGATAGGGCGGGAGGCTGGGGGCTATCCGGCGTAGCGGGTGCGCAAGCGGTTGGCCTCCCGGGACAAGCGGTCGAGGGCGCCCGTGTCCACGCCCGTGGTGAACCCGCGTTCGGCCAGGTAGAGCAGCACCGCCTCGGTGGGCAGGTTACCCACCAGCTCGTCGCCGGCGAAGGGGCAGCCGCCGATGCCGCCCAGCGCTCCCTCGAGCCAGCGCACCCCCGCCTCCAGCACCGCGTCCACCTTGGCCCGCACCTCGTCCGGATCGGGCCGGCTGTGCAGGTGGGCCCCCAGGCCGGCGGCGCCGTGGGCAGCGGCCACCGCCGCCAGCACCTCGTGGATGCGCTCGGGTCCGGCCACCCCGTAGGTGTCGGCGATGGCGATGCGACGCACGCCGAGCGCCCGCAGGCGGCCGACGAAGTCGACCACCATCTCCGCGCTCCAGGGGTCGCCGTAGGGGTTGCCGAAGCCCATGGAGACGTAGACCACCAGCTCCAGCCCGCCGCCGCGCGCGAGCTCGAGCATCCGCTCCACCAGCGGCCAGGAATCTTCAATGGAACGCCGGGTGTTCTTCTGCTGGAAGGTCTCGCTGATCGAGAAGGGGTAGCCCACCGAGGTCAGGTTCTCCGCCGCCAGCGCCCGCTCCATCCCCCGCTCGTTGGCGACGATGGCCAGGTAGTCGCGCCCGGCCGGCGGCGGCAGCAGCCTAAGAACCTCTTCGGAGTCGGCCATCTGCGGCACCCACTTGGGCGAGACGAAGCTGGCCAGGTCCAGGTGGTCGAAGCCCGCGTCCAGCAACCGGCGCAGGAACGCGGCCTTCTCTGCGGTCGGGATCGTTCGCCCGAAGCCCTGCCAGGCGTCCCGGGGGCACTCGACGTAGGTCACGGGCTCGGCCATAGCCGCCTCCTACACCTGGAAGACGCCCGTCTGCAAGGGTGCTTCCGAGTCGTCCAGGCTCACGGCCTCGAGCGCCCGGATCAGGCGTTCGCGGGTCTCGTGGGGGAAGATGATCTCGTCCACCCACAGCCGCGCCGCGGCGTAGCGGGGGTCGAGGGTGGCGTCGTAGCGGCTCTTGATCTCCTCGTAGAGCCGCTCCAGCTCCTCGGCGCTCGGCTCCCGGCCCTTGCGCTTGAGTTGCGCCACTTCCAGCTGCAACAGGGTGCTGGCCGCCTGGGTGCCGCCCATCACCGCGTACTTGGCGCTGGGCCAGGCGAAGAGCAGCCGCGGCGCGTAGGCCTTGCCCGCCAGCGCGTAGTTGCCCGCGCCGAACGAGCCGCCCAGGATCACCGTGATCTTGGGCACCACCGAGTTGGAGACCGCGTTCACCAGCTTGGCCCCGCGGCGGATGATCCCCGCCTCCTCCGAGGCCTTGCCCACCATGAAGCCGCTGACGTCCTGCAGGAAAAGGAGCGGAATGCGCATCTGGTTGACGTCGAGGATGAAGCGCGCCGCCTTGTCGGCCGCCTCGGCGTAGATGACCCCGCCCACCTCGATGCGGCCCTTCTTCTTGATGACGAGCCGCTGGTTGGCGACGATCCCCACCGGGAACCCGCCTATGCGGGCGAAGCCGGTGACCAGCGTCTCGCCCCACCGTGCCTTGTACTCGTGGAACTCGGAGGCGTCCACCAACCGGGCGATCACCTCGCGTACGTCGTAGGGGCTCTCCCCTTCCGGGTGCACCAGGCCGTAGAGGTCGCGGGCGTCGTAGGCCGGCTCCCGGATCTCCTTGCGGTCCTGCGCCCAGCGGGCCCGCTTCGGCGCGGCGTAAAGGCCGGCGAGGGTGCGTACCCGCTCGAGCGCCGCCTCGTCGTCGGGCTCGTAGAAGTCTACCGTGCCCGAGGTCTCGGCGTGCATCTTAGCGCCGCCCAGCTCCTCGGAGCTCACCTCCTGGCCGATGGCCGCCTTGACCAGCGCCGGCCCCGCCAGGTAGAGGCCGGAGCCCTCGGTCATCACCAGGGCGTCGGTCATCACCGGCAGGTAGGCGCCGCCGGCCACGCAGTTACCCATGATGGCGCTGATCTGGGGGATGCCCGCGGCGCTCATGCGGGCGTTGAGGTAGAAGATGCGGCCGAAGTCGTCCTGGTCGGGAAACACCTCGTCCTGCAGCGGCAGGAAGACGCCGGCCGAGTCCACCAGGTAGACGGTGGGGATCCGGTTCTCGAAGGCGATGGTCTGCGCCCGGATCACCTTCTTGGCGGTGATCGGAAAAAAGGCCCCGGCCTTGACGGTGGCGTCGTTGGCGATGATCATCCACTCGCGCCCGTGAATGCGGCCGATGCCGGTCACGGTGCCGCCGCCTGGGGCGCCGCCCCACTCCTCGTACATCCCCCAGCCGGCAAAGGTCATCAGTTCGTCGAAGGGGCTGCCCTCGTCCACCAGCCGGGCGATGCGTTCGCGCGCGGTAAGCCGGCCCTTCTCGTGCTGGCGCTGGATCGCGCGCTCCCCGCCGCCACGCTGCAGCTCGGCCAGGGTCTCGCGGTAGGCGGTGATGCGGTCCACCCAGGCGCTGGCGTTGGCGCGGAAGGTCTCGGAAGCCCTGCCTTCGTCGTCAAGCGCGGTCGGGAGCATGGCCCCAGTATATCGGTTTTGAAGCGATCAGGCGATTTTTCGTTATACGTGGGAGCCCGCGCCTGGACGCTGCTATACTCGGATCAAGGCCTGCTCGGGAGGAGTAGGCGGCCCGCGCGGCCCCAGAGAGGGCCCCCACGGCTGGAAGGGGCCCGCCGCCGCACCGCCGAACGTCGCCCGAGGCGCCGCGGGAAGAACGGCCGCAAGGCTCAGTAGACCCCGCCGGGTGCGCCCGATACAGCGCGAAAGAGAGCGGGAGATGCGGTACGTGGCCTGTGGCTTGTAGTTAGTGGTTTTACCACCTACCACGAACCACGAGCCACGAGCCGGCGGCCGCAGGCCGCCTCCCGAAGCGCGGTGGTACCGCGGGGAATCCTCCTCGTCCGCGCACGGACGCGGGGCTTTTTCATGGCCCCCCACCGGAGGTACGCATGAAGGAACTGTCCAAAGCCTACGATCCCCACCAGGTCGAGCCCCGCTGGGCCGAACGCTGGGCCGAGCGGCCCTTCGTCGCCGACCCGCACAGCGGCAAGCCCCCCTTCGTCATCGTTATGCCGCCGCCCAACGTGACCGGCGTGCTGCACATGGGCCACGCCCTCGACAACGCCCTGCAGGACGCGCTGATTCGCTACAAGCGGCTGCGCGGTTACGAGGCCGTCTGGCTTCCCGGCACCGACCACGCCGGCATCGCCACCCAGGTGGTGGTCGAACGGCTGCTCGCCAAGGAAGGCCAGAGCCGCCACGAGCTGGGGCGCGAGAAGTTCTTGGAGCGCGTCTGGCGGTGGCGCGAGGAGTCGGGCGGGCAGATTCTGGAGCAGCTCAAACGGCTGGGGGCCAGCGCCGACTGGAGCCGCCTCGCCTTCACCATGGACGAGACCCGCAGCCGCGCGGTGCGCTACGCCTTCGTCCGCTACCACCACGAGGGGCTGATCTACCGCGGCGAACGGCTGCTCAACTGGTGCCCCCGCTGCGAGACGACGCTCTCGGACCTCGAGGTCAACAACACCCCCACCCAGGGCACCCTCTACACCATCGCCTACCCGCTCGAGGGCGGCGGCGAGATCCGCATCGCCACGGTGCGCCCGGAGACGATCTTCGCCGACGTGGCCATCGCCGTCCACCCCGAAGACGAACGCTACAAGGACCTGATCGGCAAGAAGGCGCGCATCCCGCTGACCGAGATCTGGATTCCCGTCATCGCCGACGAAGCGGTGGAGCGCGAGTTCGGCACCGGGGCCCTCAAGATCACCCCGGCGCACGACCCCACCGACTACGAGATCGGGCATCGGCACGGCCTGCCCGAGCCCAGCGTGATCGACCTGGAGGGGAAGCTGGTCAGCGAACGGGTTCCCGAGCGCTTCCGCGGCCTGGACCGCTTTGAAGCGCGGAAGGCGGTGGCGCGGGCGCTCGAGGAAGAAGGCTACCTGCGCGCGACCGAGCCCTACCAGATCGCGCTGGCCACCTGCGACCGCTGCGGCACCGCGGTCGAGTACGCCCTCTTCCCGCAGTGGTGGCTCAAGATGAAACCGCTGGCGGACGAGGTGCTGCCCAAGCTGAAGGAAGGCGACATCCGGTTCTACCCGGAGCGCTGGCGCAAGGTCAACATCGACTGGTTCGAGAACATCCGCGACTGGAACATCAGCCGCCAGCTCTGGTGGGGCCACCAGATCCCCGCCTGGTACTGCCCCGAGGGGCACGTCACCGTGCCGGAGCTGGAAACCTTCGACGAGGACCCCAAGGTCTGCGCCACCTGCGGCAGCCCCGAGCTCGAGCGCGACCCCGACGTGCTCGACACCTGGTTCTCCTCGGCGCTGTGGCCGCTCTCGACGCTGGGCTGGCCCGAGGACACCGAGGACTACCGCGCCTTCTACCCCACCAGCGTGCTGGTCACCGGCTACGACATCCTCTTCCTCTGGGTCAGCCGCATGGAGGTCTCGGGCTACCACTTCGACGGCCGCCGCCCCTTCGAGGCGGTGATGCTCCACGGCCTGGTACTCGACGAGAAGGGCAAGAAGATGTCGAAGTCGAAGGGCAACGTGGTGGACCCGCTCGAGCTGGTGGAGGCCTACGGCGCCGACGCGCTGCGCTTCGCCCTGATTCACCTGGCCACCGGCGGCCAGGACATCCGCTTCGACCGCCGCTGGGTGGAGATGGGCCGCAACTTCGCCAACAAGCTTTGGAACGCCGCCCGCTTCGTCTTCATGAACCGCGAGGGCTTCGAGGCGAAGGCCGACGCGCCCACCCTGGCCGACCGCTGGATGGCAGCGCGGCTGCGTGAGGGCATCCGCAACATCACCCAGCTCTACGACGCCTACGATCTGGCGCTCGCCAGCCGCGAGGTCTATCAGCTGGTCTGGAGCGAGTTCTGCGACTGGTACATCGAGGCCGCCAAACCGGCGCTGCGCTCGGGCAACGCCGCCACGCTGCGGGGACTGGAGACGGCGCTCGAGGCCCTGCTGAAACTCCTCCACCCCTTCATGCCCTTCGTCACCAGCGAGATCTACACCGCGCTGAAGCAGGACCCCGAGGCCGAGCTGGCGCTCGCCGAGTGGCCCGCCGCCGAGGCCTTCGCGGCCGACCCCGAAGCCCTGGCCGCCTTCAAGGTGCTGCAGGACGCGGTCACGGCCACCCGCAGCCTGCGGGCCGAGCTGGGCCTGCCGCCGCAGCAGGAGCTCACCGTCCACGCCGAGGGTCCGGGAGCCGCCGTGCTGCTCGAGAACGCCGACTTCTTCCGCTTCCTCGCCCGCGCCGAAGTGCAGCAGGGCCGGCCGCAGAAGGCCGTCAGCGCCGTCACGCCCCAGGTCACCGTCTGGCTCGAGCTCGAGGGGCTGGTGGACGTCGCGGCCTGGAAGCAGAAGCAGCAGAAGAAGGCCGCCGAACTGGAGCGCCGCATCGCCGGGCTCGAGAAGAAGCTCGCCAACCCCGGGTTCACGGAACGCGCCCCGGCCGAGGTGGTCGAGCGCGAACGGCGCAACCTGGAAGAGGCCCACAACCAGCTGGAACGCATCCGCCAGGTGCTGGCGCGGTTCTAGCCCGGCCGCGACGAAGACCCCCGGCCGCGGCCGGGGGTCGCGCTAGCGGAAAAGCGTAAGCCGGGTGTCTTCGTCGTCGAACCGCGGCGCCTCCATGATGCCCAGGATCCGCTGCACGTTGACGGTCACGAACTCGAAGGCCTGCCGCACCTCGAGCTCGCGCGCCGGGGTGTCGCCGGCCAGGGCGTAGAGCCGCACGTCGAAGAGCGTCTGAAAGGACTTGGCGCTCGCCAGGAAGTCGGAGAGCCG
The DNA here is from genome assembly GCF_014201675.1 of Oceanithermus desulfurans. Taxonomy (NCBI): domain Bacteria; kingdom Thermotogati; phylum Deinococcota; class Deinococci; order Thermales; family Thermaceae; genus Oceanithermus; species Oceanithermus desulfurans. Next base: position 261,660 of record NZ_JACHEZ010000001.1, on the reverse strand, counting down.
CACGCCCGCCGGGGTGACGAGGACGCCCACGAGCACGCAGCAGCCGAAGAGCAGCGCCATCCGCTGCTTCTTCACCGGCACGCCCGGGAGCTCCACCCGGTCGGGGCGGCCGCCCACGACCCAGAGGATCTCGCGCTTCTGCACCGCCAGGAAGTCGGCCGCGGCCCGCATCTCCTCGGCCCGCGGCGGGTGGTCGTAGCCCGGAGCGTAGACGAGCACGCCCGTCAGCGGAACGAGCGGGCGCTTGTCCTTGTTCAGGAAGGTGGCCGTGCCCCCGCCCTTGGGCAGGTGCATGGATCCGTAGATGCGGAACTCGGCGGTGTGGACCCGAACCTCGAAGGGCTCGGTGGATCGGGCGTACAAGGCATCACCCCTGGGGAACAGTGTACCGGGTCAAACCGGGAAGATGACCCCCTTCTTGAGGATGATGCAGGCGTAGAGCCGGGTCTCGCTGGTGGCCACGATGGCGTAGGCCTCGCGGGCGCGTTCGTAGTAGGCGAAGCGGTCGATCGCCTCCACCCGGGCGTCCTCGCCGGAACCGGCGAGCACGGCGTCGAACGCCTTCCAGATCTCGGGCTTTTCCGCCTCGCCGTTGTCCATGTACCAGACGTTGGCGTCGCTGAAGGTGTCGAGGGGCATCAGCTCGAGGACGGCCTCCACCAGCTCGGGCGTACCCAGGCCGTCGGCGCGGATCACCGGCGGACCGGAGGAGTGGGCCGGGTAGTTGCCGTCCACGATGGCGATCTCGTCGCCGTGGCCCATCTCGGCCAGCACCGCGAGCAGCTCGGGCGAAAGCAGCGGAGAAACCCCTTTGAGCATGGACATTTCGCTCCTCCTTAGACCTCGCTGGGGCGGTTCTTGAGGCTGTCGATCATCACCGCCAGGAAGATGACCGCACCCTTGAGGAAGCTCTGCCAGAAGGGCGGCACGTTGAGCAGGTTCATGCCGTTGTTGATCACGCCGATCAGCAGCACGCCGATGATCGTGCCCACGATCGTGCCCTTGCCGCCCATCAGCGATGCGCCGCCGATGATGACCGCGGCGATCGCGTCGAGTTCGTAGCCCATGGCGGCGGTGGGCATGGCCGCGCCCAGGCGGCCGGTAAGCACCAGACCGGCGATGGCGCAGGAGACCCCGGAGACGATGTAGACGAAGTAGAGCACCCCGTGGGTGCGGATCCCCGAAAGCGCGGCGGCCTGGATGTTGGAGCCGACGGCGTAGATGTTGCGGCCCAGCACGGTGCTGCGCAGCACCACCTCGGCCACCAGCGCGTAGAGCAGGAAGATGATAACGGCGACCGAGATCGGGCCGATCTGGCCGGCGCCGAAGAACTCGAAGGCGGGCGGGAAGTCGAAGATCGTCTTGCCGTCGGAAAAAACCATGGTCAGGCCGCGCGCCATGACCATCGTCGCCAGGGTGACGATGAAGGGGGCCATGCCGATCTTGGTGATCGAAAAGCCGTGGAAGACCCCGACCGCGACCCCGAAGGCCAGGTTGATGAGGATCACCGCCCACACGGGCACGCCGCCGTGCAGCATCAGCGCCATGAGCACGCCCGAAAGCGCCACCACCGAGCCCACCGAGAGGTCGATGCCGGCGGTGAGGATGACGAAGGTCATGCCGATGGCGATGATGCCCTGGATGGACGACTGCAGCAGGATGTTGAGCAGGTTGAACTTGGTCAGGAAGACGGGCGAGGTAAAGGCGAAGAACGCCCCCACGGCCAGGAGGCCCAGGAAGACGATGAACTCGCTGCTGGATAGAAGGGATTTGTTCAACTTCATGGCGCAGCCTCCCCCGGCGAAGCGGTTTGCAGGCAGTAGCGGAGCACGTTCTCTTCGGTGATCGCCTTCCCCGTCAGCTCGGCGGTGATGCGCCCGCCGGCCATGGTGTAGACGCGGTCGGCGCAGCCGATCACCTCCGGCAGCTCGGAACTCACGAAGACCACGGCCTTGCCCTGGTCGGCCAGCTCGGCGATCAGCTTGTAGATCTCGAGCTTCGCCCCCACGTCGATGCCGCGCGTGGGTTCGTCGAGCAGCACCACTTCGGGGTCGTTGATCAGTGCCTTGGCCAGGCAGACCTTCTGCTGGTTGCCGCCCGAGAGGTGGTAGACGTCCACGTCGATCGAGGGCGCCTTGACGCCCAGCTTGCGGCTGTAGGCCTCCGCGGCCCGGCGCTCCTCGGCCACCTGGGCGAAGCCCATGCGCACGAAGCGGCCGATCTGCAAGGCCAGGTAGGTCTCGTTCTTCCAGATGGGCTGGCCGAAGAAGAGGTTCTCCCCCTTGCGGTCCTCCGACGAGTAGATCACCCCGGCGCGGGCGGCCTCCTGAGGGTGGCGGAAGCGCACCGGCCGGCCGCGCAGGCGCACCTCGCCCGCGCGCAGCGGCCGCGCCCCGACGATCGCCTTGAGCAGCTCGGTGCGGCCCGAACCGAGCAGACCGTAGATGCCCACCACCTCGGAACGCCGCACGTAAAAGTCGACGCCGTCGAGGACCGCTTCGCTGAGGCCGCGCGCCTCGAGCGCCACCTCACCGGGGCGGTGGTCCCCCTTGTAGTAGATGTCCTGGAGGTCGCGGCCCACCATACGGGCGACGATCGCCTCCTCGGTCGTCTCGGCCGTGGGCATCTCGACGACGGTGCGGCCGTCGCGCAGCACGTGCACCCGGTCGGTGATCTCGAAGATCTCGTCGAGGTGGTGCGAGACGTAGACGATGCCGATGCCCTGCTCCTGGAGCCGGCGGATCACCCCGAAGAGGTTTTCGATCTCGGGCCCGGTGAGCGAGGAGGTGGGTTCGTCGAGGAGCAGCACCCGGGCGTCGTAGGAGAGGGCCTTGGCGATCTCCACCGACTGCTTCACGCCGATGGGCAGGCCGGACACGACGGCGCGCGGATCGATCTCCCCCATGCCGCTCGCCTCGAGGATGCGGGCGGCGTCGCGGTAGAGCCGTCCCCAGTCGACGAAGCCGCGCCGCCGCGGCAGTCGGTTGATGAAGATGTTCTCGGCGACGCTCAGGTGAGGGATCAGGTTGAGCTCCTGATAGACGATCGAGATGCCGGCGTCAAGGGCGTCCTTGGGGGTGCGGAACTGCACCTCCTCCCCGCGGTAGCGGATGCGGCCGCGGGTGGGCGGGAAGACGCCGCCGATCAGCTTCATCAGGGTGGACTTGCCGGCGCCGTTCTCGCCCACCAGCCCCAGGACCTCGCCCGGGTAAAGGGTGAGCGAAACGTCGTCGAGGGCGACGACGCCGGGAAAGACCTTGGTCAGGTTGAGGGTTTCCAGTACGGGGGTAGGTTTCATCGTGGGGTGCGGAGCCTCTGGAAACGGAGGTGGGCGGACCGGGGCGGGCGCGGCGCCCGCCCCGGTCCGCTGCGGATTACTCGGCCCAGTTCTGGCGCTTGTCGACGTTGTCCTTGGTCACCGGGGTGAAGGGGGTGTAGAAGTGCTTGGGCACCTCTTCGCCCTTCAGGTACTTGACCGCGAACTCGACGGCCTTCTCGCCCATGAGCACCGGCTCCTGCGAGATGGTGCAGTCGATGTAGCCCTGGCGGATCAGGTCGAGCGCCTGCTTGATGCCGTCGATGCCGACGATGTAGATGTGACCGGGATCGCCCACCTTCTTGAGGCGGCCCATCGCCTTGAGCGCGCGTGCCGCACCCACGGTGTTGTCGTCGTTGTGGCCGTAGATGGCGTCCACGTCGGGGTGGGCGAGCACCAGGTTGGTGGTCACGTTGAAGGCCTTCTCCTGGTTGAAGTCGGCGGGCTGGGAGGCGACCAGCTTGAGGCCCGGGTACTTCTTGAGCTGCTCGTGGAAGCCCTTGCCGCGGTCGCGGGCGGCGGTGGTGCCGACCAGACCCACCAGCTCGATGACGTTGCCCTTCACCTCGCCGTACTTGGCCTTCATGGCCTCGGCGATCAGGTCGGCGGCCAGCCGGCCCATGGCGACGTTGTCGGTCTCCAGGAACGAGGTCACCTCCACCCCGGTCACGCCGCGGTCGAGGGCGAAGACGGGGATGCCGGCGTCGAGGGCCTTCTTAACCGCCGGGGCGATGGCCTCGGCGTCGCGCGGGTTGATGATGATCGCGTCCACGCCTTTGGTGATCAGGTCCTCCACGTCGGCGACCTGCTTGGCCGAGTCGCCGTTGGCGTTGACGGTGATCAGCTCGACCCCGAACTTCTTCGCGCCGTTCTCGACCCCCTTGGTCATGCCGACGAAGAAGGCGTTGTTCAGGGTGCTGATCGAGTACCCGATCACCACCTTGTCGCCCTGGGCGAAGGCGCCGAGGGCGAGAGCGAAAAGGGCGGCTAATACGGCTCTCATGTATTTTTTCATTTCCTACCTCCTTATAGTTTTTTTACCACATGATTGGGCCATCCGAAGTGTAGCGCAGCGCGAAAAAGAAGTCAATAAACCTTTACCTGTGGTGATAATTATTCGTGGGAGGGGTGGGCCCGGACCGCCCACCAGTCCTCCAGCGCCCGGCCCAGGCAGCGTGGATCGCCGCGCCGGAAGGCGGTGCGCAGCCGCTCGAGCGCGGCCCGCGCCAGCCGCCAGCGACGGTAGGCCGGGGAGACCTCGAGCCAGCGGTGGGGTTCGTGGCCCCGGATCTCCGCGAGCAGGGGCGCGAGCGCCGCGTCGGCGGCCGCGCCGCCGCGAACGGCCTCGAGCAGCTCCCTACGACTCGCGGGAACGAGCAGCCTTGCAAGCGCCCGCTCGCTGACCGCCAGCCGCGCCCCCGGGCGCGCCACCGGCTCGGGGGGCACCGCGAACCAGACGTCGGCGGCCTCGGGAGCGACCAGCCGGTAGCCCTGGGCCTCCAGGTAGGCGCGCCCCTCCCCCGCGCCCCAGACGCCCCAGCCCTCACGCCGGGCCCGCTCCAGGGCGGCGCGCGCCTCGAGCGCCTCGACGGCGAAGTCCCCGTCCTCGCAGGCGAAACCCGCGGGCGCGCGATAGGCCACGGCACGCAGCTCCAGGTTGCGCACGCCGCGCCAGGCGTTCTCGACGAGCTGGGCCGCCACCTCCAGCTCGCGCCCCTCCTTGACCCCGTTGCCCTCGTCCTTCCACTTGATCACCCGCACGCCGCCGAGGCTGAAGGAGATGTGCCGCCCCTCCGAGAGCGGGCGTACCCGGGTGACGGGGCCGCTGAAGTAGAAGACGGGTTCGGGGTTGCCCTCGCCGAAGGGCTCGAGCAGCAACAGGCTCTTGTAGACCTCGTCCATCACGTCGTCAGCGAGCGGCCCGTCCAGCCGCACCGCGGGAACCGGCGCGGGGTGGCGCCGGACGTAGGCGTGGATCTGCGCCGCGAAGTCGGGGATGCGCTCGGGGTCGATCGAGAAGCCGGCCGCCCCCGCGTGCCCGCCGTAGCCCTTCAGGTGCTCGGCCGCAGCCGCGAGCGCCCCCACGGCGCTGATGCCGGGGGTGCTGCGCACCGAGCCCTTGCCCCGGGCGACGATGAAGACCGGCTTGTAGAACCGTTCGAGCACCCGGCTGGCGACGATGCCCATCACCCCGGGATGGCCTTCGGGGTCGTGGATCACGATCGCGGGGTCGTCGGGGTTCACGGTGGGCAGCACCCGCTCGAGCATCTCCTCCTCCACCTGCTGCCGCTCGCGGTTGAGGGCGTCGAGCCGGTCCGCGAGCTCCGCGGCTTCCAGCGGATCGTCGGTGGTGAGCGCCCGGAAGGCCGTCTCCGCCTCGCCCAGCCGCCCCGCGGCGTTGATGCGCGGGGCGATGCGGAAGGCCACCTCGACGGCGTCGAAGTTCGTGCAGTGGCGCTGCGCCAGCGTGCGCAGGCCCACGTGGCGGCTCTGCCGCAGCCGCCTGAGCCCCTCCTTGACCAAGGCGCGGTTCACGCCCAAAAGCGGCACCACGTCGGCCACGGTGCCGATCGCGGCCAGGTCGGCGTAGTCGAGCGGCGGCGGCTTGCCCAGCGCCGCGCGCACCGCCCAGAGGACGAAGAAGGCCACCCCCGCGCCCGTGGGCCAGGGCCGGCCCTCGAGCGCGGGGCTGTAGGCGGGGTGGACGATCAGACCCTCGGGCGGCTCGTCGGGGACCGCGTGGTGGTCGGTGACGATCACGGAGACGCCGCCCTCGGTGAGCGCGGCCAGCTCCGCGGCGTTGCTGACGCCGCAGTCGACGGTGACGAGCAGGTCGGCGGCGGCCCGGTGCTCGGGCACCCGCGCCATGTTGAGGCCGTAGCCGTCGTGGAGGCGGTGGGGAATGAAGGCGTGCACGTCGGCGCCCATCTCCCCCAGCCCCAGCGTCAGGATCGCCGCGGCGGTCACGCCGTCGGCGTCGTAGTCGCCGTGGATGCGGATCCGCTCGCCGCGCTCGACGGCCTCCACGATGCGCCCCGCCGCCTCGCTGAGGCCCGGGAGCGGCGGGGGCTCGAGCGGCGGGTCCAGGTCTTCGGGGTCGCGGAAGCCCCGGTCGAGCAACACCGCCGCCACCTCCGGCGGCACCGCGAGGCGCGCCATCAGGCGCGCCACCTCGCCCACCGCGGGCCAGGGCCTCAGGGTCCAGCGTTCGGGGCCGCTCACGCGCCGGCTTCGTCGGGGTCGGGCACGGGCCGGTCGGGGATGCGCGGCACCTCCTCCACCTGGCGGGGCCGCAGCTCGGCCAGTTCCGCTTCCATGCGGGCGCGCTCGCGTTTCCAGGCGCGCCGCTCGCGCGCGAGCGTCCAGGCGTAGCCCGGCAGGTAAACCCATCCGGAGAGGAAGCCGAGGCCGAAGACGAACCCCAGCGCCCACAAGAGCGGCACCGTTCCCAGCCCGGGGACGGCCACCCGGGCCGCGGGCTGGACCGCCTGCACCACCACGACGGCGATCAGGGCCAGCAGCGCCAGCAGGAACGAAAGCCAGTGTACGAGTCGCATACCCCCTCCTTGCTGCCCTGAGTATACGGCAGCAAGACGCCGCCCCCGCGGGGGCGGCGTCTTGTGCGGGCGCTCAGGTGCGCGCCTTCTTGCGCGGGGCCGGCTGGCGCATCTTCCACCAGGTGACCAGCGAACCCACCACGTAGATCGAGGAGAACGTCCCCACCAGGATGCCGATGAGCAACGCGATCGAGAAGTCGCGCAGCACCGGGCCGCCGATGAAGAGCAGGGCGAAGAGCGGCAGCATGGTGGTGAACGAGGTCATCACCGTACGCGAGAGCGTCTGGTTGATGGACAGGTCGACCAGCTCGTTGTAGGGGACGCCGCGGACCACCTTCTGGTTCTCGCGGATGCGGTCGGAGACGATGATGGAGTCGTTGATCGAGTAACCGATGATGGTCAGCAGCGCCGCCACGATGGGGATGGTGAACTCGAGCCCCAAGAGGCTGAAGGCGCCCGCGGTGATGGCCACATCGTGCCCCACGGCGATCACCGAGGCCACGCCGAAGATCCAGTCGAAGCGGAAGGCCATGTAGATCAGGATCAGCCCCAAGCCCACGAGCACCGCCAAAACGGTGTTGCGCCGCAGCTCGGCGCCGACGGCGGGGCCGACCACCTCCGACTGCAGCACCTCGGCGTTCAGCTTCTCCTCGAAGGCCTTGCGCAGCGCGATCACCCCGTCGTTGGAGAGCAGCCCCACGCGCACCGAGAACTCCTTGTAGTCGGCGAGCGGGCTCTCCACCTCGGTGATGATCGCCTCCTTGGCGCTGACGCCCTGGATCTGCACCTCGTCGAGGAAGCTGCGGATGCGGTCGACGCTCACCTCGGGACCGGTGCGCACCAGGTAGGCGGTCCCGCCGGTGAAGTCGATGCCGAAGTTGAAGCCGTTGAAGAAGACGACCACGCCCATCAGCACCGCGAAGGCGAGGGTCGCGGGGGTGAAGATGCGCGCCTCCTTGAGGAAGGGGATCTTGGTGCCCCAGATCCAGTAGGGCGGGATGACCTCGCGGGCCGCGGCGATCTTCTCGAGCATCCAGCGGCTGAAGACCAGGTTCGAGAAGACCGCGACCACGATGCCGATGGCCAGCATCACCGCGAAGCCGCGCACCGGGCCGGTGGAGTACTGGTAGAGGGCCGCGGCGGCCAGCAGCGTCGAGATGTTGGCGTCGAGAATCGTCACCGTCGAGTGCACGAAGCCGTCGGGGATGGCCTGGCGCAGCTTCTTACCCAGCTTGAGCTCTTCCTTGATCCGCTCGAAGGAGAGGACGTTGCCGTCCACGGCCGCACCCAGGGTGAGGATGAAACCGGCGATGCCGGGAAGGGTGAGCACCGCGCCGAGGCCCGAGAGCACCCCCATGATGAGCAGGGCGATGTAGAGCAGGCCGATGGCGGCCACGCTGCCGAACCAGAAGCCGTAGTAGAGGAAGAGGAGGACGAAGATCAGCAGCGCGCCCACGATGGAGGCGACGATGCCGGCGCGGATCGCGTCCTTACCCAGGGTGGGTCCGATCGCGCGCACCTCCTCCACGTGCAACGGCACCGGCAACGAGCCGGAGCGCAGCACCAGGGCGATCTGGGTGGCCTCGTCGAGGTCGTTGATGCCGGTGATGACCGCGCGGCCGTCGGTGATCGCGGTCTGAATGTTGGGAGCCGAGTAGATGGTGCCGTCGAGGACGATGGCCAGCCGGCGGCCGATGTTGTTGCGGGTCAGGTCGGCGAACTTCTTCGCGCCCTCGGGGGTGAACTCGAGCGCCACCTCGGGCCGGTTGAAGCGGTCGAACTGCACCCGGGCGTCCACCAGGTCGGAGCCCTTGAGCTCCACCGGGCCCAGGTCGTCGAGGGTCAGTTCGGATGTCGCCTTGCCCTGGGCCTCCTGCTTGACGATGCGGAACTCGAGCACCGCCTGCTGCCCGATCAGCTTGAGCGCCTTGTCCTGCTCTTCGGGCGAAAGGCCGGGCAGCTCGACGACGATGCGGTTGGGCTGGGCGATCTGGATCAGCGGCTCGGCCACGCCCAGGCCGTTGATGCGGTTCTCGATGACCAGCCGCGCCTTCTCCAGGTCGTCGGGGTCGGGGTTGGGGTTGTCGGTCTGCAAGACGACGCGCAGACCGCCCTTCAGGTCAAGGCCCAGGTTGATCATGGGCTCGTTCGGCGCCCAGGGCTTCCACATCGCGGCGATCGCCGCGACGAAAAGGACGAACAACAGAATGGCCGTGGTGTCGATCTTCTTCATAGGTACTCCCGCAGAATCTCAGGGTCGGACGGACTTGGGGTCGAGGGGCCTTTCCGCAAACCGCCGCGGCTAGCCGCCCTCGAGCTGCAGACGCATCCACTGCAGGAAGCGGCGGCGGACCGGCCGCAGCGGCGCGGCCGGGTAGAGCCGCTCGGAGGTTGGGCGCCGCCAAGACCGCTCCCGCTGCGGCCCCAGGGCGGGCAGCGCCTGGGCCGCGAGCAGCGGCCCGGCGCCGGCAGCGTCCAGGTAGGCCCGATCCGAACCCAGCCCCGGCCCCGACCCCGGCCCGGGGGCCGCCGGAGAATGCGGCGCCAGCCCCCAGGAAAGGCCGAGGACGAAGAGGGTGGCTAGGGCGAGGCGGCGCATGACTCTTCGCAGTCTACTGGGCTTCGCTGACCTCGACCTGGCGGACGGCCTCGAGCACGTCGCCCTCCTGGAAGTCGTCGAAGCCGGCCAGGCGGATGCCGCACTCGTAACCGGCGGCCACCTCGCGCACGTCGTCCTTGAAGCGCTTGAGGCTGTCGATGCGGCCGCTCCAGATCTCCTCGCCGCCCCGGAGCACGCGGATCTCGGCGTTGCGCACGATCTTGCCGTCGGTCACCATGCAGCCGGCCACCTTGCCGCCCTTGGGCAGCTTGAAGACGGCGCGCACCTCGGCGTGACCCACGACCTCCTCCTTCATCTCGGGTTCGGTCTGGGCGCGCACCATCTCGCGCACCTCGTCGATCAGGTCGTAGATGATGCGGAAGCTCTTGAGGAGCACCCCTTTCTGCTCGGCCTTCTTCTTGACCGAGCCCGGGGGGTTGACCCCGAACGAGAGGATCGCGGCGTTCTCGGTGGTGCTGGCCAGCAGGATGTCGCCCTCGGTGGGGGCTCCGACGGCCTCGAGCAGCACGTTGATCTTGACGTCCTCGGTCTCCTCCTTGGCGAGGATGCCCTTGATGGCCTCGAGCGAACCCTGGGTGTCGGCGCGCAGGATCAGGTTGATCTCGGCCTTCTGGCCCTCCTGCATCTGCCGCAGCAGGTCGGCCATGCTCTTCACCTTGCGGCGCTCGGCCTCCTCCTGCTCGCGCGCCTTGCGCTCTTCCCGGCGCTCCTCGGCGATGTGCTTGGCGGCCACCTCGTCGGGCACCCACTCCACGGTGGTGCCCGCCTCGGGCAGGTCGCGGAAGCCCAGCACCTGCACCGCGGTGCCCGGGGTCGCCTCCTTCACCTGCTTGCCGTCGGGGTCGACCATGGCGCGGATCTTGCCCCAGACGTCCCCTGCGACCAGGTAGTCGCCGACGCGGAAGGTGCCCTCGTGCACCAGCAGGGTCACCAGCACCCCGGCCTGCTTGTCGCGCTTGGACTCGAGGATCACGCCGCGCGGCTCAGCCTCGGGGTCGGCGCGCAGGTCCTCCATCTCGGCGACCAGCAGGATCATGTCGAGCAGCTCGTCCACGTTCTCGCCGGTCTTGGCGCTGATCGGCACCACGATGGCGTCGCCGCCGTAGGCCTCGGGAACGAACCCCTCCTTCATCAGGTCCTGCATCACCTTGTCCACGTCGGCGCGTGGCAGGTCGATCTTGTTGATCGCGAAGATCATGGGGACCCCGGCGGCCTTGGCGTGCGCAATCGCTTCCTTGGTCTGGGGCATGATGCCGTCGTCGGCGGCGATCACGATCACCGCGATGTCGGCCACCCGCGCCCCGCGCTCGCGGATCGTGGTGAAGGCCTCGTGGCCCGGGGTGTCGATGAAGACGATCCGGCCCTGGGGCGTCTCGACGGTGAAGGCCCCCACGTGCTGGGTGATGCCGCCGGCCTCGCGCTCGGCGATGCGGCTATGGCGCAGGTAGTCGAGCAGGGTCGTCTTGCCGTGGTCGACGTGCCCCATGATGGTGACCACCGGCGGCCGCTTGGGCAGGGCGGCCCGCGCCGCTTCGGCTTTCTTCTTTTCTTCTAGGCCCTTCTGCTCGGCGACGATCTCCTTGACCGCCGCCGCGGTCTCCTCGTCGAGGGTGGAGGCGTGGGACTTATACTCCACCCCCATCGTGTCCAGGAGCTCCATGAGCTCCTTGTTCTCCATGCCCAGCTCTTTGGCCAGTTGGTAAATGCGAACCTTCGCCATCTTCTCCTCCCAAATGGGCGGCGAGCGCTTCGGCCAGGGCGTGCGCCCCGGCTCCGGCCCAGCGCCTCAGTTTCTTTTCTTCCCGGCAGGTGGGATCGTCGGGGCAGACGTAGGCCCCGCGGCCCGGCGCCTTGCCGGTCGGGTCGACCCGCCAGCCCGCGGGCGTGCGCACCACGCGCAGCAGCTCGCGCTTCGGCCGCCGGCGGCGGCACGAGGCGCACATGCGCACGGGAACGTGGCCCTTACGCTTCACCTTCGGACTCGGCCTCCCCTTCCTCGGCCTCGGCGGTGTCGGCGAAGAGGCTGTCGAAGCGCGCCTTGGCGCCGGCGTCGACGGCTACCTCCTCGGTCTTCTCGGAGGCGCGCAGCAGCGCCTCGTCGAGGTCGGAGACCTCCTCGGCCTCCTTGAAGTCGATCTCGAAGCCGGTCAGCTTGGAGGCCAGACGCACGTTCTGGCCGCCGCGGCCGATGGCGACCGAGTGCTGGTCCTTGCCGACGGAGACGACGGCGCGCCCGGCCTCGGTGTCGAGGTCGATGTTGCCCACGGTGGCCGGCGAGAGGGCGTTGCGGATGAACTCGCGCGGGTTCGGGCTCCAGGGGATGACGTCGATCTTCTCGCGGCCCAGCTCGGCGCTCACCGCCTGGATGCGCTGGCCCTTGTGGCCGATGCAGGCGCCGATCGGGTCGACGTTGGGGTTGTGGCTGACCACGGCCACCTTGCTGCGGCTGCCGGGCTCGCGGGCCACGACCTTGATCTCCACCGTGCCCTCGGCGATCTCGGGCACCTCCTGGCGCATCAGGTACTTGAGCAGCTCCTCATGGGCGCGCGAGACGATGAGGCTGGGGCCCTTGGAGCTGCGGCGCACCTCCTTGAGGTAGACCTTGACGCGCTGCCCAGGGTGGTAGCGCTCGCCGGGGATCTGTTCCCGCGGCGGCATCAGCGCCTCACCGCGGCCCAGGTCGACGTAGACGTTGCCGCGGTTGTCGACGCGGGTCACCTGGCCGGTGATGATCTCGCCCTCGCGGTCCTTGTACTCCTCGTAGACGCGGTTGCGCTCGGCCTCCTTGAGGCGCTGGGTGAGGATCTGCTTGGCCGCCTGTACCGCGATGCGGCTGAACTCGTCGGGGTCGACGGGGAACTCCATCTCCTCGCCCACCTGGACCTCGGGGTCGTACTTCTTGGCCTCCTCGAGCGGAATGTCGCGGTCGGGGTTCTCGACCTCCTCGACGACGCGACGGATCTCCAGCACCTCGATCTCGCCGGTCGAGGGCTCGAGGTGCACCTCGACCAGGGGCCCGAGGCCTTCCTCGACCTCCTTGGGCTTGAACCCCTTGTGGCGCAGGTAGGCCTTGGCCAGGGCCTCTTCGAAGGCCTCGATCAGCTCGTCGGTGCTGACGCCGCGCTCGAGCGCGACGTGCTGCAGGGCTTCTACGAATTCTCTGTTCATCGTTCCAAAATCCTCCTGTACTCAGCGTGGCTCGCTGGGCCACTCGGCCAGCGTGGCCTTGAAACCGCCCAGCGGCAGGGTGCGGCGCTCGCCGCCGGCAAGCTCGAAGGTGACGGCGTCCCCGCCGACCTCCACGACGCGGCCGGTGAAGCCGCCCTCCTCGGTGCGCACCTTGACCTTGAGGCCCGCAAAGCGCTCGAAGTGGCGCCGGGTGAGGAGCGGGCGGTCCGGGCCCGGCGACTCCACCTCGAGGCGGTAGCTGCCGCGGATGGGGTCCGCGCGGTCGAGCTCGAGCCCGATGACCCGGTTGGCCCGCTGCAGGTCGGCGACGGTGATCGGGGCCTCGTCCAGGCGCTCGAGCCGAACCGTGAGCACCTGCGTCTTCCCCACTCCGTGCAGGCGGACCTCCAGCGGCTCGTACCCGAGCGGCCGCACCACGTTTTCGACCAGTTCCCAAAGATCCATGTGCTGCTCCGTCGTGCGCCCCCTTTTCAGCAACAAAGGGTGGGTTTCCACCCACCCTGCATACGCCAGGGGACTACGTGCATAGGATAGCACAAACGCCGCGATTTTTCAGCTTCGGCGCGGCCCCCGCCCCGGCTAAAGCCGCTGGCAGCGGGGGCAGACGTGGGTGGAGCGGCCGCCGAGGACGAAGCGCGCGACCTTCGCGCCGCAACGCGGGCAGGCCGCGCCGGCGCGGCCGTAGACGGCGTGCTCGATCTGGAAGTAGCCGGTCTCTCCGTCGGGCCGGGTGTAGACCCCGTCCCCCAGCGTCGAGCCGCCCAGCTCGACGGCGCGGCGCAGCACCGCGCGCACCGCGCGGTGGAGCCGGCGCACCTCGCCGGGTGCGAGCCGGTTGGCCGGCCGTGCCGGATGCAGCCGCGCTTTCCACAGCGCCTCGTCGGCGTAGATGTTGCCCAGCCCCGCCACCGGTTCCTGGCTCAGCAGCGCCGGCTTGATCGGGCGCGCCGTGCGCGCCAGCCGCGCCGCCAGAGCGTTCGCGGTGAAGCCGCGGGAAAGCGGCTCGGGGCCCATGCGGGCCAGGGTGGGCAGCGCCGCGTAGTCGCCGGCGGGCACGGCGACGAGCCGGCCGAAACGGCGCGGGTCGTTGAAGTAGACCGTCGCCCCCTCCAGCTCGAGCCGCGCGCGGGTGTGCGTCCCCGCGTCGAGGCGCAGGCTGCCGCTCATCCCCAGGTGGGCGATCAGCTCGAGCCCGCCCTCGAGCGCGAAGATCAGGTACTTACCGCGGCGGCGCAGGGCGCGCACCCGCCGCCCCGCCGCCGCTTCGGCCACGGCGTAGCGGGCCGGGTCGTCGTGCTCGATCCCCAGCAGCCTGCGGCCCGTCACCACCGGCGCCAGCATGCGCCGGACCGTTTCCACCTCGGGCAGTTCCGGCATCGTTAGCCGCGCCACCAGCGGCGGCCGTCGACCGCCCCCTCGTAGAGCGCCTTGCCCACGATCGCGCCCTCGACCCCCAGCCGCTCGAGGCCTTCCAGGTCGGCGTCGGAAGCCACCCCGCCCCCGGCGATCAGCTCGTGCGGCCAGGCCTCACGCACGCGGGCGATCACCTCCAGGTCGAGCCCCTCGAGGGTGCCGTCGCGGCGCACGTCGGTGTAGATGAGGGTGCGGAACCCCATCGCGTCGGCGCGACGCGCCAGCTCGAGCACGTCCCCCGCCTGGCCCTCCTGCCAGCCGGCCACCGCGGCCTCGAGACCGCGCCCGTCCACGCTGGGCACGACCCGTTCGGGACCCAGCGCCTCGAGCATGCGCGCCGCCTCCTCGGGCCGGCGCACCAGCACCGTGCCGATGACCACCCGCTCGGCCCCCAGCCCCAGCACCTCCCGGGCCTCCTCCAGGGTGCGGATGCCGCCCCCCACCTCGAAGCCCATGGCCAGCGCCGCCGCGATGCGGCGGATCTGCGCGCGGTTGTCCCCGCGCCCCAGCGCGGCGTCGAGGTCCACGACGTGCAGCAGCGAGGCGCCCTGCTCTTCCCAGTAGAGCGCCGCGCCCACCGGGTCTTCGAAGTAGACGGTCTCGCGCGCCGGGTCGCCCTCGACCAGCCGCACGGCCTTGCCGCCCTGGATGTCCACCGCGGGGATGACCTTCATGGCTCCAGCATACCCAGGCGGGTCCCACCGCGGAGACGGGGGGACGGGTCTTGACGGGGTTTACTTTGTTGCGTAAAGTAGTTTACGAGGTGAACATGAGCACGCAGGAGTTCCTTCCCGAAGACGCGCTGCGCGCGGCCCGGCACGCCCGCAGCAAGGCCCGGGGGGTGCTCGGCCGCTTCGTGGGGCAGCTGCTCGCCCTTTGGGGCGCCATCTACCTGGTGATGTACGGCGGCGGCGCCCTCGGCTGGCTGCCTCCCTGGGCCTGGGCGCCGATCGACCTGGCCGGGTTCGCGATCAGCTTCGGTCTGGGCGCCCGCATCGGCGAGGCCTTCCGCATGACCGAGGGGGGCCGGTTGCGGCGGATCTGGGCCTGGTTCGGGGTCGTGATGGCGCTGGCGGTCTTCGCCTTCGCCTTCCACGGCGTGGAGGACCCCCTCTTTTCCTTCAGCGTCAACCTCCTCGTCGCCTACGCCCTCGTTCAGAGCGGCGAGGCCGTCCAGCGGCCGGGGCTGGTCCGCGGCGGGCTGCTGCTGGCGCTGGTGAACGCCGCGTTCCTCGCGTTCTGGCCGGGCGCGTACGCCCCGGCGCTGGCCGGCATGGGGCTGCTCGCGCTCGTCGCGGGGCTGCGGCAGGTGGTGGGCCGTGCGCTTTGACGAACTCATCCACCAACCCACGCGCCTCAAGATCATGGCCTACCTCACCGGGCTCGGGACCGACGCCCAGGTCGAGTTCGGCACCTTGCTGCGCGAGCTGGACCTGACCGAAGGCAACCTTTCCCGGCATCTGAGCAAGCTCGAGGAGGCGGGGTACGTGACGATCGAAAAGGGCTACGAAAAGAAACGGCCGCGCACCTGGATCCGGCTCACCGGCCTTGGCCATGACGCCCTGCAGCACCACCTGGCGGCGCTCGAGGAGCTGGCGCGGCAGGCGCGCTACCCCGCCGGCGAACGGGAGGGGTCGTGATCGCCGCGGTGCGGGACGCCCACAAGCGCCTGGGCCGCGTTCAGGCGCTGCGCGGTGTCTCCCTGGAGGTGCACGAGGGCGAGCTGCTGGCCCTGCTCGGCCCCAACGGCGCCGGGAAGACCACCCTGGTCAGCCTGCTCGTGGGGCTGCGCGCCCCTGACCGCGGCGAGGTGCGCCTCGACGGTCGCGACCCGCGCGAGCCCGCAGCGCGGCGGGTGCTCGGGATGACACCGCAGGGCACCGGTTTCCCGCCCGCCCTCAAGGTCCGGGAGGTGGTCGAGCTGGTGCGGGCCCACTACCCCGACCCCCTGCCCACCGCCGAGGTGCTGGCGCGGTTTGGCCTGGAGGGGCTGGCCGGCCGCAGCGTCCAGGCCCTGTCGGGCGGGCAGGCGCGGCGGCTGGCGGTGGCGCTGGCCTTCGCCGGCAACCCCCGCCTGGCAGTGCTGGACGAGCCCACGACGGGCCTCGACGTGGAGTCGCGGCGGTCGCTGTGGCGCGAGATCCAGCGCTTCAAGCAGGGCGGGGGCACCGTGCTGCTCACCACCCACTACCTCGAGGAGGCCGAGTCGCTGGCCACCCGGGTGGTGGTGTTGGACCGGGGGCGCGTCGTCGCCGAGGGCGCGCCGGAGGCGATCAAGCGGCGGGTGGGGCTCAAGCGCGTGTGTCTGCGCGCGGCCGAGCTGCCCGAGTGGCCGGAGGTGGAACGGCGCGAGTTCGAGGACGGCCGGTACACCCTTTGGACCGCCGACGCCGACGCGCTGGTGCGCCGGCTGGTGCAAAGCGGGGTCGCGTTCTCCGATCTGGAGGTGCTTCCGGTCAGCCTCGAGGAAGCCTTCCTGGCGGTCCTGGACGAAGAGGAGGAACGATGAAACTCTGGTGGGCGCACACCAAGGCCGAGCTGCTGGTGCTCCTCCGCACCCCCGGCTTTCTCATCCCCACGATGCTCTTCCCCTCGATGTTCTTCCTGATGTTCGCCGCGCCCAACCTGACCAGCACGGTCGCGGCCAACCTCAGCACCGGATCGTTCATGGCCTTCGCCGTCTTCACCGTCACCTTCTTCCAGTTCGGCGTGGGCACCGCGAACGAGCGCGAGAACCCCTGGAGCAGCTACGTGCGCACCCTGCCCGCCCACCCCGTCTACCGCAACCTCGGCAAGGTCGCCACCGCGGCGGTGCTGGCGCTGCTGGCGGCGCTGGTGCTGGTGATCAGCGCGGGCTTCTCCACCCCCCTCGACCTGCCCCTCGCGCGCTGGCCGCGAATCTTCCTGGCCCTCGCGGCCGGCGGGGTGATGATGGGGCTTTTAGGCACGGCCCTGGCCTACCTGGTCGCCCCCAAGGCGGCGCTGCCGCTGGCCAACCTGATCTACCTTCCGCTCGCCTTCATGGGCGGGATGTGGATGCCCCCGGAATGGCTGCCCAAGCTGGTGCAGCAGATCAGCCCCTACCTGCCCTCGCGCCAGTGGATGGAGCTCGTCTGGCCGGCCGTGGTCGGGGATCCCTGGCGGCTGCAGTCCTGGATCGCGGTCCTCGCCTTCACCGTCGCCTTCGCGCTGCTGGCGGCCTGGGCCCAGCGCCGGGACGAGCTGATCCGCTGAACGTTAGAATGAGGACGATCGGAAAAGAAGGCGGTGGTCGCTTTGGCTGGAAAGCGCAGCAAGAAGAGCAAGAACGTTTTCGTGGGCTTCATGTTCCTGGGTTTGGGGTTCGGCTGGCTTACGGGGCACCTGGTGGCGGGGTTGTTCATCGGGATGGGGCTGGGGTTCATCGTACAGGGCTTTTTGGAAGAAAAGGAAACCCGCGGTCGCGGCGAACCTGGGGAGACCGAAGAACCCGGGCCCCCCGCGCCCGAAGCGGCCGCGGAGGCTCCGGGCGGCCCGTCGCACGCATCTGGGGAGCCGGCGGCCGCGGACGCCCGCGTACCCGACGTGGAAACCGTTTGGGCGCGCATCGTCGCGCACCAGGGCGAGCCCTTCCGCCAGCTCAAGGGGCAGACCTTTACCTACAGGGTCGAGGGCAACGCGGTCGTTCCGAGCACGGTAAACGTCAAGATCCAGAAGAGCCAGTTCGCCAAGGCCCTGCCCCACGTGCCTTTTCAGAGGGTGGCCGACGTGCCCAAGGACGTCTTCGGCCCCTCCTACGTCTACGCCATCCTGATGGACGAACGCATCCGCGACGGCGACTGGTGAGGCGGCGCGCCCCCGGACGCGGGCGGATCTAAAGGATTTTCTTGCCCAGGAGGCTCGCGGCCAGCTCGACGACGATCTCGGCGGTGCGGTTCTTCTCGTCGAGGATCGGGTTGACCTCCACCAGGTCCAGGCTGGTGACGATGCCGGCATCGGAGAGGAGCTCCATCAGCAGGTGCGCCTCGCGGTAGGTCAGCCCGCCGGGTACCGGCGTACCCACGCCGGGCGCCACCGTGGGGTCGAGGACGTCGGCGTCGAAGGAGACGTGCACCCGCTCCACGCGCTCGAGCTGGGCGATCACGTTGGCCGCCACCGTGGGCACGCCCATGCGGTCGATCTCCTTCATCGTGTAGACGGTGACGCCGGCCTGCTGCAGCAGCTCCCGCTCGCCGGGGTCGACGCTGCGGACGCCGACGAGCACCACGTCCTGCGGCTCGAGGGGCGCTCCCCCGCCGATCCGCACCAACCGGTCGTCGCCGTAGCCCAGCAGGGCGGCCAGCGGCATGCCGTGGATGTTGCCCGAAGGGCTGGTCTCGGGGGTGTTGAAGTCGGCGTGGGCGTCGATCCAGATCAGCCCCGTGCGGCCGCGCTGCACGCCGCGTACGGAACCCATGCTGATCGAGTGGTCGCCCCCCAGCACCACCGGCAGCGCGGCGTCGTCGAGGATGGGCAGCTCTCGGGCCAGCGCCTCGCAGGTCGAACGGATCGGCTCCAGGTGGTGCAACCCGCCGGGCGCGCCGCCGTTCTTCTTGAGGGTTTCGACGACCGGCACCTCCAGGTCGCCCAAATCGAGGACGGTGTAGTCGAGGGCGCGGATCGCCTCGTGCAACCGCGCGTAACGGATGGCGCTGGGTCCCATGTCCACGCCGCGCCGGCCGGCGCCGAGATCCATGGGCACCCCCACGATGACGGCCTGCTTCATGGCCTGTATTGTAGCAGAAGGAAACGCGAAGAATAGCGTCTGCATCTTATTTCTTCATTTATGCATACCTTTGCATACATCTTGACCCGGGACCGAAACGGGCGTATACTTACAAGGATGGACGTACGCGAACTGCAAAGCATCAACCTCGCCCAGATCCTCAAGGAACCCGGCACCGCCGAAGCCGAAGGCGTGATCCGCGAAGCAATCACCGCCGGCGAGGACGTGCTGCCGCTCCAGGGCGAGGCCGAATGGAGCGTCACCGTCACCAGCGCGGGCGAGGAGTTCTGGCTCTCCGGCGAGGTGCACGGCACCGTACTCATGGAGTGCCGCCGCTGCCTCAAGCCCACGCCCCAGCCGGTCGACGCCTACTTTCAACACCTGCTCGAGTTCCACCCCGAGGTCGAAGAGCTGACCCTGGTGCAGAACGAGGACGACGAGGACGTCTACCGCTTCGGCGAGCCGGACCTGGACCTCAGCTTCTTCCTGGCCCAGGCCTTCGCGCTGGCCATGCCCTACACCGCCCTCTGCGACGAGTCCTGCAAGGGGCTCTGCCCCGTCTGCGGCGCCGACCTGAACCTCACCGACTGCGGGCACGCCCAGGGAGACGCCGTCTCCGGGGCGCTGGCCGAGCTCGGTAAATTCCTGGACGAGGTGTAGAGAAAACCCCTTTTGGATGCTATAATGCGCGGGTCTGCCCCAAAGGGGCACTAGGAGGAGAGAGATGGCGAAGCACCCCGTACCCAAGAAGAAAACTTCCAAGGCGCGCAAGGGCGCCCGGCGCAGCCACCACGCCCTGAGCGCGCCCACGCTGGTCACCTGCCCGCAGTGCCACGCCAAGAAGCCGCCGCACACCGTCTGCCCCGAGTGCGGTTACTACGACGGCCGTCCCGTGCTCGACCTCGGCACCCCGGAGGCGTAACATGGCCACCGGGCTGCTTGCCCTGGGCACCTACGCACCTTCCAAGGTCCTTCGCAACAAGGACCTTGAGTCTTTTATGGACACCTCGGACGAGTGGATCACCACCCGGACGGGGATCCGTGAGCGTAGGGTCTCGGAGCTGAACGAGTACGCCTCGGACCTGGCCGTCAAGGCCGTGCAGGACCTGATCCGCCGCCACGGCGAACAGGCGCTCGAGGGCGTGGACCAGGTCGTCGTGGCCACGAACACCCCCGACGCCTTCTTCCCCAACACCGCCGCAATCGTCGCCGATCAGCTGGGACTCAAGGGGGCCGCAGGGTACGACCTGCTCGCGGGCTGCCCCGGCTGGCTCTACGCCCTGGCCCAGGCGGCGGGGCAGGTGGAGGCGGGCATCGCCCGCAAGGTGCTGGTCATCGGCTCCGAGGTGCTCACCAAGATCGTCGACTGGCGTGACCGCTCCTCGGCGGTGCTCTTCGGCGACGCCGCGGGCGCGGCCGTCGTGGGACCGGTCGCCGAGGGCCACGGCTTCCGCTCCTTCGTGCTGGGAGCGGACGGCTCCGGTGGGCACGCGCTGCATTTCGCCGCCATCGCCTCGAGCCTCCCCGACGGTACCCAGATGAGCTCCTCGGCGCGCATGAACGGCCGCGAAGTCTTCAAGTTCGCGGTGCGCGTCATGGACACGGCCACCGTCGAGGCCATCGAGAAGGCGGGGCTCCACCCCGACGACATCAGCCTCTTCGTGCCCCACCAGGCCAACGAGCGCATCATCGACGCAGCCCGCGAGCGCCTGGGGCTGGAATGGGACCGCGTGGTCATGAACCTCGACCGCTACGGCAACACCTCCACGGCCTCGATCCCGCTGGCGCTGCGGGAGGCGCTCGACGCCGGGAAGATCAAGGAAGGCGACCACCTGCTTTTCGTCAGCTTCGGCGCCGGCCTCACCTGGGCCGCCACCGTGCTCACCTGGGGGGGCGCCTAGCCGTGTTCGCCGCGCTCTTCCCCGGCCAGGGTTCGCAAAAGGTCGGCATGGGGCGGGCCTTCGCCGAGGCTTCGGCGACGGCGCGCGCGGTCTTCGACCGCGCCGAGGCCGCGCTCCCGGGGTTGCTCGAAACGATCTGGGAAGGACCCGAGGAGGCCCTGCGGCTCACCGAGAACCAGCAGCCGGCGCTGCTCGCGGTCTCGGCCGCGGCCTGGGCCGCCTGGCGCGAGGCCGGCGGTCCCGACCCCGCCTACGCCGCGGGGCATTCGCTGGGCGAGTGGAGCGCCCACGTGGCCGCGGGCACCCTCGAACTCGAGGACGCCCTGCGCCTGGTGCGAAGCCGCGGCCGTTACATGCAGGAGGCCGTTCCCGAGGGCGAAGGGGCGATGGCCGCGATCCTCAAGCTCGACGAGGCGGTGGTCCGCGAAGTGGTCGAGCGCACCGAGGGCGTCTGGATCGCCAACCTCAACAGCCCCGGGCAGGTGGTGATCAGCGGCCGCAAGGAGGCCGTGGAGGCCGCGGCCGCCGCGCTGAAGGAGCGGCGCGGACGCGTGGTGCCGCTCAAGGTCTCGGCGCCCTTCCACTCGGAGCTGATGGCCCCCGCCCGCGAGGCGCTGGCCCGCGACCTGGCGCAGGTCGAGCTGCGCCCTCCGCGCTTCCCGGTCTTCTCGAACGTAACCGCCCGGCCCGAAACCGACCCCGCGAGCATCCGCGAGCTGCTGCTCGCGCAGATCACCGCCCCGGTGCGCTGGGTGGAGATTCTGGAAGCGATGCACGAACGCGGGGTAACGACCTTCGTGGAACTGGGGTCGGGGAACGTCCTCACGGGCCTGGTCCGCCGCACCCTGCCCGAGGCCCGGGCCCTGAACGCGGAAGAGCCCGAGGGGCTCGCCGCGGCGCTGCAGGAGGTGGTTTCGTGAAGCATGCGCTCGTCACCGGCTCGAGCCGCGGCATCGGCCGCGCGATCGCCCTGGAGCTGGCCCGCCGCGGCTACGCGGTGGCCGTCCACTACGCCCGCGGCGAGGAGGCCGCCCGCGAGGTGGCCGCCGAAGCCCGCCGCCTGGGCGCGCCCCGGGTGGCCGTGCTGGGTGCGGACCTGAGCCAGAAGGACGCCGCCGCCGACCTGGTCGCCCGCAGCCATGCGGAGCTGGGCGGGCTCGACGTCCTCGTCAACAACGCCGGCATCACCCGCGACGGCCTGCTCATCCGCATGAAGGACGAGGACTGGGACGCGGTCATCGAGACGAACCTCTCGGCCGTCTTCCGGCTCACCCGCGAGGCCGTGAAGCGGATGATGAAGGCGCGCTGGGGCCGGATCGTCAACGTCGCCAGCGTCGTGGGGCTGATGGGCAACCCCGGCCAGGCCAACTACGTCGCCGCCAAGGCCGGCTTGATCGGCTTTACCAAGACGATCGCCAAGGAGTACGGCGGCCGCGGCATCACCGCGAACGCCGTGGCCCCGGGCTTCATCGAGTCCGACATGACCGCCGCCCTTCCCGAGAAGGTGCGGCAGGAGTACCTGAACGCAATCCCCGCCGGCCGCTTCGGCAAGCCCGAAGAGGTGGCGGAGCTGGTGGCCTTCCTGGCCTCCGACGCCGCCGCCTACATCAACGGCCAGACGATCGCCATCGACGGCGGGCTCTACCCGCACTAAACCCGGTTCAAACACGTTTTCTTGCGTGTGTTAAACTCCCGAAGGAGGTTCGCATGGACATTCTGGACAAAGTCAAGGCCGTTGTCGTGGAAAAACTCGGGGTGGAGGCCGACAAGGTCACGCCCGAAGCGCGTTTCATCGAAGACCTCGGCGCCGACTCGCTCGACATCGTCGAACTGGTGATGGGCCTCGAGGACGAGTTCGGCTTGGAAATCTCCGACGAGGAAGCCGAGAAGATCCGCACCGTCGGAGACGCCATCAAGTTCATCCAAGAAAAGGTCGCCTGAGCGCAGGCGATTGGGGCCGCGGACCGGTCCGAAGGGACCCCTCCGCGGCCCCGTATACTGAACCCATGCGAAGAGTCGTAATCACCGGCCTGGGCCCCGTGACCCCCATCGGGGTCGGCGCCGAGGCCTTTCATCAAGCCCAGCTCGCGGGCAAGAGCGGCATCCGCCGCATCACCCGCTACGACCCCGACGCCTACCAGCTGAACGTCAAGATCGCGGGCGAGGTGGACGTCGAGATCGGCGACTACCTCGACCGCAAGGAAGCGCGAAGACTCGACCGCTTCGTGCAGCTCGCGCTGATCGCCGCGGAGCTGGCGCTGCGGGACGCCGGCCTGGAGGCGGGGGAGCTCGAACCCGAAACCACCGGCGTGCTCATCGGCAGCGGCATCGGCGGCATCAAGACCTGGGAAGACCAGTTCAAGATCTACTTCCAGCGCGGCCCGCACCGCCTCAGCCCCTTCTTCATCCCCATGGTCATCTCCAACATGGCCTCCGGACACGTGGCCATGAAGTACGGCTTCCAGGGACCCAGCTCCACCGTCGTCACCGCCTGCGCCACCGGCACCGACTCGGTGGGGAGCGCGGCGCGGATGATCCAGCACGGCGAGGCCGACGTGATGATCACCGGGGGCACCGAAGCCGCCGTAACACCGATGGCCATCGGCGGGTTTGCCGTCATGCGCGCGCTCTCGACCCGCAACGACGAGCCCGAGAAGGCGAGCCGCCCCTTCGACAAGGACCGCGACGGCTTCGTGCTGGCCGAGGGCGCGGGGGTGCTGGTTCTCGAGGAGTATGAACACGCCAAGCGGCGCGGGGCCACGATCTACGCGGAGGTCGCGGGCTTCGGCCGCAGCGAGGACGCCCACCACATCACCGAGCCCCATCCCGAGGGCAAGGGCGCCCTGCTGGCCATGAAGGCGGCGATGCGCGACGGCGGGGTGACCCCGGAGCAGATCGGCTACATCAACGCCCACGGCACCTCGACGCCGCTCAACGACCGCGCCGAGACCCTGGCCATCAAGAAGCTCTTCGGGGAGCACGCCTACAAGCTCATGGTCTCCTCCACCAAGTCGATGACCGGCCACCTGCTGGGCGCGGCCGGGGCCATCGAGGCGATCGCCACCGCCCAGGCGCTGTCCAGCGGCGTGATCCCGCCCACGATCAACCTGGTCGAGTCCGAACCCGAGCTCGACCTCGACTACGTACCCGGCGAACCGCGCGAGGCGGACGTGGAGTACGCGCTCTCCAACTCCTTCGCCTTCGGCGGTCAGAACGCGGTGCTGCTGCTCAAGCGCGTCTGACCGCAGACTTTCGAAAAGCACCCGGCCGCATGCGGCCGGGTGCGCGCTTTGCGAACCGGCTCAGGCCTGGGGGCCTTCGGGCTTGGGCAGGCCGCCGGGAAGGTCGGGGATGGGACCGTACTGGGCCTCGTACTTGCGGATGTTCTCGGCCAGCGAGCGCATCAGCGCCTTGGCGTGCTGGGGGCTGGTGACGATCCGCGCCACCACCTGGGCCACCCCCTGGGGCTGCACCAGCGCGAAGTCGAGGAAGAACTCGGTCGGGGTGTGGCTGAAGACCGCCAGGTTGCTGTACTGCCCCTTGGCCGTCTCCTTGTCGATGTCGAGACGCAGTTCCTGGCTCACGCCAGCGCCTCCTGCAGGCGGGCGCGCACCTTCTTGAGCTGGAAGCGCACCCGGCCCAGGTTCTGGGCTCCCGCCAGCAGCAGCACCAGGCTGTAGGTGGTGCCCGAGGCCTGGATCGGCTCGAGCAGCATCGGCCCCTCGTCGAACTCGACCATGACCTCCTCGACCTCGCCCTTCTTCAGGTGGTCGGCCAGGGCGCGCGAGCTGGCCATCGCCGAGGTGGCGGCGCCGCCCACGAAGTCCAGGTCGGCCGCCCCCTCCTTGCTCACGCTTTCGATTACGAAGCCGTCCTCGCCCACCAGCGCCACGGCCTTGACGCCCTCGTCTCCCGCAAGTTGCTCGAGCAGTTCTTGAATGGACATCTCGCCTCCTAGTACCTACAGCTGATCCACCAGGCGCATGGCCAGGTTCGTCAGCGTCTGCCCCACCACGGCGCGTTCGCCGCCGCGCTCGATCAAGGCACCCAGGCAGTAGCCCTCGAAGCAGACGGCGAGGATCTCGTAGCTCGCCGTCGCCAGGGTGAAGCGGCGCAGGTCCTCGCCCAAAGCGCCGGTGATGCCCTGCATGGCCCGCACCAGGGCGGCCATCTCCGCCGCCATCACCGAGTCCGACAGGCCGCCGCGCCCCACCGACTCGATGACCAGTCCGTCCATACCGGCCAAAACGGCGCGGCGCACCGAGGGAAGGGCCTCCAGTTCACTGAGCCAGCTCACGACAGCACCCCCTTCAGCACATCCGCCGCCTGCGTCGCCTTGAGCCGCAGCTGCCCGAGGTTGACCTCGGGGCTGGCCACGCAGAGCAGAAAGTATTCGTCGCTGACCGGCCTCACGTACCCGACGATCGGGTCGCCCACGGCCAGCCACTCCTGGATCGCCGGGGTGCTCATCGTGGCCGCGTAACGCTCCCGCGTCGCCCGCAAGAGGCCGGCGTGCTCCGCCACGGCGCTTTCCAGATCGACGGCCTGCGCGCGTGAGAACCCCTCGATCATCAAGCCGTCGACGCCGCCCAGGGCGGCGGCGTAGAGCCCGCCCACCTCGACGACCAGGTTGCTCAGAACGGCTTCGAACTCTCGCATGACCCTCCCTATTCGGACACGGGCTGACGGTGCGCCAGCGCCCGGGCCAACGTGACCTCGTCCACGTATTCTAAAGTACCTCCGACCGGAAGTCCGTACGCCGGCCGGCTCAGCTTCGCCGGAGTGCCGGCAAGCCGCTCGCTCAGGTAGGCCGCGGTGGCCTCACCCTCGACGGTCATCGAGGTGGCGAGGATGACCTCGCGCGCCGACCGCGCCCGCTCGAGCAGGCTCTCGACGCGCAACTGCTCGGGCCCCACGCCCTCGAGCGGATTGAGCGCGCCGCCGAGGACGTGGTAGACCCCGGCGTACTCCCCGCTCTTCTCGATGGCCAGCACGTCGGCCGCGGTCTCGACCACGGCGATGACCCCGGCGTCGCGCGCGGGATCGGAGCAGACCGGGCAGAGCGGACCCTCCGCCAGGTTGCCGCAGCGCTCGCAGACGCCCACGTGGCGCCGCACCTCCTCCAGCGCCGCGGCCAGCTCGCCGGCCTCGGCCTTGTTCTGTGCCAGGTGGAGCCCCAGCTTCTGGGCGCTCTTGGGGCCCACCCCGGGGAGCCGGGCCAGCGCCCGGATCAGGGCGAGCAGCCGGTCGGGGTACCTCAAAAGAGGCCCCCCAGCATCTGCCCCATCTGGCCGAGGCCGCCCCCCATCTCCTTCTCCGAGAGTTCCGCGGCCTTGGCCTGGGCGTCCTGCACAGCCACCAGCAGCAGGTCTTCGAGGGCTTCCACGTCGTCGGGGTCCACGGCCTCGGGTTTGAGGCTGATCGCCACGATCTGGCCGTGGCCGTTGGCCGTCACCTCCACCAGCCCCCCGGCGGCGGTGCCCACGACGGTCATGCCGGCGAGCTTCTCCTGGATTTCAGCAGCCTTTTGCTGCGCTTTCTTCGCTTCTTTGAGCAGTTTCTGAAAGTTCATGCGCCCTCCGCCCCCCATTATAGGGAGGGGCGCAGCGGCGCGTGTTTTTTTGTAACGTAAAGGGCATGGAACGCCCCCGCAGGTTGCGCCTTCGCCCGAGCATGCGCCGGCTGGTACGCGAGATCAGCCTCGAGCCCCGTCACCTCGTCTGGCCGCTCTTCGTCCACCGCGGCGCCGATCCGGAGCCCATCGCCTCGATGCCGGGTCAGCTGCGGCACTCGCTGGACAGCCTGCTGACCGCCGCCGCCGAGGCCGTGCACCTGCAGCTCGGCGGCATCATGGTCTTCGGCGTACTCCCCCAGGAGGAGAAGAACGCCACCGGCAGCGGCGCTTACGCCGAGGACGGCCTGGTGCAGGAGGCCATCCGCCGCATCAAGGCCGAACACCCGGACCTGCTGGTGATGGCGGACACCTGCCTGTGCGAGTACACCGATCACGGCCACTGCGGCATCGTCCACGAAGGCACGGTGGACAACGACGCCACGCTCGAGCTTCTGGCCAAAACGGCGGTAAGCCAGGCCCGCGCCGGCGCCGACGTGATCGCCCCCAGCGCCATGATGGACGGGCAGGTCGCGGCGATCCGCGCCGCGCTCGACGACGCGGGGTTCACGGGCACCCCCGTCCTCTCCTACGCGGTCAAGTACGCGTCGGCCTTCTACGGCCCCTTCCGCGACGCCGCCGACAGCGCGCCCGCCTTCGGCGACCGCAGCAGCTACCAGATGGACCCCGCCGGCGGGTACTGGGACGCCCTGCGCGAAGCTGCGATCGACGATCAGGAGGGCGCCGACATGCTCATGGTCAAGCCGGCCCTACCCTACCTGGACGTGCTGCCGCTGCTCAAGCAGCGCTTCCACAAACCGCTGGCGGCCTACCACGTTTCCGGCGAGTACGCCATGGTCAAGGCCGCCGCCCTGAACGGCTGGATCGACGAGCGGCGGGTGGTGCTCGAGTCGCTCGTCGCCCTGCGCCGCGCCGGAGCCCAGTTCGTGCTGACCTACTTCGCTCCGGACGCCGCCCGCTGGCTGCTCGAGGGTTAGTCCGCCTTGCGCTCGCCCCGGGCGGCGAGAGCGAAGCCGATCCCTACGAGCGCCGGCAGGGCCAGGCCCAATAGGGCGTAGAGCAGGTAGCGGTTGGGCGTCGTCGTCTCGGGAAGCTGCAGTGCCAGCGTGGCCCCGGTGGGCGGCAGCGGCAGGCGCAGCGGCTTGGCCGCCACCGCGGCCTCACCCTTGAAGGTGGTGTCCACCACGGCCAAAACGTAGTCCCCCGGCGGTGGAGCCGGCAGCGCCCCCCGGTACCCGCCCTCTTTGGGCTCCTCAAGCGGCACGCTGGCCACCGGAACGCCCAGCAGGTCGGGGTCGCCGGCCCGGGAAACCGAACCGCCTCCCTCGTCGAGCAGCTGCTGCAGCTCGGGGGTGCGGACGTAGAAGCGCGCCTCCACCACCGCGCCGCGGATGGGCAGGGTGCTGACCTCCCCCACCATCTGCACGTCGATCTTGAGTTCCTGCCCCGCCGGGGTCACCACCACCACCACCTGCACCGGTTCGGCGTGCCCCCAGGCGAGGCCTGCCAGCAAAGCGAACAGTACCGTCCAAGCCCAACGTTTTGACGTCATCTCAACCCTCCCGGCTGGCTACCCGGATCCAGCAGCGTACCGCGCATCTCCATGGGTTGCGCCAGCACCCACAGCGTCAAGACCACCAGCAGCACCAAGTAGGCGAACATCGGCAGCGCCGCGCTCAGGCGGCCCAGCTTGCGCGCGCGGGCGAAGACCGCGTAGGCCGAACCCATCAGGCCCAGGTAGAGGATCGCCACCTGCAGGGGGTAGAGCAGGTTCTCCGGCACCAGCGCGGCGAGCTGCCAGTTGGGCTCGCCCACGGGCAGGCCCAGGTTGGCCAGCGCCTGCTGTGTCACCGGCACGATCGTGGCCCAGCCCGTCAGGAAGTGGTAGGCGTAGTGGCCGGCCCACATGGCGAAGGTCAGCGGCAGGAAGGCGGCGCCCCACCGCCGCAGCGAGACGAGCCCCGGGTCGCGCAGGCCCGCGATGCGGTCGGAGGCGCGGGCCACCAGCCACGAGAGCCCCAGCCCCGCACCCACCCAGAGCACGAAGGCCAGCATCAGCAGCAACGCCTCGCTCTGCGTACGCAGGAGCGCCGCGGCCTTCTCGGCCAGGTCGTAGTACGCGGGGATCATCGCGAAGGCGTTCATGAACCCCGCGAAGAAGAGCAGCAACCCCAGAAAGACGTAGTCCAGGCGGTAGCGCGCGCCCGTCCATTCTCGTGCGGGGTTGCGGGTCTCCCAGGTTACGTTGTCGTAGGGGCAGGCGCGCACGCAGTTGAAGCAGAGCGTGCAGTCGTAGTTGCTCTCGATCTGCGGCGCGTACAGCTTGGTCTCACATCCCGGGTAGCGGACGCCCTCGGCGGCGGTGTTGAACGCCAGCGGCCGCGGCCCTTCGGCGGTGTCCACCCGGCCGTTGACGCAGTAGTGCCCTTCGCAGTCCAGGCAGACCTGGCGGTCCCTGACGCCGATGCGGGTCGGGCTCGAGGTGGAGAGGGTGAAGTTGAAGTTGCCCAGCGGGCACACGTACTTGCAGAACGTACCCGCGGGAAACAGGGTGTCGATCACGAGCGCCGCGCCAAAGTAGCCGACCATCAGCCACGCCGTCAGCCAGGGGCTGGCCCAGAGGTCGAAGTACTCGTAGGCGAAGAGGTAGACCAGGGTAAAGGCGATGACGAAGTACTTGTTACGCAACGCCAAAGGCCAGGAGAGCCGGGGCGCGAACCGGCGCAGGCGCTCCGTGAGCCCGCGGGTCAGCATGAGCGGACAGGCGCTGCAGAAAAGGTTGCCCAGCACCGCGATGACGAGGACCAAGAGCCCCCGGTAGTGCAGCCACACCGAAACCGTGGCGAGGTTCTTGGGCGCGAGCTGACGCCCCACGAAGCCGTCGTAGATGGCCAGCACCGCCAGCAGCAGCAGGGGCAGCTGCAGCGCGAAGCGGCTGTAGCGCCAACGGACGAAGCGTCCGACGATGGGCAGTCGCAGCAGGTCGATTCGCAACAGGGCCCCCTTTACCGGATCGTAAAGCGAACTTCCTTGACGTACTTCTTCCCCTGCCGATCCTTGGCCGTGATGGTCAAGATCCAGTCGCCGCGCATGTTGAGGTCGAAGTCGCGTACCCGCCAAACGCCGTCCTCGTCGCGGCTCGCCTCGCCCTCCACAGGGATCATGCCCGCGTGGGTCATGTCCCCCACCACCTTGACGCTCACCACGTCCAGCGACGGCGGAACACGAACGGCGATCAACGACGGCCGCACCTGGGGAGGCCAGGGGGTGATGGACACGTCGGCGTCCAGGGGTTCGGCTTTCGTGGGCTTGCAGGCCGCCAGCAGCAGGACCAGCATCACGAACAGGGCTGCGCTTCGCATCCGCCCCAGCTTAGCACCCCCGGGCGCGCAAACGATGAAGCCGCCGGTACAATGACTCCCGTGGACCCGCTCGCCGACTTTCCCATCGTGGTCGAGGTGGACGTGCGCTACCGCGACCTCGACACCTTCAACCACGTCAACAACGCCGTCTACCTCACCTACTTCGAGCAGGCCCGGGTGGCCTACTTTGCCCGTCTCGGCTGGACCTCGCGCGACGACAGCGTGGTGGTGGCCCGGGCCGAGGTGAACTACCGCCGCGCCATCGTCCTGGGGCAGAAGGTCCGGGTCGGCTGCCGCGTCGCCCGCTTTGGGAACAAGAGCTACACGATGGAGTACCTGGTCCTCGCCGACGGCGAACCCGCCGCCGACGGCTCCACGGTGCAGGCTTTCTTGCAGCAAGGCCGCAGCGCTCCGCTACCAGAGGATTTGAAGGATCGCATCCGCAGCATCGAGCGGCGCGTGGGGCGCGAGCTCTAGCCGCTCATCATGCCCGTTAGCCTCGACATACCGCGCTACGTCGTCATGCCCGCGAAGGCGGGCATCTTGGTGTGTTCGGAGCAGAACATCGCGTCGGACGTGGGGCGGCCGGTGGACACAACGAGTCCACCAAATCGCGCGGTGCGCAGCGCCGCTTGCTCCAAGGTGAAGGGAAGGGGCACGTTGCGAGAGCGAAGGACAGGCTCGGCACCTTCGTCATGCCCGCCTTCACGAGGACAAGCTCCAGAAGTAACGCGCTGCACGAGAGTAACGAGCTATGTTGGGCAACGCCATTCACTGTTCGTCATGCCCGCGAAGGCGGGCATCTCTTTACGCGAACCGCAAGATGCCCGCATTCCACGCCTGTACCAGGACGAGCCACAAAAGCTGCGAGTTATGTTGGGCAACGTCACTCGCCATTCGTCACGCCTGCGAAGGCGGGCAGCTCTGAGTGGCTATCCAAGATTTCCTCATGCACGGAACATTGCAGACTCCCGCCTTCCCCGCCTTCGCGAGGACAAGCCGCGGGAGTGACGAGTACCGGTAGCCGTCACCAGGCACCGCGACAAAATACCATCACCATGTCCGTAAGCCTCGCCATGCTCACATCCTCTAAACAGCATACCCGGGTTGTGGACAGGAACTTTTGCATGCAAGGGGAGCGACGACTCGCTGGCCCATTCTGCATGCTGGGCTGTTCTCTACAAGAACTTCGTCATGCCCGCGAAGGCGGGCATCTTCTTGGAGGCTTCGATACTCATGCCAACACGTCGGGGTTCGAGCGCCTCTCGAAAGAGCAAACAGCAACCCCGGATGTACGCGCCTATAATCAAAGCAAATAAATGGAACCGGCCGTATACATCCTCGCAAGCAAGAAGGACGGCGTGCTCTATATCGGCGTGACCTCCGAGCTGAAGCGTCGGGTATGGGAACACAGAGAGGGCATCGGCGCTACCTTTACGAGGAAATATCACGTCCACAGGCTTGTGTATTACGAGCGCCACCCAAGTATGGAATCGGCCATTGTGCGCGAAAAGCGCCTCAAGAAGTGGGAGCGGGCTTGGAAGGTGCGCTTAATCGAGGCAATGAACCCCGGGTGGCGGGACCTATACGACCTTCTCTGACGCCCGTTCTACGGAGCCCCACTTCACCGTCACCCTTCATACTTACAAAATCTCGTCATGCACACGTAGCTTGTTGCATCCCGAACTTCGTCATGTCTGCAAAAGGTGGGCGGCTACCCATTGCGAACTGCAAGACTCCCGCCTACGCGGGAGTGACGCGGGCCGCGCCCGGGGTAGCGCGGCCCTGTGCAAGACTCCCGCCTTCCCCGCCTTCGCGAGGACGAATCGCGGGAGTAACGGGGATGACCGTCGGTTGCGTTGGGGTTACTGCGCAAGACTCCCGCCTACGCGGGAGTGACGAATCTTGGATGGTTGGCACTGCACGACGCGCTACATCAACCCCGTCATGCCCGCGAAGGCGGGCATCTTAACGCTGACTGCAAGACCCGCGTATCCCCCGCCTGCGCGAAGACGAGCCGCGGAAGCGACGAATACCGATAAGCCGGCGCCAGGCGCCGCGACGCAATATCATCGCCATATCCGCATGCCTCGACATGCGCCCGTCCCGTAAGCGGCATCTCCGCGTTGTGGACCGGGACTTTCGTATGCGCAGCAGCGACGAACCGGAGCCGCGTTGACCTACCTCGCCATACCATGCTTTTCACTTTGTCGCGCCTATATACTTCGTCGTGCCCCCCATACTTCGTCATGCCCGCGAAGGCGGGCATCTTCTTAGCTCCACCCAGCAAAACTCTCAGCGCGAGGAAGGGCGAACGATCCGGAGTTTCCACCTACCTGTTCACTGGGGGCAGCCGGTGCTAAGCCGGAACGCTGTGCCTCATCGAATCTCCGCCTCCGGTTGGGGGCGGAAAGGCGCCCGAACACCCGCCAGGGCAATCTCGCGAGCCTCCGCCGGAGCCCAGGAGAGGGCAAGCACGCCGCGGTAGGCCCTCAGGGCACGCTCTCGTTGCCCGGTCAGGTCGTAGAGCTGCCCCAGCCGGGCAAGCAGATAGCCAGGCAGGTATTCCGGCTTCGAGAAGTCGCCGCGGGACACCTCCTCCATTAGCCGCGCCGCGTCCTCGGCTTGTCCGGCGGCCAGGTAGACCTGCGCCGCCAGGAAGCGGGCCTCCGCCTCGTCGATTTCCATCAGTTGGGCGAGCAGGTTGCCCCAGGCGTCGTCTTCCTCGAGGCGCCAGGCCCTATCCATAACCGCGCGCGCGCGCTCGGCCTCGTTGGGCTCGAGGGGAACCGGACCACCGACCGCCCCAAGGTGTTCGAGCAGAACCGGATAGTCGAGAACGTCGACGAGAACGACCGAGCCGTCTGCATCCAACTCGGCGAGCCGGGCGGCCACCGCCGCCATGCGCTCTTCACGAAAACCGGTAGCGGGCCCTTCCCCCGCGAGTTCGCGCACGACGTGCAACCGCTCGCGCAGACCGGAGAGGAAGCCCTCGGAGGCGTACTCCTCCGGCAAGCGCGGCACGGTGAGGTATTCGACGATTTGGCGGTCCGCCTCCGCAAAGCGCTGCTTGGCTTCCTCACCCCGGGGCATGCTGCCCAGGTATTCGAGGAAGTGCTCGGCTTCGGCTTGCAGGGCCTCCGCACGATCGCCCAGGGCCACGAGCAGTACGCCCCTAAGAGCCGCCCACGGCTCGAGCGCAAACATCGCGAGGTCGTGCTGGTCCCGCCAGACCTTGGCCCCGAGGCCTTCGGGGCTGTACGAAGCCAGGTAGACGACCCCAGGCCGGTGGTGCTCGATCTGGCGCAGCAGGCTTACGGCGTTGTAGCGGGGCTGGGTCAGGTGCAGCGGACCCAGGCTGGGAAGCACGATCATGTGCCCATCATAGCCAGGCCACCAAGGCCGTAAGCCCCGTACAGAGCCGCCCGCGGGACAAACCCTTTTTATACCGCGCTTGGGTGTAGTAAAATACCCCCAAATGGGGGATAAGCGTTCCTATTTGTTCCTGCAAGTTCATTGACTTGTGAGCGTGATATCGCTGCCAGGAGCAATACATTTTTTCACACACAAGCCATTCAGGAACAGCAGGTGCTGTGCAAATCTTCAGCACTATGCTATTACTATGCTTTTCGGAAGATTTGTCGTATCCTCACGTTTTTTACCCAATATATATTTGCTATTTCCAGTTGACACATATACCAGCCTATGCTATCCTGAAATCAGGCAAAGGGGAAGACCCGAAAGGGCAACCCCAGGAAGCAACCGAAGAAGGAACCTTACGAAGGGGGAATGACGATGAAGAAGACTTTCGCGAAGCTGTTCACTCTGATCCTCAGCCTGGTGGCCCTTGGCGTTTCCGCTGGCGCGCACACTGCCTGGCGCTAGAACAACACACACCCAAAAGGGGGTATACTAACCCCCTTATTTCTTTTATATTGAGTATTGACGTGGCTAAGATAGCATTGCCGCCTAGAAAGATCTCGTTGTTCATCGCAACACTTGCGGTGGTTTTTCCTATTCTAATTTATGGGCTATGGTTATTTTCCAATAGTTTGAATATTAACCTCCAAGTTCATTTAATAGACCTGCTTTTTTGGGGTGCACTAATAGCATGGGCACAACTTACGGAAGTAAAATTGCCCTTCGCTGCAAGTTTTTCTCACTCGTATCTTTTTACGCTGTCCGCCGTTATGCTTTTTCCACCCTGGGTAGCTCCACTGCTTGTTTTTATTTTCTTCTTTAGCGGAGGATACAAAGACCCAGAATATACATGGTACAAAGATTTGTTTAACCGTCTGCAAACAGGTATTACGGTTGCAACTGCAGCCGCCTCGTACTGGTTTGTCATGCAAAATCTGCCCGTTTCTATTTCGGGTGTAGACGTATCACTGGCCGCGGCAATCATTGTCGCATCAACGGTTTCGTTCATAGTGAACGTCTCCCTCGTTTCGGTAGTCGTGCATTTATCCACAGGACTACCTATTCGAGATATTTGGTTTCACAACTACGGCTGGGTACTGGCTAGCTATTTGATCATGTCACCTGTCGTAGTCTTGCTGGCCCGCATGTACGAGTCCAACCCCCCACTATTGGGTAATTGGGGCGGTTGGTCCGTAATCCTCTTCCTCATCCCCCTCTACTACGCCCGGTTCCACTGGGACGAGGTGGTCAAACTGCGCGAAGCGTTCAACAAAACCGTGGACCTGCTTTCCAACACGATCGACGCCAAGGACTCCCACACCTTCCTCCACTCCGAACGCGTTACCGCCATTGCCTCGGCGCTGGCCCGCGCCTACGGCCTGGACGCCGCGCAGATCAACACCATCGAAAAAGGGTCGCGCATCCACGACATTGGCAAGATCGGGATCCCCGACGCCGTCCTCTTCAAGCCGGGCTCGCTGACGGAAGAAGAGTACAACATCATCAAGAAGCACCCCGAGTACGGCGTGCGCCTGCTCGAGCCCGCCTCCGACTACCTGAGCGAGACCTTCGACATCATCAAGTACCACCATGAACGCTGGGACGGCCGCGGCTACCCCGAAGGCCTAGCGGGGCAGGAGATTCCGCTGTGGGCCCGCATCGTCGGTCTGGCGGACGCCTATGAGGCCATGACGGCCGGCCGGCCTTATCAAAAGGCCAAGACGCCCGAAGACGCTCTGCGCGAAATCGAAGACCTGGCCGGCATTCAGTTCGACCCCAAGCTCGTCCGCCTCTTCCGGGAGATTTGGGAGACCAACCCCGCGTGGCGCGACAGGGAGGTGTTCCTACGACTCTATTCCTCGAAAGTGCCCTCGTTGGAGTCTTCCTCGCCGCCCTCTTTGGAGCGCGAGCCCGAGACTTCGCAGAAATCGAGCTAAAGGCCGCCTGGGCCTTTATCGCCGCGGCGCTGATCGAAGGTGGACTGGCGTGGTCCACCGCCAAGGGCTGGATTGCACCCCAGCTGGCGGCCCCCATCGCCAAGACCGCGGTGGTCGTGCTGGTGGGCTACGGCCTGTGGCAGAACCGCCAGCTGCGCACCATCTGGCTCGCGGCCTTCGGGCTCTTCTTGAACACCATCGCCATGACGGCCAACGGGGGGCAGATGCCGGTCTCGGCCGACGCGCTGATCGCCGCGGGGCTGGAGGGGTTCCTGCGCTTCATGCAGACTTCGAGCGACGCGGTGCACAACCTGATTGGGCCGGACACGCGGTTATGGTTCCTAACGGACGTCATCCCCCTCCCCTGGTTCAAGAAAGTGATCAGCCCGGGCGACGCGTTCCTGTTCATCGCGGTGCTGTTGTTCTTCCCCGAAGCCACCCAGCGGGTCATCCGCAACCGGCGGGCCTGAAGCAAGCCACTAGAATACATAAGGAGAGCTATGGAGAAGCGCGTGTACAAGATCACCCTCATCGAAGGCGACGGCATCGGCCACGAAGTCATCCCCGCGGCGCGCACCGTGCTCGAAGCCACCGGACTGAGCTTCGTCTTCGACGAAGCGGAGGCGGGCTGGGAGACCTTCGAGCGAATAGGCACCTCGGTGCCCGAAGAAACGGTGGAGAAGATCGAACGTTCCGACGCCACCCTGTTCGGGGCGGCGACGAGTCCCACCAAGAAGGTCGAGGGCTTCTTCGGCGCGATTCGCTACCTGCGCCGCCGGCTGGACCTGTTCGCCAACGTGCGCCCGGCCAAGTACCACCCCGTGCCCGGCGCGACCCCGGGCACCGACCTGATCGTGGTGCGCGAGAACACCGAGGGTCTGTACGTCGAACAGGAGCGCCGCTACGCCCGGGGCCGCGTGGCCATCGCCGACCGCGTCATCACCTACGACGCCTCGTACCGGATCGTTGAGTTCGCCCTCGAGCTGGCCGAACGCCGCCGCGGGCAGCTGGCCCTGGTGCACAAGGCCAACGTGCTGCCGCTTTCGGACGGGCTCTTCCTCGAGGCCGCCTACGACGCCGCGAAGCGCCACCCCACGGTGGAGATCGAAGAGGTCATCGTCGACGCCTGCGCCATGAGGTTGGTGCGTGACCCCAGCCAGTTCGACGTGCTGGTTATGGAGAACCTCTTCGGCGACATCATCTCCGACCTCACCGCGGGCCTGGTTGGCGGTCTGGGCATCGCCCCTTCTGGCAACATCGGAGAACGCGCGGCGATCTTCGAACCCGTGCACGGCTCGGCGCCCGACATCGCCGGAAAGGGCATCGCCAACCCCACGGCCACCATCCTTTCGGCGGCGATGATGCTCGACCACCTGGGCGAGGCCCGTGTGGCGCGCGTTATCGAAGAGGCCGTGGACCGCGTCCTCGAAGCGGGACCGCGCACCCCGGACCTGGGCGGCAAGGCGACGACGCAGGAATTTGCTGAAGCCGTTGCAGCCAAAACACAGGAGCTCCTTTCGGCATGAATTCACAGTCCCCTCAAATAGGGGTAGAAAAGGACCTTCGTGAAGATGAATACTGTGATAAACTGAGTGCCAGTAAAACTTCCTAACGTCCTGAAGGGGGGAAGCGTGCGAAATCTATTAAACCGATGGTTGCAACCGCGTATCGAGGCGTTGGGTCTCGAAATAGGTGCGGGCAACCTGAAACTCGTCGAGATCAGCGGGTCACCCCCGACGCTGAAGGGTTACGCGATCCGCCCGACGCCGCACGGCGCGATCCATGGCGGTAACATCGTCGAACCCAGTGCGATCGCGGCCGAGCTGCGCGAGATGCTGGCCGAAATGCAGACCCGCAAGCGCTACGTGGTGGCCGGGGTGTCGAATCTGGCGGTCATCACCCGCATCATCCAGGTGCCCAAGATGGGCGAGCGCGAGCTCGAAGAGGCCATCCACTGGGAAGCCGAGCGCTACATCCCCTTCCCCATCGACGAGGTCGTGCTGGACTTCGCGCCCTTGGACCCCCCCTCCGAGGTTCCCGACGACAGCCAGCTCGACGTCGTGATCGCTGCGGCCCGGCTCGAGACCATCACCCAGCTCGTGGAAACGCTGAAAGAAGCCAACCTCGAGCCCGTCGTCCTCGACGTGAAGCCCTTCGCGGGGCTGCGCACCGTGGAGGACTACCTCAACGGCGGCGGCAACGAGGGCAACGAGCCCATCACGGTCTTCCTCGAGGTGGGCGCCGAGTCTTCCTCCCTGGTCCTCACCCGCGGCAAC
Source organism: Oceanithermus desulfurans (assembly GCF_014201675.1). Lineage (NCBI taxonomy): Bacteria > Thermotogati > Deinococcota > Deinococci > Thermales > Thermaceae > Oceanithermus > Oceanithermus desulfurans. Next base: position 224,293 of record NZ_JACHEZ010000001.1, on the reverse strand, counting down.
CGCCTGCTCATGAACCGCAACCTCAACATCTCGGGCAACGACTTCACCGAGGCCATCTCCAAATCCTTCGGCCTCGATTTTTCCAGCGCCGAGGAGGTGAAGCGCGACTTCGGTCTGGCCACCATCCCCACCGAGGACGAGGAATCGCTGCTCGACTTCGACGCCGAGCGCGAACGCTTCAACCCCGCCCGGATGTACGACGCCATTCGTCCGGTTCTGGTCGACTTCACCACCGAGCTGCGCCGCAGCCTCGAGTTCTTCCGCGTCCAGGTGGGCGACATCCACATCGACAAGGGCTACATCTCCGGCGGCGGCAGCAAGCTGCGCGGCCTCCCGGGCATCCTCGGCGAGGCGCTGGGGCTGCAGCTCGACCCGGTGAACCCCTGGGCCGCGCTCCAGATCAACGAGTCGCAGTTCGACGTTTCGGACCTGCACCGGCTGTCCCCGGAGTTCACGGTGCCCGTGGGTCTGGGCCTGAGGGGGGTGGATCCGCTTGATTAAACTCAACCTCCTGCCCAAGCGCTTGCGCAAACGGGTGGAGCCCGGCTGGTGGCGCCTTACGGCCATCATCTTCCCCCTCGTCGTCTTCGCCGTCGTGGCCATGATCCACATGAGCGTGAGCAACCAGGTCGGCCAGCTCGAGGACGAGCGCGACAAGCTCAAGATCGAGGTCCAGGCCCTGCAGCCCTACATTCAGCGTCAGCAGGAGCTGACCCGGCGCAAGGCGGAGCTGGAAAAGATCATCAACGTCGACCGCGAGATCAAGGCACGCTTCATCCCCTGGTCCGACAACCTCGCGCGCTTCATTAACCAGATCCCCCGCCGCAGCGGCCGCTTCGAGGTCTTCCTGCGCTCGGTCAACACCCGGCTCGTACCCCAGGAAACCCGGGCCAACCTCGCGGAGCAGGGCCTTTACGACCGCAAGCCGGTAGCCGTCGAGTTCAACCTGCAGGGCGAGGCCCGCAACGAGAACGCGCTGGCCCGCTTCGTCCAGGCCTTCGAGGACAACCCCAACTTCGGCATCAACTTCCAGCAGGGCTCGCTCAACGAAAACGGCGGTTTCGACTTCACCGCCACCGTAGCCATCACCGAGTCCGGCGCCAAGCCCGAGGGGGGTGAGCGCAGTGCTCGCTAAGATCGGCCAACGCGAAATCGCGATCATCGTGATCGTGCTCAGCCTCCTGGCGGCGGGGGCCTGGTACTTCACCTGGTACACCAGCGCCCAGACGCACATCCAGGAACTCCAAGACGAGATCGGCCGCCTCGAGATCCAGAAGCAGCGGGGTCTGGCGGCGCGCCGGGCCCAGCCGCAGCTCGAGGCCACGATCCGCGACTACGAGGCCCAGATCGCCGAGTTCCTCAAGGCGCTGCCGCCGCGCGAAGAGTTCGCCTCGGTGCTGGACGCCCTTTCCCAGCGCGCCAGCGCCACCGGCGTGACCCTGCGCTCGATCTCGCGCTCGCCGGCGGGCAGTCCGGTCGAGGACGTACGGGCGGTCAACGTGACGCTCTCGCTCGAGTCGCCCTTCCCCGAGCTGTTCGTCTTCCTCAAGCGGCTGGAAACCATGCGCCGCTTCAGCACGATCGACGGCCTGGCCATGACGATCGGCGACGCCGAGACCACGAACCCCACCCTTAGCACGAACCTGACCATGACGGTCTACGTCTACGAGGGCACCCCGCCCAAGGACGGCGAGGAAGGAGGGGCCGGGCAATGAAGATGAGCCAGAGTACACGGATCCTCATTCTCTTGGCCCTGCTGGTGGCGGCCGTCGCGGTCTGGTACAGCCTGTTCTTCAGCCCCACCGCGGCGCCGCAGGCCGGCCAGCCCGCCCCTCAACCGGAGGCCAAGGCGCCGGCGCAGCCCGCCGCCGCGCCGCCGGTCACCACCAGCGCACGCGCGCTGCAGGTGCTCCCGATCCCCTTCCTGGTCACCGAGGCACCCGAGGAGGTGCCGCTTGAAACCGGCAAGGCCCAGCAGAAAGCGGTCCTGGCCAGCGCCAGCGTGCCGCCCAACCCCTTCGTGCCGCTGCGGCCGCCCAAGGCACCGGCCGCCGCCCGCCCGCAGGAGGTGCCCGAGAACCAGCAGCCGGTGACGATCGCACCGGAGCCGGAGCTCCCGGCCAACATCCCCCTGCCGAAGGTGGTCACGCCGGAAGGCGGTACGGTCACGCCGCCCCCGGTGGCCCTGGGGCAGGGCACTCTGCCGGTCAAGCTGACGCCGCTCGCGCAGGAGGTCGAGCCGCAGACCCCGCTCGAGGCCGCGCAACCCGAACCCGCCGCACCCGAGCAACCGGAAGAGACCCCACCGCCGGCCGAGCCGCCTCCGCCGCCGCCCAACCCATTGATCGAGTGGGCCAACCAGTACGGCCTGCAGCTCGACGGCGTCGCTCTGGGGCCGGTGAGCGTGGCCATCTTCAAGACCGTCGGCGGCTACCTGGCCCTGCCCGTGGGCCAGACCTTCCCCGACAAGAACGTACTCGTCAAGACCATTACGGCTGAACGGGTCCTGCTCGTCGACGACAGCGGCACCCACACCCTTACGCTCGAACTTGGAGGCGGTGAATGAGTATGAAACGACTGTTGGCCCTGATCGTCCTCATCTTCGGCCTGGCGCTGGCCGGAACGCTCCCCGACGACCCGCGCTTCGACGTGCCCGTGACCGTGCGCACCGGTCCGGGGGGCATGGCCCTCGAGGCCGTGCTCGACGGCGCGGCCCGTAGCGTCAACCTTACCCCCATGCTGCGGGAGATCCCGCCGATCACGTTGCGCCTCGACTGGATCGACAAACCCTTCCGTCAGCTTTGGCAGCTGCTGATCGATACCTACAGCGACGGCAAGCTGGACTACGTGCTCCTCGACAACGACGTCGTCCTCGTTGCGCCGCCCGAGGTGATCGCGCGGGTGGTCGGCGAAACCGAGCCCGCGCCGCCGCCTCCGCCGGAAAACGGTGAGGCCGTCCAGCCGATCGTGCGCAAGTTCTACCCCATCCGCAGCGGCGACCCCATGAAAATCGCGGAGTTCCTGATGAAAGAGGTGCAGGGCATCGTCGCTACCGTCGTACCCGGGCAGCAGGTACTGGCCGTGCGCGGTACCGACGAGCAGCAGCAGGAGGTGCAGCGCATTCTCGGCCAGATCACCACTCCGGTCGAGGAAGGGCCGCCCATCTTCCAGCGCACCTTCCGCCTCTCCCACGCCAAGGCCGAAGAAGCCGCCAAGGTGCTGGCCGAGGCCATGCAGGCCCGCCAGGCCCAGTCGCAGGTCAAGGTGGAAGCGGGCGCCGGCGAGCAGCAGGTTCAGGCCACGATTCCCGAAAAGAGCACGATCAGCATCGTGGCCGACACCCGCACCAACACCCTGATCGTGACGGGCACGGCCAAGCAGCTGGAGCTCGTCGAGGAGCTGATCAAGAAGCTCGACTTCCCGGTGCAGCAGGTGAACGTCCAGGTGCGCATCCAGGAAGTCACCCAGACCCTGGTGCGCAACCTGGGCCTCAAATGGAACACGATCTCGGGCGGCAACATCGTCTCCAGCATCGTGGACAACGGCCTGTCGCTGATCTTCGACGCCACCCGCAGCCTGGCCTCGCTCAACATCGTGGCCACGCTCGAGGCGCTCGAGAAGCAGGGCCTCTCGCGCACCGTCAACGACTCCAACATTACCGTCCTGAACAACCAGACCGGCTTCATCCAGTCGGGTTTCACGATCTTCATCAAGCGCGTCGTGGGCGATAAGGTCGAAAAGATCCCGTACGACATCGGCGTGATCGTCAAGGTCACCCCGCAGATCACCGCCGACGGCCAGATCGTCCTCCGGGTGGAGTCGGAAGTGTCCGACATCAAGGAGCGCAACCCGGTGGACGGCGACGTGGACGTCGTCTCGAAGCAAAAGTCCGAGACGACGCTGCGCCTCGACAACGGCCAGACCGTGGTGCTGGGCGGCCTCATCAAGACGAAGCGCGACAAGACCACCCAGGGCGTGCCGGTGCTGATGCACATCCCGGTGCTGGGCAGCCTCTTCAAGCAGACGACGGTCAACAACGAGGACAACGAGCTGTTGATCGTCATCACCGCCAACATCATCAACGACGCGACCGCGGCCGCCACCGAATCGAAGAAGTAACCCAGGCACCGCCTCCAAACCGCCCCGCCTTGTGAGCGGGGCGGTTTCCTTTTAAGCTGGGTAACGTGAATCTCAGATTTCTCTCCGCCGGCGAATCTCACGGACCGCAATTGACGGCCGTGGTGGACGGCCTTCCCGCGGGGATGCCGCTCAGCGTGGAGGACGTGGACCCCTGGCTCGCCAAGCGCCAGCAGGGGTACGGCCGCGGCCGGCGCATGGCCATCGAGCGCGACCGGGTGGTCTTCGCCTCCGGGGTGCGTGCCGGGCGCACCACGGGCGCCCCGCTGACACTCGTGATCGAGAACCGCGATTGGAAAAACTGGCGGGAGATCATGGACCCCGCACCGGGCGGCGAGCCGCGGGGGCGCGCGCTCACCGCGCCGCGGCCGGGGCACGCCGACCTGTCCGGCGGCATCAAATACGGGCACCGGGACCTGCGCGACGTGCTCGAGCGCGCCTCGGCACGCGAAACCGCCATGCGCGTGGCCGTGGGCGCGGTCGCCCACAAGCTGCTGGAGCTGCTGGGGGTGGAGAGCCTGGCCCACGTGCCCATGCTGGGTGGCGTGTCTTCGCGGGTGCCCTTCGCCTGGGACCTTCGCGGGCGCATCGAGGCGAGCCGGCTGCGCATGACCGACCCCGAAGCCGAGGAGGAGGCGGTGCGCCGCATCGACGCGGCCAAGGCCGCGGGCGACACCCTGGGGGGCCTGCTCGAGGTGCGCTACCGCGGGCTGGTGCCGGGTCTGGGAAGCTACGTGCAGTACGACCGCAAACTCGACGGCCGCATCGCCCAGATGGCGATGTCCATCCCCGCGGTCAAGGGGGTGGAGATCGGCGAGGGGTTCGCGGCCGCGGCGCTGTCCGGCTCGGAGGTGCACGACGCGATCCACCGCTCGGAAGAACGCGGCTGGTACCGCACGACCAACCGCGCCGGGGGGCTCGAGGCCGGCATGACCACGGGCGAGGAGCTGGTGGTGCGGGCGGCGCTCAAGCCCATCGCCACCCTGATGAAGCCCCTGCCCACCGTGGACGTGGTGACGCACGAGGCCGCGGACGCCGCGCGCGAGCGCTCGGACGTGACCGCGGTGCCTGCGGCGAGCGTGATCCTCGAGGCGGTGGTGGCCATCGCGCTCGCCGACGCCTACCTGGAAAAGTTCGGCGGCGACACCTTCGAAGAGGTCCGCGAGCGCGTGGACGCCTACCGGGAACGGGTGCGGGAATACTGATGACCCGCATCGACCTGCCGCGCCCCACGACCTGGGTGACGCTCACCGGGTTCATGGGCGTGGGCAAAACCCGCATCGGGCGGGAGCTGGCGCAGGAGCTGATGCTGCACTTCGTCGACCTGGACCGCTACATCGAACGCCAGACGGGCCTCTCGGTGGCCGACATCTTCCGCTACATCGGCGAGGCGGCCTTTCGCGAGATGGAGGCCGAGGCGGTGCGCGAGCTGGTCCAGCGCGACCACTTGGTGCTCTCGCTGGGCGGGGGCACCTACACCAACCCCGAAAACCGCCGGCTGTTGCTCGAGCGCGGACCGGTGGTGGCGCTGTGGGCGAGCCCCGAGACCATCCACTCGCGGGTGCTGCGCAAACCCGGGCAGCGCCCCCTGCTCAGCGAAGGGGACGCGCTCGAAAAGATCCGCCGCCTGCTGGCCGAACGCGAAGCCGTCTACCGCGAGGCGCACCTCCACGCCTCGACCGAGGGCCGCCCCGCGCGCGAGGTCGTTCGTGAACTGATCGAAAAACTCTGGGAACTGGAGGCCTCCGGTCGTGAACCGTCTTGACGTCGCCCCCCCGCACGACCACCCGGTCTGGATCGGACGGGGTCTCGACGTTCCCACGCCGCGCGGTCCGGTGGCGCTGATCTTCGACCCCAACGTCGCCCCGCTGGCCCGGCGCCTGGAAGCCGCGGCGCGGCCGCGGCTCGTCCTCGAGCTCGCGGGTGGGGAGTCGAGCAAGCGGCTCGCCGTCTTCGAGCGGCTGCTGCGGGAACTGGCGCGGGCCGGCCTCCCCCGCGACGCCGAGGTGTGGGCGGTGGGGGGCGGCACCGTGACCGACCTGGCGGGCTTCGTGGCCGCCAGCTACCTGCGCGGCTTGGCCTGGCGGGCCTGGCCCACGACCACGCTGGCGGTGGTCGACGCCGCGGTGGGCGGCAAGACGGGGGTGAACCTGCCCGAAGGCAAGAACCTGGTGGGCGCCTTCCACCCGCCGCGCGGCGTCTACGCCGAACTGGAGGCGCTGGCCGGCCTGCCCGAGGCGAGGTTCCGCGAGGGGCTGGTCGAGGCCTTCAAGCACGGTCTGATCGCGGGCGACCCGGCGCTGCTCGCCCCCTGGGAGCTGAGCCCCGACCACCCCGAGCTGGAGCCCTACCTGACCCGCGCCGTGGCCGTGAAGATCGCCGTGGTGGAACGCGACTTCAGGGAAAGCGGCGAGCGGATGAAGCTGAACCTGGGCCACACCCTCGCCCACGCGCTGGAGGCGGCGAGCGGCCACGGCCTGGCCCACGGCCACGCGGTAGCCTGGGGCCTGCTCTTCGCGGCGCTCTTGGGTCGCGAACTGGGCGGCGACGACCTCACGGAGCCGGTCTTGCGGCTGCTGGCCTGGACGCGCGCGCCCGCGCCCCCCGCGGGCGGCTGGGACGACTTCGCGGACTATATCGCGCGCGACAAGAAGAGCCGTCAAGACGGCCTCCGCTGGGTGGTGCCCTACGCCGCCGGCGACGTGCACGTCCAAGCGGTGGCCGAACCGGCGCTGCGGGCGGCCTTCGCCGCCTGGCAGGGATACGCGACGGGGTATCCTGGGTAGGAGGCGCGCATGATCCTGGTGCTCAACGGACCCAACCTGAACCTGCTCGGCCGCCGCGAGCCCGAGCTCTACGGGCGCATGACCCTCGAGGAGCTGGAAGACCAGATCGAGGCCTGGGCCGCGGAGCTGAACGTGGCCGTGACCCTGCGGCAGTCGAACTACGAAGGGCAGCTGATCGAGTGGATCCAGCAGGCCGAGGGCGAAGGGTTTGCGGGCATCGTGCTCAACCCCGCCGCGCTCACCCACTACAGCTACGCCCTCCTCGACGCCATCGCCGCCCAGCCGCTGCCGGTGGTGGAGGTCCACCTCACCAACGTCCACGCCCGCGAACCCTTCCGCAGGCAGAGCGTCACCGCCGCCGCGGCCGTGGGCCAGATCGCGGGTCTGGGGCCGCTCGGCTACAAGTACGCGCTGGCCTTTCTGACCGAAAAAGCGCGTTGACAGCGGGCCGGAGCCCGCCTATACTGCGTGGGGCAGGGCCCCGTGGTGTAGTCGGTTAACACACCCGCCTGTCACGTGGGAGATCGCGGGTTCGAGTCCCGTCGGGGCCGCCAAACCGCCGCCGCCTAGCGCGGCGGTTCTTCTTGCGCGTTCATGGCTTCCAGCACCACCTCGGCGATGTGGCGCACCCGCACCTCGGGGCCGTAGCGGCGCGCGCCCAGGTCGAGCTGCAGGAGGCAGCCCGGGTTCTCGACGGTGAGCACCTCGGCCCCGGTGTCGGCCACGCCGGCCATCTTGCGCTCGAGGATGCGCATGCTGGCGTCGGTGTGGGTGAGGTTGTACACCCCGGCGGAACCGCAGCAGTCGGTGCTGCCCTCGAGCGGGCGGTAGTCGGTGGCGAAACGGAGCACCCGCTCGGGTTCGTCCTTCACCCCCTGGGCGTGGCAGGCGTGGCAGGCGTGCTGGTGGGTGGTGGCGAAGGGGAAGCGGGTGGAGCCGGGCAGCCCCTCGGCGTTCACGAACTCGCTGAACATCCGGGTCTTGGCGGCCACGCGCTCGGCCAGGGGGCCGTAGACGGGGTCCGCGGCGAAGTGCTTGGCGTAACCCTTGAGCTCGGCGCCGCAGGCGGCGCAGTCGGTGAGGATGTAGTCCACCTCGAGGCGGCCGTAGTGGTCGAGGTTCTGCTTGGCCAGGCGCTCGAAACCGTACCAGTCGCCTTCCTCGATGTGGGGCGCGCCGCAGCAGGTGGTCTCGCGGGGAATGACCACCTCCCAGCCGCTGCGGCGGATGACCTCGACGGTGGCCTTGGAGGCCTCGGAGAAGACCAGGTTCATCACGCAACCCAGGAAGAAGGCCACCTTCCCCTTGGGCTTGCCGTCCGGATGCACGCGCCGGGGATGGAAGAGGCGCATGGCGGGGTGGACGGGGCGGCCGGGCAGCAGCGACTCGGCGAACTGCAGCTTGCCCAGCCCCAGGCGCTCGAGCAGCCTGGTCCGCCGCACCAACGCCTGCAGACCCAACCGCTGGTAGGCCACGAGCAGCACGTTCGCCAGGTCGATGAGAAAGGGGTAGTGGAAGAGGGCCAGCGCCGCCCGCACCAGGCGGCTGGGCGGCCGGCCCTGCTGCAGGGTCACCCGCGCGTCCAGCGCCGCCTCGCCCGGCTTGACGTCGTTGGGGCAGACGGTCTGGCAGGCGCGGCAGTCGAGGCAGTCGTAGGCGGCCTCGAGCACCGCCAGCGGGTCGTCCACCTGGTCCTGGGCGTGGGCCGCGTAGAGCATGACCCGGCCGCGGGGGCTCTGGATCTCCAGCTGGGTGTCGCGGTAGGTGGGGCAGACCGAGAGGCAGAGCCCGCAACGCACGCAGGCCTCGGCGTCCTGCACCAGGCGCTCGAGGTCCAGGGTGTTCACGCGCCGCCCCCGTCGAGTGCGCGCAGCCCCCCTTCGAGGACGTAGACGGGGCCGTAGCCGTCGGCCTCGAGGTAGAGCGCCGCCACCCGGCTCATCTGCCCTACCTCGCACAGCAGCACCAGGGGCCGGTCTTTGGGTAAGTCGTGGTCGCCCTCCTGGATGCGCGCCCAGGGAACGTTGACCGCGCCCGGCGTGGGCCGGGCCTTGAAGAGGGGCTCGGCCCGCACGTCCACCGGCAGCGCGCCCTCGCGGAGAAGCTCGTGGTACCGCTCCACGCCGATCGTTTCCACGTTTTTCAGTCTACGCTAGAATCGAGGGGATGCTCGAACGCCTGGAGGTCAAGAACCTCGCCACCCTGCCCGAGGCCGTGCTCGAGCCCGGCCCCGGCCTGACGGTGCTGACCGGCGAGACCGGGACCGGGAAGTCGATCCTCGTAGGGGCGCTGGGGCTGCTGCTGGGAGCCAAGGCCGACCCCGGCCTGATCCGCCCCGGCGCCGAGGCCCTGCTCGTCACCGCCTGGGTGGACGGGCGGCCCTACAGCCGCCGCGTCACCCCTGCGCGCAGCGTGCCCCGCGTCGACGGCGAGGTGGTCACGCTGGCCGAGCTGCAGCAGGCGCTCGAGCCCCGGCTGACCCTCCACACCCAGCACGCCGCGCTGGCCCTCACGCGCAAGAGCCGCCACCGGGCGACCCTCGACCGCCTGGTGGACGCCGAGGTGCGGGAGGCTTACGAAGCCGCCTACCGGCGCTGGAGCGCGCTCGAGGAAGAGCTGGCGCGGCTCGAGGCCCGGGTGGCCGAGCGCGAACGCCGCCTCGACGTGCTGCGCTTCCAGCTGAACGAGATCGAACAGGCCGCCCCGCAAGCGGGCGAGCTCGAGGCCCTCGAGGCCGAGGCCCGGCGCCTGGGCCACACCGACGAGCTGATGCGGCACCTGGGCGCGCTGCTCGACCTGCTCGCCGAGTCGGAGGAAAACGCCCTCGACCGCCTGCGCACCGCCGGCCGGGAGCTGGGGCAGGCGGCGCGGCTGACGCCGGAGCTGGAGCCGCTGGCCGCCGATCTGGAGGCGGCCGAGGCGGCGCTGGCGGCCGTGGTGCGCGAAGCCGAGGCCTACGCGGCCAACCTGGAGGCCGACCCCGAGCGGCTCGAGGCGGTGCAGCGGCGCATCGCCGAGCTGCAGCGGCTCGAGCGCAAGTACGGCGGCGACCTGGCGGCGGTGCTCGCCTTCGCGGACGAGCTGCGCCGCGAGATCGCCGAGCTCGAGGGTGCCGAAGACCGTCTGGAGGCGCTGCGTGCCCAGCGGCAGGCGGCGGGCGAGCGGCTGGAGGCGGCCGCGGCGGCGCTCTCCGAAGCCCGCGAGCGGGCCGCCGCAGAGCTGGGCCCGCGGGTGGAGGCGGAGCTCAGGGCCCTGGGGATGCCGCGCGCCCGCTTCAGCGCCCGGGTGGACCGCCTGCCCCGACCCCAGCCCCACGGCGCCGACGAGGTGCGCTTCCTCTTCGCCGCGAGCCCCGACCTGGAAGCGGCCCCGGTGGAAAAGGCGGCGAGCGGCGGCGAGCTGAGCCGCATCATGCTGGCCCTGGCGCTGCACACCGGCACCGACGCCCCCACGGTGATCTTTGACGAGGTGGACGTGGGCATCGGCGGCGAGGTGGCCGTGGCCGTGGCCGAGCGGCTGGCGCGGCTGGCCGGTGAGCGGCAGGTGATCGTGGTCACCCACCTGGCGCAGATCGCCGCGGCCGCCGGCGTGCACTACCGGGTCGTGCGCGAGGGCACCTCCGCCCGCCTCGAGCGCCTCGAGGGCGAGGCGCGGGTGCGCGAGCTGGCGCGCATGCTCTCGGGCTCGTACAGCGAAACGGCGCTCGAGCACGCCCGCGAACTCCTGGAACCGTGAACGCGCTGGTCGGCTTCGCCTGGCTCCTGGTCTTCTACGCCCTGGGCGAGGGGCTGGCGCGGGTGCTGCCCGGGGTGCCGCTTTCGGGCAGCCTTTGGGGGATGGTGCTGCTCTACGCCGCGCTGAGCGCGGGGGTCCTGGACGAACGCCGGGTCGAGGCGGCCGCACGGCCGCTGCTGCGCGGTCTCGGTCTCTACTTCGTGCCCGTGGGCGTGGGGGTGCTCGCCTTCGAAAACCTGCTGCGGGCGCAGGCGCCGGCGGTGGCGGCGGCGTTGTTGCTGGGCACCCTGATCACGCTGCTCGCGGCGCAGGGGGGTACCCGGTGGCGCTGATCGCGACCGTGCTCGTCTACCTCGCCGCCGAGCGTGTCTACCGCGCCCGCCCGCACCCGCTGCTGAACCCGGTGGGGCTTGCGGTGCTGGCGCTGATCGTGGGGCTCAAGCTTAGCGGGTACGGGCTCGAACGCTACCAAAACGAAACCCTGCCGCTCGTCTGGCTGCTCAAACCCGCCGTGGTCGCGCTGGGCTGGACGGCCTGGCGCGAGCGCGGCCGCCTCGCGGGCCGGCTGCGCCCCTTTCTGGGCGGCCTCTTCGCGGGCAGCCTGGCCAGCCTGACGCTCACCCCGCTGCTGGCACGGGCGCTGGGGGCGGGCCCCGAACTGCAAAAGGCGCTGGCGCTCAAGTCGGTCACCTCGGCGGTCACCGTCGACCTGGCGCCGCGCCTGGGGGTGAACGCCGAGCTGGCCGTACCGCTGATCATCCTCGCGGGCATCCTGGGCGCGGCCCTCGGCCCCTGGCTGCTGGACCGCGCCGGGGCGGCCGACCCGCTCGCCCGCGGTACCGCGCTGGGCACCGCGAGCCACGGCATCGGCACCGCCCGCGCCGCCGAAGAAGGGCCGCTGGCGCTGGCCGCCTCCGGGCTCGCCATGGCCGCGGCGGGGTTGGTGACGGCGCTGCTCGCGCCGCCGGTGTTTTTCTTGCTGGGCTTGAGTTGACGGCATGGTCCGCTTTGGGATCCACCGATCGCCTTCGATCAAAGACGCCTCTGCCCCGTACGACTTCGGGCGAATTCCTCCGCTGGACGACGGCGCGACGCCGGCTCGCGGCCGCTACCCGCAGCGCCCCGCTCCTCTTTCGAAACCCCCACCTGCTACGAACCATCTACGACGTACCACCCACCGTCGTTATCCGTCATTCCGGACGAGCGGGCCACCCGGCCCGCGAGATCCCGGATCAAGTACGGGTCAGGCCAGGAATCTTAATGCGCGAGTCTGAGCACGCATGGACGAGGGATCGGCTGCAGGGAAAACGGGAGTTGACGACGGCGCGTCGGTTCGTTCGGTCTACGCAGCCGCAACAAGCTCCCCGATCCCGGCGCCCCGCGCCCCGTCGGGGATGACGAAGTAGAGAGGGGGGTGGGGCAAGGACAGCCCGCCCTCGGCTCCCGGTCGCAGGGGTCGGTTGGCCGGGTGCGGCGGAAGAACGAAGCGGTAACCGCAAGATCCCCGATCTCGCCGGCCGCGTCGGGTCGTCGGGGAGGGCAAGCAACGGGCAGCGGAGCGAGGTGCCTCCAAGAATCCCGCTCGGGCCGCTTCGCACCTCGTCGGGAACAGCGACGGGGCGCGTGCGGAAAAGCGCGAGGCGCCCGGCCCGGCCCCGCCTGACGGGTTGGCCGCGGCAGGAACCGCTTCCCTGCCCGGGCCGAGGCGGCCGCCCGCGCCCGCTTCACCTGCGCGCCCGCAGGTGGTAAAATCGTTCGGATGGACCGAATCGTCATCAAGGGTGCGCGCGAGCACAACCTGAAAAACATTTCCCTGGAGCTGCCCCGCGGAAAATTCATCGTCATCACCGGCGTTTCGGGTTCCGGAAAAAGCACGCTGGCCTTCGACACCATCTACGCCGAAGGTCAGCGTCGCTACGTCGAAAGCCTCTCGTCCTACGCCCGCCAGTTCCTGGGCGTGATGGACAAGCCCGACGTGGAGCACATCGAGGGCCTCAGCCCGGCGATCTCCATCGATCAGAAAACGACCTCGCACAACCCGCGCTCCACCGTGGGCACGGTGACCGAGATCCACGACTACCTGCGCCTCCTCTTCGCCCGCGCCGGCGAGGCCCACTGCCCGGTCTGCGGCCGCAAGATCGAGCGCAGCTCGGCGAGCGAGATCACCGACCGCCTGCTCGAAGAGCCCGAGGGCACCAAGGCCATCCTGATGGCGCCGCTGGTGCGGGGGCGCAAGGGCGAGTACAGGAAGCTCTTCCAGCAGCTGCTCAAGGAGGGCTACGCCCGCGTCCGCCTCGACGGCGAGATCGTGCGCCTGGAAGAGGCGCAGGCGCGCGAGCTGAACCGTTACGAGACCCACGACATCGACCTGGTCGTCGACCGGGTCACCCTCACCGAAGAAGAGCGCGGCCGCATCGCCGAGTCGGTGGAGCTGGCGCTCTTGCGCGGCGACGGTCTGCTGCGCGTCGTCTTCCTGCGCGAGGGCGGCGAGGAGGAGCAGCTGTTCTCCGAGAAGTTCGCCTGCCCCGAGCACGGCGCGGTGCTCGAGGAGCTGGAACCGCGCATCTTCTCGTTCAACTCGCCCTACGGCGCCTGCGAGGTCTGCAGCGGCCTCGGCTACAGCCTCGAGTTCGACCCCGAGCTGGTCGTCAACCCCGCGCTCTCGCTCGCCGAAGGGGCGATCCAGCCCTGGGCCAAGGGGCGGGGCAGCCAGGTCAGCCACATGTGGGACCGGGCGCGGGCGCTGGCGGAGCACCTGGGCTTCGACATGAAGACGCCCTTCAAGGACCTCGCCCCCGAGCACCAGCAGGCCGTCCTCTACGGCCTCGACGAACCCTTTGAGGTCGTCTTTCGTCGCGGCGGGCGCGAGACGATGCGCCTCGAGGTGACCTATGAGGGCGTGATCCCCTGGCTCAAGCGCCGCTACAAGGAGGTGGAGTCGGAGGGGATGCGCGACTGGCTGGAGGGCTACATGAGCCTGAACGCCTGCGCCGCCTGCGGCGGAACCCGCTACAAACCCGAGGTGCTGGCCGTGAAGGTGGCGGGGCTTTCCATCGCCGAGGTCTCGGCCATGGCCGTGCGCGACGCCCTCGCCTTCTTCCGCGAACTGCCGGAGAAGCTGAGCGAGTACCAACTGCAGATCGCGCGGCCGATCCTACGCGAGGTCTCCGCGCGGCTCGGCTTCCTGGCCGACGTGGGGCTCGAGTACCTCTCCCTCGACCGCGCGGCCAACACCCTCTCGGGCGGCGAGGCCCAGCGGATCCGCCTGGCCACCCAGGTGGGCAGCGGCCTCACCGGCGTTCTCTACGTCCTCGACGAACCCTCGATCGGGCTGCACCCGCGCGACAACCAGCGCCTGATCGGCACCCTCAAGAAGCTGCGCGACCTGGGCAACACCCTGATCGTGGTGGAGCACGACGAGGAAACCATGCACGCCGCCGACTGGATGGTGGACATGGGACCCGGCGCCGGCATCCACGGCGGCCAGGTCGTGGCCGAGGGCACCCCCGAGCAGATCGCGGCCCACAAGGGGAGCCTCACCGGCGCCTACCTGAGGGGCGAAAAGCACATCCCTGTGCCCAGCGAGCGCCGTAAGGGCGCCGGCAAGGTGCTGATCGTCCGCGGCGCCCGCGAACACAACCTCAAGAACCTGGACGTGGAGATCCCCCTGGGGCGCTTCGTGGTCATCGCCGGTCCTTCGGGCTCGGGTAAAAGCACTCTGATGCACGACATCCTCTACGCCGCGCTCTCGCGCCAGATCATGCGCTCCAAGGCGATCCCCGGTCGGCACGACCGCATCGAGGGCGTCGAGCACCTGGACAAGGTGATCGAGATCGACCAGAGCCCCATCGGCCGCACCCCGCGCTCCAACCCCGCCACCTACACCGGGGTCTTCGACGAGATCCGCGACATGTTCGCCAAGAGCCCCGAGGCGCGCAAGCGCGGCTACGCGCCCGGACGCTTCAGCTTCAACGTCAAGGGGGGGCGCTGCGAGGCCTGCCGCGGCGACGGCACGGTCAAGATCGAGATGCTCTTCCTGCCCGACATCTACGTTCCCTGTGAGGTCTGCAAGGGCCGGCGCTACAACAAGGAGACGCTCGAGGTGAAGCTGCGCGGCAAGACGATCGCCGACGTGCTCGACATGACCGTGGAGGAGGCGCTGGAGTTCTTCCAGCACCACCCCGGCATCAAGCGCAAGCTGCAGCTGATGATGGACGTCGGCCTCGGCTACATGAAGCTGGGCCAGCCCTCCCCCACCCTCTCGGGCGGCGAGGCCCAGCGCATCAAGCTGGCCACCGAGCTGGGGCGCAAGGCCACCGGCAAGACGCTCTACATCCTCGACGAGCCCACCACCGGGCTACACTTCGACGACGTCAAGAAGCTGCTCGAGGTGCTGCACCGGCTGGTGGACAAGGGCAACAGCGTGCTGGTGATCGAGCATAACCTCGACGTCATCAAGACGGCCGACTGGATCCTGGACCTCGGTCCCGAGGGCGGCCAGCGCGGCGGCTACCTGGTGGCCGCGGGCACCCCCGAGGAGGTGGCCCGCCACCCGGACAGCCCCACCGGCGCCTTCCTGCGCCGCATCCCCGAGATCGCCGAGAGGATCGGGGTGGCGGCGGACTGACCGCCGGCCGCGATCGGTATAGACTCTTTTTCGTGAAACGCGCCGAGTTGCTCGCCCGCGCCCGCCGCATCGTCGTCAAGGTGGGCAGCGCCGTCATCGCCGGCGAACGGGGGCTCGACCCCGATCGCCTCGCCGATCTGGGGCGCGGCCTGGCGACCCTCGCCCACGGTCGCGGGGTGCTGCTGGTCTCGAGCGGCGCCATCGCCGCGGCCGCCCCCCGCCTCGCCCAGAAGCCGGAGACGCTGGCCGAGCTGCAGGCGGCGGCGGCGGTGGGCCAGCCCGAACTAATGCGCGCCTGGCAGGAGGCCCTGGCCGCCCACGGCCTCGGCACCGCCCAGGTCCTCCTGACCGCGGAGGACCTGACCGACCGCCGCCGCTACCTCAACGCCCGCGCCACCCTGGAACGGCTGCTGGGCTGGGGCGTGGTGCCGGTGATCAACGAGAACGACACCGTGATGACCGAGGAGATCCAGTTCGGCGACAACGACCAGCTGGCGGCCCGGGTGGCCGGGCTGCTGGGGGCGGATGCGCTGCTCGTGCTTTCGGAGGCCGAGGCGCTCTTCGAACGCGACCCGCGCCTCGACCCCGAGGCCCGTCCGGTGCGCGAGCTCAACGCCGTCACCCCCGAGGTGCTGGCCATGGCCTCGGACCGCCCCGGCAGCGCCGGGCGCGGCGGCATGAAAAGCAAGCTGCTGGCGGCGAAGATGGCGCTCGACGCCGGCGTCCCCTTGTGGCTGCTGCCGGGACGCCGCCGCGGCGTGCTGGAAGAGGCGCTGGCGGGGGCGGAGATCGGCACCCTGTTCCGCGCCCGCGAGCGGCGCTTCGGTGGCGAACGCCTCTGGCTGGCGCAGCTCTCGCGCCACGAAGGCACCCTCGTCGTCGATGCGGGGGCGGCGAAGGCGCTGCGCGAACGGGGGCGCTCGCTGCTGACCGTCGGCGTGCGCGAGGTGCACGGCCGCTTCGCCGCGGGAAGCCCGGTGCGCGTCCTCGACCCCGAGGGGCGGCTGGTGGGCGTGGGCCTGTGCAACTTCGACCATCAGGACCTGCGACGTGCGGCCGGCCGGCCCTCGCGGGAGCTGGCCGCGCTGCTGGGGCGCGATGCCCCGGAGGAAGCGATTCACCGCGACCACTTCGTGCTCCTGGAAGACCGCTGAGCGTCGGCGCGCGGTATCGTGGGTACATGAGCGACGTACGCGAAACCGTGCTCGAGCTCGCCCGAGCGGCCCGCGCGGCCGCCCGCAACATGCAGGCCGTCAGCGGCGCGGCCAAGGAGCGGGCGCTGTTGCGCCTGGCCGAGCTTTTGGACGAACGACGGGACGAGATCCTGGAGGCCAACGCCGCCGACCTCGCCGCGGCCGAGAAAGCGGGCCTCACCGGCCCCAAGCTGGGGCGGCTGGGCCTCGACGAGCGCACCCTGGCCGACCTCAGGAAGGGCCTGGCCCAGGTGGCCGCTATGCCCGACCCCGTCGGCGAGATCAGCGAGATGCGCACGCTGCCGAACGGCCTGCAGGTGGGCCGGATGCGCATCCCCCTGGGGGTCATCGGCTTCATCTACGAATCGCGCCCCGGCGCCACCGTGGAGGCGGCCGGGTTGAGCCTCAAGGCCGGCAACGCCATCGTTCTGCGGGGCGGCAAGGAGGCGCTGCGCTCCAACACCCTGCTCGTGCGCCTCTTTCAGGAAGCGCTGCGGGAGAACGGGCTGCCGCCCGAGGCCGTGCAGCTCGTAGGGGTCACGGACCGCGCGGCGGTGCTGGAGATGCTGCAGCTCGATGAGCTGATCGACCTGATCATTCCCCGGGGGGGCGAGGGCCTGATCCGGCTGGTCGCGGAACACGCGCGCATGCCGGTGCTCTACCACGCCAAGGGGGTGAACCACCTCTACGTGGACGAGGACGCCAACCTGGACATGGCCCTGCGCATCGCCCACAACGGCAAGGTGCAGCGCCCTGGCGTCTGCAACGCGCTGGAGGCGCTGCTGGTGCACCGGGCCGTGGCCGCCGACTTCCTGCCGCGGCTGGAGGCACGCATGGTCGAATCCGGGGTGGAGCTGCGCGCCCACGAAAACGCCCTTCCCTACCTGAAAAACGCCAAACCCGCGAGCGCGGACGACTGGGGGCGCGAGTTTCTGGACCTGATCCTCGCGGTCAAGGTGGTGGAGGATCTGGACGAAGCGCTCGAGCACATCGCCCGCTACGGGTCCCACCATACCGAGGTGATCGTCACCGAGCACTACGCCCGCGCCCGCCGCTTCCTGCGCGAAGTCGACGCCAGTCTGGTGCTTACGAACGCCAGCCCCCGCTTCAACGACGGATTCCAGCTGGGACTGGGGGCGGAGATCGGCATCTCGACCACCAAGCTGCACGCTTACGGGCCCATGGGGCTGCGCGAACTGACCACGACCAAGTTCGTGGCGTTCGGCGACGGGCAGGTGCGCGGCTAAGGTGCGCACCGCGGGACTGCGCCGCTTCGCCGCGCGCCTGGTGCGCGTCTACGGGCAGGCGCACGTCCCCTTCTTCGCGGCCTCGCTGGCCTACTACGCGCTGTTCAGCCTGCTGCCGCTGCTGCTGCTCATCGTCGGCGTCTTCGGCCTGATGCTGGAAAGCCGGCCCGACCTGGAGCAGGCCTTCATGCTGCAGATCGAGCACCTGGCCCAGAACCTCTTCCCCACCTCCGCCTCGGTGGGCGAGACCGTCACCCAGGCCCTGCGCAAGGGCGCGGCCAGCGCCACCCTGACCTCGGTGCTCGTCCTCGGCTGGACCGCGAGCAACTTCTTCGCCGCCCTCTCCTACGCGCTCTCGCTGATCTTCGGGGGGCGCGGTCCCGGCTGGCGCGGTCGGCTGCTGGGGCTGGTGGCGCCGCTCTTGCTGGGGCTCGCGCTGCTGCTCTTCAGCCTCGCCAGCCTGGCGGTGACGATGGTGCTCCCCTACCTTCCCGACGGCCCCTGGCGCGGCTTCGTCATGGGTTCGCTGCCGTGGCTGGCCACGCTGCTGGCCTTCTTCGTGATCTACCGCTTCCTTCCCTACCCGCCGCCGGACTCGCTCCACGCCCTGGGCGCCGCCTTCCTGGCCTCGAGCGCTTGGACCGGGCTCTCGCGGCTGCTGCCGGGGCTGATCTCCCGCACCCGTTACGAGTCGATCTACGGCCCGCTGGCCGGCTTCCTGCTGGCCCTCTTCGGCTTCTACCTGGCGATGTGGATCCTGCTCGGCGGCGCCGCGGTGCTACGCGCGTTTTTCCCAGATGATGCGGAGACCCTTTAGGGTGAGGTCGTCGTCCACCACGTCCAGGGTCTCGCAGACGCGTTCGACGGTGCGGGCGAACCCGCCGGTGGCGATCACCCGGGCCTCCCCCGCCTCGGCGAGGAACCGCCGCACCATGCCGTCGACGAGGGAGGCGTAGCCGAGGATCAACCCCGACCGCAGGGCGTCGGCAGTCGAGCGCCCCACGGCCCGCGCGGGCGGATGCGCGAGGTCGACCCTGGGCAGCTTGGCGGTGCGCAGCGACAGCGCCTCGGCGGCGGTGCGGGGACCGGGGGCGATGGCCCCGCCGCGGTAGACGTTCGGCGCCTCGACCAGGTCGAAGGTGGTGGCCGTCCCGAAGTCGACGACGACGTAGCGGCCCCGGGGGTCTTCGTAGTCCAGCGCGGCCACGGCATTGACCAGGCGGTCCGCGCCCACCTCGGCGGGGTTTGCGAGGTCGACGGTCAGGCCGGCGCTGCCGGCGTCGACGAGCAGCGGACGGAGCGCGAAGAGCCGCGCCAGGGCGAGTTCGATCTCGTGCTCGACCGGGGGCACCACGCTGGAAACGATGGCGGCGTCGGGGGCGTCCAGGTCGGAGAGGTCGAAGAGCTGGCGCAGCAGCGCGACGTACTCGCTTTCCATACGCATCGGATCGGTGGCTATCCTCCAGCGCTCGAGCAGCCGCTTCCCGTCCCACAAGCCCAGAATGGTCGCGGTGTTGCCGACGTCGATGGCCAGGAGCATGTACGCAGGATACCGCTTAATCGAAGAGGAACCCCAGGTAGAAGCTGGGCGCGAGGATCAGGAAGGGGCTCACGTCCATGGAGCCGGAGACTTCGGGAGGTTCGTAGAGGACGTGGTAGAGCATGCCGGGCGAGAAGTTCACCTGCGCCCCCGCGTAGATCCGCACGGTGAAGAACCGCTGGATGGCGAGCGCGAGGTGGTTGCACCGCAGCGCCAGCCCGGGCCGCTGCCACGGCACCAGCACCCCCGCGCCCCAGAACGCCACCGTCCGCCCGCCGCGGGGGGAGCGGCTCAAAGCAGCGCCGGTTGCCCAGGTGGGCCATCGCCGGGTTGAAGCCCAGGGGCACGTCGTCGAGCAGGCGCCCGCGCGCATCCAAGCGCGGGGGCTCGACGCCCAGGTCGGCCACGAGCACCGCGGCCACCGAAAACGGGGCCCCAAAGCGTCGGCGCCACCCCCATCATCGAGCCACATGCAGCCCCCCGCTCACGCCCGGGCGCGGTCCGCGGCCGCCATAGGAAGACACGCGCCGCTCGCCAAACCGGCCCTGCGCGCGCCTCGGTGGGCCCGCGCCCATTTTCGCGGGCGCGGCTGTGCTAGCGTTGGGAGAACCGATGCCCGAACGCGACCCGATCGACCGACTCAAGCGCGGGGTGTACTTCGGCCTCGCCCTGGCCGGAACGTTTTCGCTCGTCATCGGCTACGTCGTCCTCACCCACCCCACCCGCGAGAACGAGCTGCTGCTCGTCTACGCCGCGCTGCTCGTCGTCGTGGCCTTCGCGGTCGCCGTGGGCGCGCCCACCCGCTGGGTCGAGCGCTTCGCGCTTGCGATCACGGCTTTGTTCTTCCTGGTCATGACCTGGCTCAACCTGCACGGCATCGGCCACGGCGCAGGCGTCTGGCCGCCGCTCTTGTGGGGCGGCCTCGTCTACCTGCTGGCCTACGTGCTCTTCCCGCCCAAGCAGGCCTACGCCTTCGCCTGGCGCTACTACGTCGTGCTCCTGCTCGGCGGCCTGGTCGCGCTGCAACTGGGGCGCGCCCACGGCCCGCTGCGCGGGGAGCAGATCAACGACACCCTGCAGATCCTGCTCTCCAACCTCGGCTACCTCTGGGTCTCGCGGGTGCTCGTCGCCTTCGGCCTCCGCGCCGAGGCCGACCGCGCCCAGGCGCGCCAGATGCAGAAGCTCGTCGACACCGACGCGCTCACCGGCTGCCTCTCGCGGCGCCGCTTCCTCGAAGAAGCCGAGGCGCTGCTGCAGAGCGGGCGGACGGGGTCGCTGATCCTCTTCGACCTCGACAACTTCAAGCAGATCAACGACACCTACGGTCACCCCACGGGGGACCGGGTGCTGATGCGCAGCGTGCAGCGCACCCTCCACAACCTGCGCGAGGAAGACCGTCTGGGGCGGCTGGGCGGCGAGGAGTTCGCGGTGCTCCTGCCCGGCGTCGGGCTCGAAGAAGCCCTGCAGCTCGCCGAGCGCCTGCGCCGCGCCCTGGAGGCCCCCAGCGACGACGGTCCGCCGGCCACGGCCAGCTTCGGGGTCGTGGAGACCGGGTGGCTGAACAGCACCAGCGAGCTCCTCGCCCGCGCCGACCGGGCGCTCTACCGCGCGAAGCACGCGGGCAAGAACCGCGTGGCCGCGGCGCAGGGTTGAACGCGGCGGTATCCTGAGGCATGGACCCTAGCGACCTGCTGCACGAACCCCCGCTCACGTCTTTCGGTGAGGTCGTCCCGCCGGTGTTCCAGAACTCACTCTTCGCCTTCGCGACGACGGCCGCGTTCGAAGCGGCCATGAAGGGCGGCGACCGGCCCGTCTACACCCGCATCGGCAACCCCACGGTGCGCGTCTTCGAGGAGAAGGTGGCCGCGCTGGAGGGCACCGAGGACGCCCTCGCCTTCGCCAGCGGCAACGCGGCGATGGCTGCGGTGCTCTTCACCTTCCTGAAGGCCGGCGACCGGGTGGTGGTCGCCACCCCCGTCTACGCCGGCACCTACGGGATGCTCACCAAGCTGCTGCCCAAGTTCGGGGTCGAGGTGGACTTCGTTCCCGGAAGCGACACCGGAGCCCTCGTGGCCGCGCTGCCCGGGGCGCGGATGCTGCTGCTGGAGTCGCCCACCTCGTACACCTTCGAGCTGCAGGACCTGAGCCCGCTCACCACCGCGGCGCGCGCCGCGGGCGTGCTCACGGTCGCCGACAACACCTACGGCGCCGGGGTCTACCTGCGCCCGGCGCGTTTCGGGGTGGATCTGGTGGTGCACTCCGCCTCCAAGTACTTCTCGGGGCACTCGGACGTGGTGGCGGGGGCGGTGGCGGGTCCCGGAAAGCTGCTGAACGAGGTGCGCTCGCTGGGAACCGTCTTCCTGGGCGGCAAGCTGGCCCCCTGGGAGGCCTGGCTGCTCGTGCGCGGCCTGCGGACGCTGGAGCTGCGGCTCGAGCGCCACCGGGCGACGGCGCTGGAGCTGGCCCGCTACCTGGAGGCCCACCCCAAGGTGCGGCGGGTCCTGCACCCCGGCCTCGAGGGCCATCCGCAGCGCGAGCTGGCGCGGCGCTACCTCGAGGGGACGGGCGGGCTCTTCGCGGTGGAGCTGGCGGGCGAGACGGAGGCGCGCGCTTTCGCCGACGCGCTCGAGCGCTTCGCCATCGGCGTGAGCTGGGGCGGGCACGAGTCGTTGGTGCTGCCGCTGGCGGCCCAGCCACGGGTGCGGGCGGCCTACGGCTTCCCGCCGGGGCTGGTGCGGCTCTTCGCCGGGCTGGAGCCGGCGGAGGCCCTGAAACGCGACCTCGAGCAGGCGCTCGAGCGGGTCGGGTAACCTGAAGAGGAGGTCCGCATGAAACGAACCGGTCTGCTCTTCCTGGCCCTGCTGACGCTGCTGGTTTCCTGCGCGCCGCGGGTCTGGTACAAGCCGGGCGCCACCAGCAGCGAGCGCGACCGCGACCTGGAGGTCTGCCGCTACCAGGCCCAGGCGCGCTTCGCCGAGACCGTTCCGCCGCTCGCCGCCTTCCGCGTCTACGTCGACGTGCCCTTCGGCACCCCCTACGAGCTGGAGCGACGCGTGGAGGAGGCGGCCGACGACGCGGTGCATGACGCCTACGAGGACTACCGGGACACCTTTATACGCGGCTACGTCACCGACTGCATGGAGGCCAAGGGGTACGTGCTGGTCGAGGAGCGCTAGCCGGGCCTTGTGCTCGGAGGGCACGGCCGCTATAATCCTGAGTGTATCGGTCGGGATTGTAGCGGCCGCAGCATGGAGGAAGCATGACGAAGACACTCGAAATCCGTGACCTCTGGGTCAACGTCGAAGACACCCCCATCCTCAAAGGGGTCAACCTCACCCTCCCCCGCGGCGAGGTGCATGCCCTCATGGGGCCGAACGGAGCCGGTAAGAGCACCCTGGGGAAGGTCATCGCCGGCGATCCCGGCTACCAAGTGGTCAAGGGGCAAATCCTGCTCGACGGCGAGGACGTCGCCGAGCTCGAACCCGACGAGCGCGCCCGCAAGGGGCTCTTCCTCGCCTTCCAGTACCCCGTCGAGGTGCCGGGGGTGACGATCGCCAACTTCCTGCGGCTGGCGCTGCAGGCCCGCCACGGCAAGGAGGTGCCGCTCACCGAGTTCTACGGCAAGCTGCAGCGCGCCATCGAGGTGCTCGAGTGGGACGAGGCCTACGTGACCCGCTACCTCAACGAGGGCTTCTCGGGCGGCGAGAAGAAGCGCAACGAGATCCTGCAGCTGATGGTGCTCGAGCCCAGCTACGCCATCCTCGACGAGACCGACTCGGGCCTCGACATCGACGCCCTCAAGGTGGTGGCCAAGGGGGTGAACGCCATGCGCGGCCCCGAGTTCGGCGCGCTGGTGATCACCCACTACCAGCGCCTGCTCAACTACATCGTCCCCGACGTGGTGCACGTGATGATGGACGGCCGCATCGTCAAGACCGGCGACCGCGAGCTGGCGCTCGAGCTGGAGGAGCGCGGCTACGACTGGCTGAAGGAAGAAGTGGGCGCCTAGGAGGCCGCATGAGCGAAGCCGATCTGAAGCACATCGCCGAGGACTACAAATGGGGGTTCGCCGACGACGTCGAGCCCGAGCTGAAGCTCAAGGGGCTCTCCGAGGACGTCGTGCGGGCGATCTCCCGGGCCAAGGGCGAGCCCGAGTGGCTGCTCGAGTTCCGCCTGAAGGCGCTGGAGACCTACTTCGCCAAGCCCTGGCCCACCTGGGGCCCCGACCTGAGCGAGCTGCGCCGGCAGATGGACGACTTCTACTACTACGTCAAGCCGCCGGTAGAGGGCGAGCGCCGCAGCTGGGACGAGGTCCCCGACGAGATCCGCCGCACCTACGAGAAGCTGGGCATTCCCGAGGCCGAGCAGAAGGTCCTCGCCGGCGTGGGCGCCCAGTACGACTCCGAGATGGTCTACCACTCCATCAAGGAGGAGCTCGAGAAGAAGGGCGTGATCTTCAAGTCGATCGAGGACGGCGTCAAGGAACACGAAGAGCTGTTCCGCCGCTACTTCGCCAAGGTCGTGCCCCCCAGCGACAACAAGTTCGCCGCCCTCAACTCGGCGCTCTTCTCCGGCGGCTCCTTCGTCTACGTGCCCCCGGGGGTGGACGTGGAGGTGCCGCTGCAGGCCTACTTCCGCGTCAACACCGAGGGCTTCGGCCAGTTCGAGCGCACCCTGATCATCATCGACAAGGGCGCCAAGGCCCACTACATCGAGGGCTGCACCGCGCCCATCTACACCACCGAGGCGCTGCACACCGGCGTGATCGAGATCGTGGTCCTGGAAGGGGCCGAGAGCCGCTACACCACGATCCAGAACTGGCCGGTGAACATGTACAACCTGGTCACCCAGCGGGCGTTGGTGCACGAGAACGCCTACCACATGTGGCTCGACGGCAACCTGGGCTCCAAGGTGACGATGAAGTACCCTTCCTCGGTCCTGAAGGGCCGCGGCGCCCGCAGCGAGATTCTCTCCATCGCCTTCGCCGGTGACGGCCAGCACCTCGACACCGGCGGCAAGCTGATCTTCGCCGCGCCCGACACCTCGGGGTCGATCGTCTCCAAGTCGATCTCCAAGGGCGAAGGGCGCAGCAGCTACCGCGGCCTCATCAAGGTGCCCCAGAAGGCCGAGCGCGCCAAGGTGAACGTCGAGTGCGACGCGCTGCTCATCAACGAGGCCTCGAAGACCGACACCTACCCCTACATGGAGATCGCCAGCGAGACCGCCAGCGTGGGGCACGAGGCCACGGTGAGCCGGCTGGCCGACGACCAGATCTTCTACCTGACCACCCGCGGCATCCCCGAAGACGAGGCGGCGGCGCTGATCGTGCGCGGCTTCATCGAGCCGGTCGCCAAGGAGCTGCCGCTCGAGTTCGCCGTCGAGCTCAACCGTCTGATCGAGCTCGAGATGGAAGGGTCGGTGGGCTAGATGAACGAGACCGTGACCACCCTTTCGCTGGAAAACCTGCACCGCCGCGCCGAGCGCCGGGGCGAGCCGGACTGGCTGCGCGGCGCGCGCGAACGCGCCTGGCGGATCTTCGAACGGCTGGACTGGCCCACCCGCAAGAACGAGGCCTGGCGCTACACCGACCTGGACCCCGCCTGGTTCGACCTCGAACTCGAGGAGGTGCGCCCCGCCGAGCTGCGGGAGCGTGACGCGCTGCCGCGCGCGGTGCGCGAGCGGCTGGCCGAAAGCGACGCCGAGGCCGCGCTGGTCTTCGAGGACGGCCGCCTCGTCTACGCCCACCTGCCCGCCGAGCTGAGCGCCAAGGGCGTGGTCCTCAGCGACCTGGCCGGCGCGCTGGAGCGCCACGGCGAGCACGTGGAAGGCGCGCTCTACCAGGCGGTCACCGAGACCAGCCTGCAGGGACCCGAGGACAAGCTGGCGGCGCTGAACGCGGCGCTGTGGGGCTACGGCGCCTTCGTCTACGTGCCCGCCGGGGTGACGCTCGAGGCCCCGATCGGCGTCTTCCACTACGCCTCCCACCCCGGAAAGCTGAGCCTCAGCCGTACGCTGATCGTGCTCGACGACAACGCCGAGGCGACCTTCATCGAGGAATACCTCTCGGAGGCGCACGCGCGCACCCACGTGGCCACCGGCGAGCTGCTCCTCAGACCCGGCGCGCGCCTGCGCCACGCGGGGGTGCAGACCTGGGGCGCGGGGGTGCGCCACTTCCACCGCCAGCGGGCGCTGCTCGAGAAGGACGCGGTGCTGCTCGACCTGGCCGTCAACCTCGGGGGCACGCTGGCCCGCACCGAGGTGGCCAGCGAGCTGGTGGGGCCCGGCGCCGACTCCGAGATGCTGGGGGTCTACTTCGCCGGCGCCGGCCAGCACCTCGACCACTACACCACCCAGCACCACGTGAGCGCCCAGGCGCGTTCCGACGTCTACTACAAGGGCGCGGCGACGGCGAACGGGCGGGTCGTTTACCAGGGGCTGATCCAGCTCGAGCCCACGGCGCAGAAGACCGACGCCTACCAGACCAACCGCAACCTGCTGCTCAGCCGCGAGGCCCGGGCCGAGAGCGTGCCGCAGCTGGAGATCGCCGCCAACGACGTGCGCTGCAGCCACGGCTCCTCCACCGCGCCGGTGGACGAGGAACAGCTCTTTTACCTGGCCACCCGCGGCCTCCCCCGCGTCCAGGCGCAGCAGCTGCTCGTCGCCGCCTTCCTGGAAGAGGTGCTGGGGCGGGTGCCGCTCGAGAAGCTGCGCCACCACATCGCCGGCATCATCGAAGGGCGGCTCCGCGACGCCTGAAGCCCACGGCCCGCACCCTCCGGTGCGGGCTTAGACTGTCTAGCGAGGTGACGCGCATGTTCGACCCCCTGGAGGTCAAGCGGGACTTCCCCATCTTCGGCCACAACCCCGGCCTGGTCTTTCTCGACTCCGCCGCCAGCAGCCAGAAACCACGCGCGGTCATCGACGCGATCGCGCACTACTACAAACACGACCACGCCAACGTCCACCGCGGCGCCTACGCGCTCTCCCAGCGCGCCACCGACGCCTACGAGCACGCCCGGGCGCAGCTGGCCGGATTCCTGGACGCCGACCTCGACGAAATCGTTTTCGTGCGCAACGCCACCGAAGCCCTCAATCTGGTGGCCTACGCCTGGGGGCTCGAGCGCCTGCGGGAGGGCGACGAGATCCTGGTCACCGAGATGGAGCACCACGCCAACCTGGTGCCCTGGCAGCTGGTGGCCGCGCGCACCGGGGCGCGCCTGAAGGCCGTGCCCCTGACGGACGAGGGGCGGCTCGACCTGGACGCCTTCGAAACCCTGCTTTCGGAGCGCACCCGCGTCTTCGCCGTGACCCAGATGTCGAACGTGCTGGGCACGATCAACCCGGTGGCCGAACTGGCCGCGGCGGCGCGTGAGCGCGGCGCGCTGGTGGTGGTGGACGGCGCCCAGGCCGCCCCCCACCTGCCCGTGCGGGTGCGGGAGCTGAACGCCGACTTCTACGCCCTCTCGGGCCACAAGATGCTGGGGCCCACGGGCGCGGGGGTGCTTTGGGGCGACAGCGAAGCGCTGAAGGCGCTCCCGCCCTTCCTGGGCGGGGGCAGCATGATCGAAGAGGTCACGATCGAGCGCTCCACCTACGCCCCGCCGCCGCAGCGCTTCGAAGCCGGCACCCCCGCGATCGCCGAGGCCGTGGGGCTGGGGGCGGCCGCCGGCTACCTGATGGATCTGGGCATGGAACAGGTCTGGGCCCACGACCGCGCGCTGCTCAAGTACGCGCTCGAGCGGCTGAAGGAGGTGCCCGACCTGCACCTCTATGGGCCCGAGGGCCCCGACCGGGGCGGGGTGATCGCCTTCAACCTGGGCTCGCTCCACCCCCACGACCTCGCCACCGCCCTCGACGACCGCGGCGTGGCCGTGCGCACCGGACACCACTGCGCCCAGCCGCTGCACCGGCGGCTGGGGGTGGCCGCCACCGCCCGCGCCAGCTTCTACGTCTACAACACCCGTGACGACGTGGACCGCCTGGTGGAGGCGCTCTTCGAAGCGCGGGCGTTCTTCAAGGACTGGCTGTAAGGAGGGCCCCCCGGCCGCATCGGCCGGGGGGCGCGCACCTCCGCGACACCCACTAGAATGGAGTTGGCATGAGCCTGCTCGAAGAACTCTACCGCGAGACGATCATGCAGCACGCCCAGCGGCCGCACAACTTCGGTCCGCTGGAGGACGCCACCGTCAAGGTCGGCGGCCACAACCCCAGCTGCGGCGACCGGATCGAGCTCTACCTCAAGGTCGAGGACGGGCGCATCGCCGAGGCCCGCTTCACCGGCCACGGCTGCGCCATCAGCCAGAGCTCGGCCAGCATGATGACCGACCTGATCCGCGGCAAGACGCTGGACGAGGCGCTGGAGCTGGAGCGTAAGTTCAAGGCCATGGTGGTCGAGGGCAAGCCCCCGGCCCCCGAACTCGGCGACCTCAGCGCCCTGCAGGGCGTGGCCAAGCTGCACGCGCGCGTCAAGTGCGCCACGCTGGCCTGGAACGCCCTGGAGCAGGCCATCGAGGAAGCGCAGCCGTCATGAAGGCCTACCGCGCCAAACAGGTCACCCCGCTGCTCGCGGGCGACGCCCACCTGATGCAGCTGTGGAAGGAAGCCGCGGGCGAGGACAAGATCGTCGCCTTTCAGAAGGACGGAGAGAACTGGGTCGGCGTCAAGGACGCGGCCCTGGTCGCGCTCTTGGAGTCGCGCGGCCTGAAAGGGGAACCATGGAATGGTTGATCGCCGCTAAACCGGTGGTGCTGCTGCACGCCTTCCCCTTTTCGCCCGAGATGTGGGCCCCCCAGGTGGCCGAGCTGGAAGGCCGCTACACGGTCTACGCGCCGGCCCTGCCCGGCTTCGGCGGCCGCGAGCCGGGCGCGGCGAGCCTCGAGGCCTGGGCCGAGGAACTGGGCGAAGCGCTCGACGACCTGGGCTTCGAGGAGGCGGTCTTCGTCGGCCTTTCCATGGGGGGTTACCTGGCCTTCCGCGTCTGGGACCTCTTCCCCGAACGCGTCGCGGGGCTGGTGCTCGCCGACACCCGTGCCCAGCCCGACGACGCCGCCGGCAAGGCGAAGCGCGCGGAGCTGGCTGCGCGGGTGCGCTCCGAGGGCACCGGGGTGCTGGTCGAAAGCTTCGTCCCCTCGGTGCTGGGCCCGGGGACGCTCGCTGCGGAAACCGAAGAAAAGCGCGCGGTCGTCGAATGGGTCGAACGCTGGGTGCGCGAGGCCGACCCCGAGGGGGTGGCGCGGGCGCTCGAAGCGCTGGCCGCCCGCCCCGACTCGCGGCCGCTGCTTGGCGAGATCGAGGTGCCGACGCTCGTCCTCGTGGGCGAGGACGACACCCTCACCCCGCCCGCCGACGCCCGCGCCATGGCCGCGGCCATCCCCGACGCCGAGCTGCTGATCCTCCCCGGCGCCGGCCACATGGCCAACCTGGAAAGCCCGGAGGCGTTCAACACCGCGCTCCTGGGCTTCCTCGAGAAGGTCTACGGAGGCTAGCCGTGAGCGAACACGAATCGCTTTCCGTCCTCGACAACCTGACGCTCTTCCGCACCATGCTGGTCCACGCCGAGGAAAAGGCGGTCAAGGACCGCGACTTCGACGAGGCCGAAGAAATCCTCGAGCAGGCGCGCGCCACCATCGAGGCGCTGAAGCCCGAGATCAGCCCCGATCTCTACGACGAGCTGATCCGCGAGTGGGTGGGGGCCACGCTCAAGGTGGACCACATTCAAAGCGACTATCCTCCCAACGAGTTCGACGAGCGCTGAGCCGCCTCACTCCCCCGCGAGCAAGGTCTGCTTGCGCAGCTCGATCTCGCGGGCGCGCGCCTCGAACCCCATCGAACGCAGCACCGCCGCCAGGCGGTCGTAGAGGTAGGGGTCGCTGGGGTCGATCGCGATCAACCGGCGGTAGAGCGAGAGCGAAGCCTTCTCCTGACCCATCGCCTCCAGCAGTTCGCCCGCCCGCTCCCCCGCGCGAACGGCCAGCGCGCGCAGGTAGGCGCGTTCCGCCTCGACCCAGTCCGCATAGGGCTCGTCGGCCAGGAACTCGCCGCGGAACAGGTCGAGCGCGGCCAGGTAGCCGGCCAGCGCCCGGCCCTCGTCGTCCTGGTCGTCGGCCTCCCGGATCAGCGCCTCGAAGCGCTCCACGTCGTAGGCGTACCCCTCGGTGAAGCGGAAGAGGTAGCCCCCCTCCACCGAACGCAGCATCTGCGGCGAGCCCGCGTCGGGCTCGATCTGCTTCCGCAGTTCGTGCACCACCCGCGCCACCCGGCGGGCGGCGTAGGCGGGGTCGAGGTCGGGCCAAAGCGCCTCGGCGATCTCCTCGGGGGTCTGCACCCGTTCGGGGTGGGCGAGAAAGAGCTTGAACAGTCGCCAGGGCAGCGTTTGGAACCGCTGCGGCGGCAGCGCTTCGCCCTGGATCCTTACGGACAGCGCCCCCAGCGCCCGGACCTCGAGACGGGGCGCGGGGGGCGGGTCCTCCGCCGTCGCCGCGCGCGGGGCGAGCAACTGCCAGGCCATGCGCTGCAGCCACAGCAACGGGGCCATCGCCCGCGTCTGCGGCCTGGGCACGCGCGAGAAGAAGATGGACTCCACGGCCACCACCTCGCCCTGGACGACCACGGGGAGGCAGTAGCGCGGCCGGCCCTCCTCCACCCAGGGGCAGGGGCGGCCCCCCGCCCGCACCGCGTAGGGTTCGCCGATCCAGACCGGGCAGTCCTCGCGGTCGCAGTTCACCACCAGCTGCGCGGGAACGGCGACGCGGTGGCCCGACCGATCCTTGTACTGGGCCGCCTTGGCCCCGGAGAACGCCATCGCGGACCGCAGCAACGACTCGATGACCGCATCGCCGGCCCGGTCGCTCAGCCGGCTCTGGCGCAACAGCGCCAGCAGCTGGCGCTCGCCCATGCTGGTGAGCACGCTGTAAACGCCCGCGGCCACGACCGGGGCCACCGCCTCGAGCAGCTCGAGCGCCGCGCTCTCGTCGGCGTTCGCATCCTTGCTGGCCAGGTTCAGCACCCCGATGACCCCCTGCGGCAGCTCCAGCGGAAAGACCAGGTAGGTGCGGTAGCCCGCCTCCTTCACCTTGAGACGCAGGTACCGCTCGTCCTCGTCCAGGCGGTGCGTGACCAGGGGGGAGCGGTCCACGGCCACGATGCCGGGGTACCCCTCCCCCAGGGCGAACCAGGGGCGCTCGAGGAAGGCGGAACGGTTTTCCGCGTCGAGGGCGGTGAGGATGAGGTACTTGTGCTCGGGATCGGCGAGAAAGAGCTCCGCGGCGTCCATGCCCGCGGCCCGGCGCAGCTTTCCCAGGAACAGCTCCGCGGTCTGGAAGAAACGCATCGGCTCGTCGACCATGCGCTGGGTGGCCCAGGAAAGCGAGAAGAGCACCTCGCCCAGCTTCGGTCGCCGGCGTTCGTCGAGCACGACCTGGACACCGGAGTCCTGAACGATCGCCTGGCAGCGCAGCCGCTGCCCGCGCACCCGCAGCCGCACCTCGGCCTCGTAGGCGCCGCCGCGCAGACGGGCGAGCACCGGGCAGCGGGCGCAGACGGGGCGGCCGAAGTCGTCCGTGCCCCGGACCACCTCCCAGCAGTAGCGGCCCAGCGCCGCCTCGGGCTCCAGCTCCAAGAGCGCGAGGGCGCGCTCGCTGGCCTGGACGATTCGCCCGTTTTGGTCGAGGCGAATGCGTCGGAGCGGCATGCTTCAACTATACCGCTACCGGGACATTTGTCCCCTACGCGGAAACCCGGGGGAAGGCCGCCTCCTTAGCGTGGGCTGAGGAGGTGCACGATGCGAAAAACGCTGGTCTTGGCGTCGTTGCTGTGGCTCGCCGGCGCAGCCTGGGCGGGTGGAGCCGAACTGTACGCGCAAAACTGCGCATCCTGCCACGGCCCCGGAGGCGAGGGCGTGGCCGGGGTCTTCCCGCCGCTGGCGGGCAACCCGCGGGCCGCGGACGCCGCCTACGTGGCGCGCGTCGTCCGCAACGGGCTGAGCGGACCGCTCACCGTGGGCGACCGGACCTATAGCGGCAGCATGCCCCCCTTCGCACAGCTCTCGGACGCCGACGTGGAGGCGCTGGCCGGGTACGTGGCCGGCCGTCTGGCGGCGGTGGGAGCAGCCCCGGCGCCCGGGCCCGGAACTACGGCGGCCGCGGCGGCCGGCGACCCTGAGGCGGGCCGTGCCTACTTCCTGGGGAAGCGCCGCTTCGCACGCGGCGCCACGCCCTGCGTCGCCTGCCACGACGCCCCCGGCACCGGCGCCCTCGGCGGGGGCACCCTGGGCCCCGACCTCAGCGACGCGGGCGCGCGGTTCGGAGCGGGCCTCGCCCAGCTGCTCGAGCGCCCGGGCTTTAAGGTGATGCGTTCGCTCTATGGCGACCGCCCCCTCACCCCGGAGGAGGCGCGCGACGTGGCCGCCTTCCTCGCCTCCGGCAGCGGCGCGCCCGCGCCCGCCGCGCGCGGTTGGCGGTTCGCAGGCCTGGGGGCGCTGGGCACGCTGCTGCTGTTCCTCGTCCTGTTCCCCTTCTGGCCCCGGCAGCGGGAGAGCTACCGCGATCGTCTCTTGAGGAGGAAAGCATGAAGGACTGGATCAAAGAGCTCGAGTCCCCAGCGGAACGCAAGTGGGAGGAGTTCTACCGCAACCGCCACCAGCACGACAAGCGGGTGCGCACCACCCACGGGGTGAACTGCACCGGCAGCTGCAGCTGGGAGGTCTACGTCAAGGACGGGATCGTCACCTGGGAGCTGCAGGCCACCGACTACCCTCTGCTCGAGGAGGGGCTGCCTCCTTACGAGCCGCGCGGCTGCCAGCGGGGCATCAGCTACTCCTGGTACCTCTACAGCCCCATCCGGGTGAAGTACCCCTTCGCCCGGGGCGCGCTCGTCGACCTCTGGCGCGAGGCGAAGAAGCAGCACGCGGATCCGGTGGAGGCCTGGGCGGCGATCCAGTCCGACCCCGAGAAGCGCCGCCGCTACCAGCAAGCCCGCGGCAAAGGGGGCTTCCGCCGGATCACCTGGGAGGAGGCTTTGGAGATCGTCGCCGCCAGCACGGTGCACACGATCAAGAAGTACGGCCCCGACCGGGTGGTGGGCTTTTCTCCGATCCCGGCGATGAGCCAGGTCAGCTACGCCGCGGGCAGCCGCTTCCTGTCGCACCTGGGCGGCACCATCCTCAGCTTCTACGACTGGTACTGCGACCTGCCGCCCGCGTCGCCGGAGATCTTCGGCGAACAGACCGACGTCAACGAGTCCGCCGACTGGTACAACAGCCGCTTCATCGCGGTGATGGGCTCGAACCTCAACATGACCCGCACCCCCGACACCCACTTCATCTCCGAGGTGCGGCACGCCGGCGCGAAGCTCACCGTCTTCAGCCCCGACTTCTCCCAGGTCGCCAAGTACGCCGACTGGTGGGTTCCCACCAACCCGGGCCAGGACGGCGCCTTTTGGATGGCGGTGGACCACGTCCTGCTCAAGGAGTACTACGCCGACCGCGAGACCCCCGAGTTCAACCACTACCTCAAGACCTACAGCGACGCCCCCTTCCTCGTCGAGGTGCGCGACGGCCGGCCGTACCGTTACCTCCGCGCCGCCGAGCTCGAAGGCTACGCCGACGTCGAACACAACGAGTGGAAGCTGCTCGTCTGGGACCGCGAGCGCGGACCGAGCATGCCCCAGGGCAGCATCGGCTACCGCTGGGCCGAGAAGGAAAAGGGCAAGTGGAACCTGGAGATGAAGGACGGCAAGACCGGGGCGCCGATCGAGCCCGAGCTCTCCTTCTTGGAACGCCACGACGAGGTGCAGCAGCTCGCCTTCGACGACTTCGCCGGCGAGCGCACGCTCCAGCGGGGCGTGCCCGTCCGCCACGTCCAGACCCGCCGCGGGCGGGTGACGGTGGCCACCGTCTTCGACCTGCTCATGGCCCAGTTCGGGGTCGGCCGGGGCCTGCCCGGGGAGTACCCCGAAGGCTACGACGACCCCCAGCCCTACACCCCCGCC
Organism: Oceanithermus desulfurans; assembly: GCF_014201675.1. Classification (NCBI taxonomy): domain Bacteria; kingdom Thermotogati; phylum Deinococcota; class Deinococci; order Thermales; family Thermaceae; genus Oceanithermus; species Oceanithermus desulfurans. Next base: position 191,042 of record NZ_JACHEZ010000001.1, on the reverse strand, counting down.
TGGCAGGAGGCCTACACCGGGATCCACCGCGACACGGTGCTGCGCTTCGCGCGCGCCTGGGCCGAGAACGGCCTCAAGACCGGGGGTAAGAACCTGATCATCATCGGGGCCGGCGTCAACCACTGGTACCACAACAACCTGATGTACCGGGCCGGCATCGTGGGCCTGATGCTGACCGGCGCCGTGGGCAAGAACGGCGGCGGGCTCGCCCACTACGTGGGGCAGGAGAAGGTGGCCAACCAGGCCTCCTGGGGCTCGATCGCCTTCGCGCTCGACTGGGGAATGCCCCCGCGGCACCAGAACACCCCGAGCTTCCACTACGTCCACACCGATCAGTGGCGCTACGAACGCGGCTCCAAGGACTACGACAAGACGCCCGGCGCCAACGAGCACCACACGATCGACCACCAGATCCGCGCGGTCAAGCGCGGCTGGCTGCCCTTCTTCCCCCAGTTCAACCGCAACTCGCTCGAGCTGGCGCGCGAGGCCGAGGCGGCCGGGGCCCGGAGCGAGGCCGAGATCGTCGGCTACGTGGTGGAGAAGCTCAAGAAGGGCGAGCTCAAGTTCGCCGTCGAGGACCCCGACGCCCCCGAGAACTGGCCGCGGGTCTGGTTCATCTGGCGCGGCAACGCCATCGGCACCAGCATGAAGGGGCACGAGTTCATGCTGCGCCACTACCTGGGCACCCACTCGAACGCGGTCGCGCAGGAGTGGGCCAAGGACGAGGTGCACGAGGTCGCGTTCCGCGAACCCGCACCGGAGGGCAAGTTCGACCTCGTGGTCGATCTCAACTTCCGCATGGACACCAGCGCCCTCTACTCCGACCTGGTCCTTCCGGCGGCGAGCTGGTACGAGAAGCACGACCTCAACACCACCGACATGCACACCTTCGTGAACCCGATGCAGCCGGCGGTGCCGCCCGTCTGGGAGTCGAAGCCGGACTGGGAGATCTACAGTCTTTTTGCCAAGAAGGTGGCCGAGCTGGCCCGGACCCACCTGCCCGAGCCGGTCAAGGACGTGGTCATGCTGCCGCTGCAGCACGACACCCCGGACGAGCTGGCGCAGACCGAGGTCCGCGACTGGTGGAAGGGCGAGGTCGAGGCCGTCCCGGGGAAGACGATGCCCAAGTTCCGGGTGGTTGAGCGGCGCTACACCGAGATCTACGAGCGCATGGCCTCGCTGGGGCCCGCGCTCGAGAAGAACGGCGTCGCCGCCCACGGCCTCAAGATCCCGGTGGCCGAGGAGTACCGGGCCCTCAAAGAGCACCAGCCGCGGAAGAGCGAGGTCCTGGGCGGGGTCTTCCCCGCGCTGGAGGACGGCCGTCAGGTAGCCGAGGCCATCCTGCGGCTCGACCCGGTGACGAACGGCGAGGTAGCCTACCGCGCGTTCCTGGAGGAAGAAAAGAAGACCGGCCTCAAGCTGGCCGACCTGGGCGAGAAGAACCGCAGCGTACGCATCACCTTCGACGCCATCGTGGCCCAGCCGCGGCGCCAGCTCACCACCCCGACCTGGTCGGCGATCCTCAACGACGGCCGCGCCTACAGTCCCTTCACCCTCAACGTCGAGCGGCTCGTCCCCTGGCGCACCCTCACCGGGCGCATGCACTTCTACCTCGACCACGAGGGCTACCTCGCCTGGGGCGAGCACCTGCCCACCTACAAGCCCCGCCCCGACGTGACCATGCTGCTGGAGACCGAGGTGACCGAGAAGGAGGCCAAGGGGCGGCTGATGAACTACATCACCCCCCACGGCAAGTGGTCGATCCACTCGACCTACTCGGAAAACCACCGGATGATGACGCTGTCCCGCGGCGGCTACCCCATCTGGCTGAACGACAAGGACGCGGCCGAACTGGGGATCCGCGACAACGACTGGGTCGAGCTCTACAACGACAACGGCGTCTTCGTGCAGCGCGCCATCACCTCGGCGCGCATCCCCCGGGGTACGGTCTTCGTCTACCACGCCACCGAGCGCACCGTGGGCATCCCCAAGTCCCCCTTGCGAAAGAAGCGCGCGGGGATGAACAACTCAATCACCCGGGCCCGCCTGAAACCGGTCCTGATGAACGGAGGGTACGCCCAGTTCACTTACTTCTTCAACTACTGGGGACCGACCGGCGTGAACCGCGACACCTGGGTCTTCGTCCGTCGCGTGGATCGCCCGGAGTACTAGGAGGCGCAGGATGAACGTACGCACCCACATGAGCATGCTCTTCCACCTGGACAAGTGCATCGGCTGCCACACCTGTTCGGTGGCCTGCAAGAACCTCTGGACCGACCGCGAAGGCACCGAGTACATGTGGTGGAACAACGTGGAGACCCGTCCGGGCACCGGCTACCCCACGGGTTGGGAAGACCAGCAGTTCTACCAGGGGGGTTGGCGTTACGACGGGCGCGGCGGGCTCTCGCTGCGGCTGCACAATAAGACCCAGGGCCTGACCCGGCTCTTCTTCAACCCCGCCCTGCCGGACCTCAAGGACTACTACGAGCCCTTCACCTTCCGCTACGGCGACCTCTTCACCGCCCCCGAGGGCGACGACCAGCCGACGGCGCGGCCCGTCTCGATGATCACGGGCGAGCCGATGGAGATCGAAACCGGCCCCAACTGGGACGACGACCTCTCCGGCTCGGACGTCTACGCCCGCAACGACCCCAGCCTGGAGGGGCTTTCCGAGCAGGTGCGCGCCCAGCTCGAGGAGATCGAGGGCGTGGTCTTTAACTACCTGCCGCGCATCTGCAACCACTGCCTGAACCCCGCCTGCGTCGCCGCCTGCCCCTCGGGGGCGATCTACAAGCGCGGCGAGGACGGGGTGGTGCTGGTCAACGAGAACAAGTGCAAGGCCTGGCGGATGTGCGTCGCCGCCTGCCCGTACAAGAAGGTCTACTACAACTGGTCGACGGGCAAGAGCGAGAAGTGCATCCTCTGCTTCCCCCGGCTGGAGACCGGTCAGGCGCCGGCCTGCGCCCACTCCTGCGTCGGCCGCATCCGCTACATGGGGGTGCTGCTCTACGACGCCGACCGCATCCCCGAGGCCGCGATGGTCGACGACCACGACCTGGTCGAGACCCAGCTCGAGGCCATCCTCGACCCCTTCGACCCCGAGGTGATCGCCGCGGCCAAGAAGAACGGCGTCACCGACGACTGGATCAAGGCAGCCCAGGACTCGCCGGTCTACAAGTTCGTCAAGGAGTGGCGCCTGGCGCTGCCGCTGCACCCCGAGTTCCGGACGATGGCCATGATGTTCTACATCCCGCCGCTCTCGCCGGTGATGAGCGTCGTGGAGGACCGCGCCCTCAACCTGGCGCTGGACACCAGCGGCCCCGAGTTCGAGCTCTTCGCCGACCTCACCAAGGCGCGCCTGCCGGTGCGCTACCTGGCCAACCTCTTCTCCGCGGGGAACGAGGGGATCATCGAAGGGGTGCTGAAGCGGCTCCTGGCCGTGCGCATCTTCAAGCGCGCCGAGTCCGTGGACGGCGGACTCAACGACGCGACCCGCGCGGCGCTGGATGAGGTGGGGCTGACCCCGGAGACGGCCGAGGCCATCTACCGGCTGACCACGCAGCCGACCCTGGACGAGCGCTTCGTCATCCCGCCCTACCACCGGGAAGCCTCGATCGAGGCCTGGAACGATCCGCTCGAGCGCAAGGGGCAGGAGGGCTTCGGCTACATCCAGCCTCCGGTGAGGGGGGAGTAGACCGATGTTCGAAGCCCTGGCGCTCGCCTTCACCTACCCCCGGGAAGGCCTGCTGGAGGCGCTCGAAGCGGAGCTCGAGCGCGCCCCCGCCGGCCCCGCCCGAAAGGCCTTCGCCCGCTTCGTGGCCGAGGTGAAACGGCTCGAGCTCGCCCGCTGGGAGGAGGTGTACACCGCGACGCTGGACATGAACCCCAGGCTGGTCCCCTACATCGGCTACGTCGTCTGGGGCGAGAGCTACCGGCGCGGTGAGTTCCTGGCGCGGCTCAAGCAGGCGATGGACCGGCTGGACCTGGACACCGCGGGCGAGCTGCCCGACCATCTGGTGCCGGTGCTGCGCTACCTGGCCCGCACGGACGAGCCGCTGCCCGAGCTCCTGGAGGTTCTCGAGCCCGCCCTCGCCCGCATCCGCAAAGACCTGCACGCGCTGGAAGCGACCAACCCCTACCTGCACCTGCTGGACGCGCTCCTGCAGCAGGTGCCCGCACCCGAGAGGAGGAAAACGTGAACTGGAACCGTTTACTCTTCGAGATCTTCCCGTACCTGGCGCTGGTCGTGGCGGTGGTGGTCACCCTCTACCGCTACGCCTACCGCCCGTTCTCGGTTTCGGCGCTCTCCAGCCAGCTGCTGGAACGCCGGCTTCTCTTCTGGGGGTCGCTGCCCTTCCACTGGGGCATCACCCTCATCCTCACCGTGCACCTGATCGCCTGGATCTTCCCCGAGGCCATCTACGCCTGGAACGCCTCGCTCTTCCGCCTGTACCTGCTCGAGGTCAGCGGCTTCGCGCTGGCGCTGTGGACCCTGGCGGGACTCGTCGTCCTGCTGTGGCGGCGGCTGGTCAACGCCAGGGTGCGCGCCACCGCGACGGCCATGGACTACCTCGTCCTCTTCGCGGTGCTCATCTCCGTACTCACCGGGCTCTACACCGCCTTGGCCTACCGGTTCGGCAGCAGCTGGTTCGCGGGAACCATGGCGCCCTACCTGACGAGCATCCTGACGCTGCGCCCCCGCCCCGAGCTCGTCGCCGACCTGCCCTTCGCCTTCCAGTGGCACGTCTTCAACTTCTGGGTGCTGCTGGCCCTCTTCCCGTTTTCCCGGCTCGTGCACATCATCACCGTACCCTTGGGGTACGTCGCCCGCCCCTGGCAGATCGTGATCTGGGTGCGCCGCCGTTTCACCCAGCCCAACCCCTAGTCGAGAAGGAGGAGGCATTCCGTGAGCACAGAAGCGTTCAAGAAACACCGCATCAAGTCCAACCCCGCCGAGGCCCTCATCGCCGCCACCATCGGCTTCTTCGTCGGGTTCGCGGCCGTGGCTCTGTTCAACGTCACCGCGAAGAACTTCAAGGACGCGATGGGGCTCGACCCCGTCCAGGTCGGGCTGCTCGTCGCCATGCCGATGCTCTCGGGGTCGCTGCTGCGCATCCCCTTCTCCGCCTGGGTCGACACCGACGGCGGGCGCAAGCCCATGCTGACCCTGCTCACCATGGCCATCGTCGGCCTGCTGGGTCTCATCGCCCTGATCGTGGCCTACTATCCGGACCGGCTCAACGAGGGCCTCTACCCCCTGCTTTTGTTGCTGGGCTTTCTGGCCGGCTGCGGCATCGCCACCTTCTCCGTAGGGATCAGCATGGTCGCCTACTGGTTCCCGCAGCACCGCCAGGGATGGGCGCTCGGCACCTACGCGGGCGTGGGCAACCTGGCACCGGGGATCTTCACCTTCCTGCTGCCGGCTGCGCTGGCGGGCTGGGGCCTGCTCGGCGCCTACGTCGCCTGGACGGGGCTGCTGGTGCTGGGCACCCTGATCTTCATCGTCATCGGCTTCGGGGCCCCCTTCTTCCAGCTCGTCAAACACGGCGTCCCCCGCGAGGAGGCGATCACGATCGCGCGCGAGCTGGGTCAGGAGATCTTCCCCGCCGGCTCGGTGCTGGAGACGCTGGTCATCAGCGCCCGCAACTGGCGTACCTGGGTGCTCGTGGCCCTCTACTTCACCTCGTTCGGCGGCTTTTTGGCCCTGACCGCCTGGCTCCCCACCTACTGGCGCGAGTTCCACCAGGAACCCGTGCGCACCGCCGCCTACCTGACCGCCTACTTCTCCATTCTGGCCTCGCTCATCCGCGTCTGGGGCGGCTCGCTCTCGGACCGCATCGGCGGCGAGAAGACGGCCATGCTGGCCTTCGGCTCGGTGCTCCTGGGGGCGCTGGTCATGGTGGTGGCCCAGAGCTTCCCGCTGGCCTTCCTGGGCGAGACGATCATCGGCCTGGGGATGGGCATCGGCAACGCCGCGGTCTTCAAGATGGTGCCGTTCTACGTGCCCGACGCGGTGGGGGGCGCCTCCGGCTGGGTCGGGGGGCTGGGCGCCTTCGGGGGCTTCGTCGTTCCCCCGATCATGGGCTTCTTCGTCAAGGAGCTCGGCCCCGCCCGCGGTTACCCCGAGGGCTTCACCGTCTACATCGCCCTGGGCGTCATCGCCCTGCTGTTCGTCTGGCTGCTGCAGTCGACCCGCAGGTTTTACAAAGCCGCCTGAGCCGGCTCCCGTCCGTGCGGCCGCGCGATGCGCGGCCGCACGGCTTCATTCGGGCTTGGGCTCGCGGCGCATCAACTCCTCGAGCACCCGCCGCGGGTCGTCCCCGCGGTACACGACCCGCCACACCGCCTCGGTGATGGGAAGCTCCTCGCCGCTGCGCGCGGCCCACTCGTGCAGCGCCGCGGTGGTGTGCACCCCCTCGACGACCTGCCGGCCCGTTTCCAGATCGGCCAGGGTCGCCCCGCGGGCGATGCGCTCGCCAGCGCTGCGGTTGCGCGAGAGCGGGCTCATGGCCGTGGCCATCAGGTCGCCGAGGCCCGATAGGCCGTAGAAGGTCTCCACCGCGCCGCCGTGCGCGGTGCCGAAGCGCACCATCTCGCGCAGACCCCGGGTGAGCAGCGCCGCCTTGGCGTTGTCGCCCAGCTCGAGCCCGTCGGCCATCCCCGCCGCGAGCGCCATCACGTTCTTGAGCGCGCCGCCCAGCTCCACCCCGGCGACGTCGGGAGAGGTGTAGACGCGGAAGGTGGGGCCGCCCAGTGCCCGCTGCACCCGCGCGGCGAGCTCCGCGTCCTCGCTGGCCACCACCGCCGCCGCCGGCAGCCCACGGGCCACCTCGAGGGCCAGGTTGGGCCCCGAAAGCACGGCCACCCGCGCCGCGGGCGCGGCCCGGCGCATGATCTGGGAGATGCGCAGCAGCCGGCCCTCGGCGAAGCGCACCCCCTTCACCGCGGAAACGTAGGCCTCCACCGGGGGCATCCCGGCCAGCACCGTGCGCACCCCCTTGGTGGGAACCGCCACCAGCACGAAGGCCGCCCCCTCGACGGCGCGCTCGGCCGTGCAGACGGGCCGCACCCCCTCGGGGAGACGAACCCCCGGCAGGTACGCCGCGTTCTCACGGGTGGCCAGCAGCGCCTCGGCGAGCTCGCACCGCCGCGACCAGAGCGCGACCCGGTGCCCGCTCCGCGCCAGCAGCACGGCCAGCGCCGTGCCCCAACCCCCGGCTCCAAGGACGGCGACGTTCACGGTCTACCTCAGCAGGTACAGCAGCTCGAAGGCCTCGTACCAGGCCCCCGCGAGCAGGAAGAAGGTGCCCAGCAGCAGGGTGAGGCCCAGGTAGCGCAACCCGGCGCGGAAACCGCCGCCACGGAAGGTCTCCCAGAAGAGCACCAGCCCTCCGAAGGTCACCAGGATGTACCCCTGGAGCTCGATCAGCAGCGTCGGGATGTGCCAGACGTAGACCGACCAGGGGATGACGGCGGGGCTGAGTGCGAAGCCGAAGACGTAGTAACGGGCGGCGTTGACGAGCAAGGCCGGAAGCCCCAGGAGCAGCGCGGGGAAGAAGCTGGTCAGCAGCAGGCCGTGGGTGAAGTTCCAGTAGAAGATCATCCAGGCCAGCCCGCTGACCCCGCCCTTCACCCCCTCCTCGAGCCCGATCGTCTCGATGGCGCCGCCGACGGCCTCCTGCAGCGCCCGCGCCAGGTCCGGCATCGCGTAGGCCAGCAGGGCGCCGAAGACGAAGAGGCCGTAGAGCAGCAGGTTGACCACCCAGTAGAGCCGCCGGTAACCCCGCAGCTGCGCCCAGGCGCCGTGCAGCCAGCGGCTCACGCCCCCCTGAACCGCGTTGAGGAGGAGCAGCAGGCTCACCGCCGCGAAGATCCAGCGGGTGACGGGGCTCTTCACCCATCCGGGCAGCAGGCCGCCGCTGGGGCGCCAGGCGATCCGCTCCACCCGGCCGTCGGTGACGACGACGACCACCTCGCCGCCGATGGAGCCGCTCACCGCCGGGAAGCGCACGCGCTCGCCCCCGGCGGGCAGGGCGTCCACCTGGGCCTCTTCGAGGTTGACCTCCAGCTCGGGCGGGGGCGGCGGGAAGGCCACCGTGCGCCGCAACAGATCGGCAATCTCCTCGGGCGTCTTGCCCTGCAGGTCCTGGACCGACACCGCGGGCGTCAGCTCCCCGGCGATCCAGCGGTTCACCGCGTCGCGCGCCAGCGCCACCGGATCGGCGGCTTGCGCCCAGGCTGCGGCCAGCAGCACCCCCACTCCCAAGATCCAACGTCGCATGCTACACCTCCTCGAGCGGCCGGCCCAGCCGGCAGAGCGGGCAGGCTTCGGGATCGTAGGCCGGCGCCTCGAGCCGGGCCAGGGCCACGAAGGGCGCGCCGAACCGGGCCGAGCCGCCGCTGCGGTCGATGATCGCCGCGGCCGCCTGCAAGACCGCCCCGCGCGCCTGCGCGGCCTCGATCGCCTTGCGCAGCGAGCCGCCGGTGGTCACCACGTCCTCGACGGCCAGGAAGCGGTCGCCCGCGTTCACCTCGAGTCCGGGACGGATCGTCATCCCGCCCTCCGGGGTCTTCTCCGCGAAGACCGCGCGCGCGCCCAGCGCCCGCGCCACCACGAAACTGAGCACGACCCCGCCGATCGCGGGCCCGATCACGAAGTCGAAGCGCTCGTCCGGAAACTTTTCGGCGATCGCCTCCCCCACCGCCTCGGCGAAGAGGGGGTGCTGCAGCAGCGCCGCCGACTGCAGGAAGACGGGCGAGTGGCGGCCGCTGCGCAGCAGGAAGTGCCCCTCGAGCAGCGCGCCGGTCTTGCGGTAGAGCTCCAGAACGTCCACGGTCCCATCCTACCCGGCGAGGTCGCGCAGGTAGGCCGCGGCCTGACGCCGGGCGGCCTCCAGGTCGGGCCGGCCGTCCGGGTAGAAGAGGCTGCGCGAGGCCGACCACAAGAGCCCCGCGCCCGGGAGCGGCGACGCGCCCTGCGCGCCCAGCCCCGGCACCAGGAAGAGGCTCGCGGGCAGAACCGGGCGCAGCGCTTCCAGGGCCTCGGGGTGGGTGCCGCCCACGACGGCCCCCACCCGACTCCAGGGCTCCGCCGGCCAGGCCTCGGCCCAGGCGGCCACCCGCTCGGCCACGCGCAGGTAGAGGGGCCGGCCGCCGGCGTCCAGGTCCTGGAAGTCGGCCGAGCCGGGGTTCGAGGTCTTGACGAGGACGAAGACCGCGCCGCCGCCGCGGGCCGCGGCGGCGAAGAAGGGCTCGAGCGCGTCCCCGCCCAGGTAGGGGTTCACCGTCAGGGCGCTGCCCGGCCAGCGCTCGAGCGTGGCCCGGGCGTAGGCCGCGGCGGTGGTGCCGATGTCGCCGCGTTTGGCGTCGTGCACGACCGGCAGCCCCAGCACCCGCGCGGTGGCGACGAGGCGCTCGAGCAGCGCCCAGCCGCTTCCTCCCAGCGCCTCGAAGAAGGCGTACTGGAACTTGACCGCGGCCAGGTCGGCGGCCAGCGCTTCCATGAGCCGGGTGGCGTAGCCTTCCAGGTGCGCGAGCGGGTCCGGCCCCGGGTGCCACGCCGGTCGCGGATCCACCCCCAGCACCAGCGGCGGCCGCGCCGCCACCTCCGAAACGAAGTCGAAGCCCATGCCCCCATGCTACTTCAGGAGGCAGCGAAGGCCGTTCACGGCGCGAAATCCGCCTTGACACCCCGCGCGCCGGCGTGCTAGCTTAAGGTTCGCGCGGGCGGTTAGCTCAGATGGCTAGAGCGCTCGCTTCACACGCGAGAGGTCGGAGGTTCAAGTCCTCTACCGCCCACCAAAGACCCGGCCCCCAGGGCCGGGCGTTTCTTTGCAGCCGCGCGCCGGCTCAGCGGTCCCTGCGCGCGAAGATCCAGCCCGCCAGCGCGAAGAAGAGGGCGACCCAGAATCCGAAGGTCGCCAGCATCAGGGCCGGTCCCCACGCCCCCAGGAAACGGTCGAGCAGGTAGCCGACGGGCCCCACGAGCACCGGCACCCCCAGCGTCTTCAGCAGCCCGATCCGCGCCAGCTCCATGGGGTTGGAGAGCACCGCCGCGAGGAGCGGTGCCTCCAGGGGCCAGTCGGCGAGGGCCACCGCAAGCCCCACGACGACCGGTTCGTAGAGCAGCACCAGCGCGGCCCAGAAGGCCAGCCCCAGGCCCAGGGCCCGCGGCGGCTCGGGGCTGAAGGCCGAGGCCAGCGCGGCCACCCCCGCCCAGTAGAGGCCCACCAACGCCAGCAGGCCAAAAAGCAGCAGCGCCGGCCCCGCGCCGAGGCCCAGCACGCCCCCCGCGAGCCCGGCCCCCAGCAGCAGCGGGGGCAGGAAGGCCGCGGCGACCCCGAAGGCGCCGGCGCGGTAGAGCCGCCCCGCCTTGCCGGGAAAGGCGGCCCAGAAGGCCCACTCCTCGCGCTCGGCGAGCATCGGCACCGCGAGCGCCAGCCACAGCGGCGGGAAGGCCAGCAGGGCGAGGGCGAAGGTGCTGACCAGGCCCACCTCCGGGCCCCGGGCCGCGAAGACCGCGGCGAAACCCGCGAGCGCCGGCGCCGGCGCCCAGGCCCAGGGGTTGCGCAGCAGCGCCTTGAGGTAGAGCGTGAAGAGGGCGGGGGCCTTGAGCTCGGACATGGTCAGTAGGGGGGCACCCAGGCGTGCTGCCGGCCTTCGGCCACCAGTTCGTCCCAGCGCATCCGCCGCACCCCCTTGAGCCGGCGCTCCTGGACGAAGCGGTCGGCGTCTTCGGGGCGGGCGAAGGCCACCAGCCCCCCACCCATCGGGGTACGGATGCGCCGGTGGTAGAGGAAGACGAGCCCGTCCACGGCGCGCAGCCCGGCCCGGTCCGCCTGCGAGGCGGCGAAGTCGGCGGCGTAGAGCTCGCGCGGCGCCACCTTGGGCCCGCCGTAACCGTTGAGGTGGTCCACCAGGCACTCGATGGCGTCGTAGCTGTAGACCTTGCCGGTGCGCGTAACCATCTGGGCGGCGTAGCGCGCGTCGATGACGGTCATGTTGCAGTAGGGGCAGACGTCCACCCCCACCCGCACCGGTCGCGCCTCGGCGAGCACCCCCAGGCTCCAGGGGACGCCGAGGCCGATCAGGCCCTTGAGCAGGTCGCGGCGCTTCATCGCAGGATCAGCCTACACGAGCCCGGTGTGCTTGGCGAGGAGCGGAACCAGGTTGGCCTCCGGGAGCGGGCTCAGGTCGAGCAGCTGACGGTAGGTGTAGAAGTGGTAGCGGCCGAGGCCCGGGCGGTTCCGCACGAAGTCGCCGGCCTTCTGGGGACTGGGCACGGCCACCAGGCGGGCCATCATCGTCGTCTTCAGCTTCTCGCCCCAAACGTAGGTGGCCTGGCGCGCGGGCATGAGGCCCAGGCGCTTGCAGCTCTTCGGCAGCGCCTCCACCGCCATCACGTAGAAGGTGCTGCCGTCGCCGTCGACCAGCCCCTTGGCGTAGGCGTAGTTGAACATGCAGGCCAGCGACTCGAAGTGCAGGGCCTTGCCGTCTTCGAAAACGATCTGGGCGTAGGTACGCTCGAAGAAGCCCTTGGGGAACTTCTTGCCGCGCCAGCCGCCCTCGGGCGTGGCCAGCGGCATGCCGCAGAAGGCGCAGCGCCCTTCCTGCCAGGGGATCTTCGCCGCCGGGTAGATTTTGCCCGTCCCCGGCTGCGGCGCACTCCCCATACCCTGCTGCGGGCCGCCGTGGCCCATCGCCAGGACCGGGCGGACCAGCGCCCCCAGCCCCAGCGCACCCATACCCTTAATCAGATGACGTCGACTCTTCTTCATAAAGCACCTCCTTAAGCGTGTCTACGGGTTCCCGCAGCACGCGGGCCCCCGGAAGCACCTCGTTCAGATCGCGGCCGTCGGCGAGGCGGTAACGGTAGAACGAGCCCACCGGACCGCGGGCGCGCAGCCGGCCGTGGGCCAGCAGCAACGCTTCGTCGGCGAGGGCCTCCACCTCCTCGGGCCGGTGGGCGCTGACGATGACCGTGCCGCCGCGGGCGCGGTGTTCGTCCACCCAGCCGCGCAACCGCGCGAAACCGCCGGGGTCGAGCGCGCTCGCGGGTTCGTCCAGCAGCCAGACGGGCGGCTCCCCCAGCAGCCCGGCGGCCAGCGCCAGGCGCTGGCGCATCCCTCCCGAGAGCTGCCCCACCGGCTTCGCGAGCACCGGCTCGAGCCCCATCCGCCGGACCGCCGCGCGCAGCGCCGCCGCCGTCGCCCCGCGCATGCGCCGGGCCGCTTCCAGCACCTCGGCCGCGCGCAGGTGCGGGGGCCAGGCGATCTGCTGCGGCACGTAGGCGCGCAGCGCGCTGGCCCGCGGCGAGCGCGCGGGGAAGCCGGCCAGCGTCACCCGACCGCCGCTGGGGGCGAGCCGGCCCGCGATCAGGCCCAGCACCGTGCTCTTCCCGGCGCCGTTGGGCCCCACGAGGGCCAGCGCGCCGGGACCGATCTCGACCGTGAGCGGCTGCAGACGGCCGCGTTTACTGGCTTCTACGAGCGCAACCATAACCCTCCTCCCAGCCCGGCGAGCGCCAGGATCCAGGCGACGCCCGCAAAGGGACGCCCCTCCCGCTCGAGCGGCAGCGGCGCCGCGTCGGCCAGCGTCATGAAGCGCAGCGCCGGCACCCGGCCCTCGACCCGCTCCCAAAGCAGCATCCCCGGCCCCAGAGCGAAGAGGCTGAGGTCGGGCTGCCGGCTCGTCAAGAGCGCGTAGCTGGAGCTGGGCACGTAGGGCAGGTCGGCCGCGCCGTCGCCGTCGAGGTCGAGCGGCCGCACCCGGTCGTAGCGGTTGCGGCGCATGGCCACCTGCGCCTCGGGGTCGTCGACGGCGAGGTCGTAGACGTTGCCGCGGAACCGGTTGCCCTCGAAGCGCAGCGCCGAGGCGACCTTGTCGCGCTCGCGGCGGACCAGCACGCCGAAGCCGTTGTTGATCAGGTCGTTTTCCCGGAAGACGTCGTCCGGGGACGAGACGACGAGCATGCCCACGGTGTTCCCGCTGACCCGGTTGCGCTCGAAGCGGCTGTCGCTTTGTTCCTGCACCAGCAGGCCGAACGCCAGCGGGCCCACGTGCCCGGCGAAGACGTTGTCGTGCACCCAGGCGCGGGATCCGTACATGATCGCGGAACCGACCCGCCCCGCTTCCACGCGGTTGCCGGCGACCTCGACGCCGCGGCTGAACATCAGGTGGAAGCCGTAGCGGCGGCTTTCCCGCGAGACGTTGCCGAGCGCGCGGCTGTCCGAGGCGTGCTCGAGGTAGAGGCCGTCGAGGAACCCCTCGACGCGGTTCCCCTGCACCCGCGCACCGGGGGTGCGGTAAAGGGTAATCCCGGGCGCGTCGCCCAGACCGTGCAGGGTGCAGTCCTCGACGCGCACCCGCGGCGAGTCCTCGGCCCGCACCCCCGTGGTCACCCCCGCGGCCTTCAGGCCGCGGACCGCGCAGTCGGTGCAGTCGACGAGCCAGACGGCCGCGTCGGGGGCGTAGAAGTCGTTTTCGCGGCCCACGTTGCGCACCTCGAGCCCCTCGACGGAGGTCCCCTCGGCCGCCAGTAGCAGCGCGCTGCCCGCGCCGCCACCGTCCAGGACGGCCCCGGGCTCGGCCACCAGGCGGACGTGCGGGACCTCGATCGTCCAGGGACCGGCGTGAACGCCGGGGGCGAGCGTCAGGGTGTCGCCGGGTTCTAACGGGGGCAGCGGATCGCCGGGCTGAAGCAGCAGCGCAGCTGCAAACAGGAACCACACGCATTACGTTTTACGTGAATCCAAGATGAGGAAAAAAGTACGAAGTTTTCTTAGGCAGCTAGTCCAGGCCCGCGTGGTACAGGGTGGCGAAGCGCAGCAGATCCTGGGCGCTGCGCAGGCCCAGCTTGAACATCAGGTGGCGGCGGTGGGTGTAGACGGTTTTTTCCTCGATCCCCAGCTGCTGGGCCACCTCGGCGTTGGACAGCCCCTGGCCGAAGAGCGCCAGCACCTGCCGCTCCGTGGGCGAGAGGCGCTCGAGCCGCGGGTGCGCCCCCGAGTCGGGCGGGGCCGACAGGTCCGCCAGCGCCGCGGCCAGCACTTCGGGCGGTTCGTTCTTGGAGAGGAAGGCCGCGGCCCCCACCTCGGAGGCGCGGGTGCGAAAGGCGGGCTCGTCGTACGCCGTAAGGATGATGACGGGCAGGTCGGGATGGCTGACCCCGATCTCCTCGAGGAAACGCAGCCCGTGCTGGTCGGGCAGGGAGAGGTCGAGCAGCACCCGCTCGGCCCAGTCGAGGTGCTGCTTCGCCTCGGTGGCCGTCCCCACGGCGCGGACGTCGGCGTCGGGCAGTGCGCCTTCGATGATGCGTACGAGCCCTTCGCGCACCATCGCGTGATCTTCTACGACGAGTATCTTCATGTCTCCACCGGCCACGAGGCCGCCAGGCGGATGCCGCCGTGGGGGCTGGGCTCCCACTCGAGGCGCCCCGCGCGCAACCTCATTCTAGCCTCGAGCAACCGTAACCCTTGTCCCGGTTCGATCGTACCCCCCTGTCCGTCGTCGTCCACGCTCACCCGGATCTCCCCGTTGCGCTCGATGCGCACCCAGACCCTGCGTGCGCGGCCGTGCCGCCGCGCGTTGGCCAGGGCGTGCTGCACGATGCGAAAGACCTCCACGGCCTCTTCGCTGCGCAGGTCGGCCGCGAGGGCGAGCTCGAGCTCCAGCCCCTGGCGCTGGGCCAGCTGCACCAGCGCCTCGCGCAGGTCCAGGTGTTCGAGCTCCGGCGGCGCCAGCCGGCAGATGACCCGCCGCAGGCTCTTCTCGGCGTCGCGCACCAGCCGTTCCGCCTTTTCCCGCTCGCCGCGCCCCAGCGCCCAGCGAGCGGCGATCAGCGTCTGCACCGCGTCGTCGTGCAGCGCCGAGGCCAGCTGGCTGAACTCGAGCTCCTGCAGGCTCAGGTAGTCGCGGCTGATGCGCAGCAGCTCGTTGATCCGCGCCACGATGCGGTCGGCGTGCTCCTCGCCCACCGGGCGCAGCCGCTCGCGGCCGGCGAGCAGCCCCTCGAGCTCGCGCTCCAGCCGCAGCCAGGGACCCAGCATGTAGCGCAGCGCCCAGTAAACGGTGATGCCGCTCAGGCTCGCCGCCACGAAGGTGATCCCCGCGTCCA
The DNA here is from genome assembly GCF_014201675.1 of Oceanithermus desulfurans. NCBI lineage: Bacteria > Thermotogati > Deinococcota > Deinococci > Thermales > Thermaceae > Oceanithermus > Oceanithermus desulfurans. Next base: position 175,927 of record NZ_JACHEZ010000001.1, on the reverse strand, counting down.
CCAGCAGGTGGTAGCGGTAGTAGAGCGCCGCGAAACCCGGATTGCCGCGGGCCCAGTAGTGGATGAAGAAGACCGCGAGCGGGCTCAGGTAGGCAAAGACCGCCGCGAGAATGATGGCCACGCGCAGGCGCATGCCCTTACGTTAACGCAGCCGCCGGTTCCCATGCCCTTAATTTGCCAGCGGGTAAACTACCGATGTGTACGCCCTCACCCAGGCCTTGCGCGCGTTCCGCCGTCACCCGACCAGCGCCCTCGCGACCCTGACCACGGCTACCGTCTCGTTTTCGCTCCTCTTCCTGGTGGGGCTTTTGCTTTGGAACCTGGACCGGATCGTGGGCTCGCTGGAGAGCGAGGTCGAGATCGTCGCCTACCTGAAGGACGGCTCCGACCCCCAGGCCGTCCTCGAGCAGGTGCGCTCCTGGCCCGAGGTCGAGTCGGTGCAGCTGATCGGCAAGGACGAGGCGCTGGCGCTGCTGCAGCTGGAGTACCCCTACCTGGCCGAGGCCTCCGACCTGATCGACAACCCCCTCCCCGACACCCTCAAGGTCCGCCTCATCGACCCCACGCTCACCCGCCAGGTGGCGCGCAAGCTGGGCGACCTGCCGCAGATCGGCCCCGGCAACGTCGACTACGGCGGTGAGGTGACGGAACGCCTGGTGCGCTTTCTCGGCGGCCTGCGCCTGGGCGCCAACGTGCTGATGCTGCTGCTGATCGTCGACACCTTCTTCAGCGTCATGGGCACGATCCGGCTCTCCATCGAGAACCGCCGCGAGGAGCTGCGGGTGATGCTGATGGTCGGGGCCACCCGCGGCTTCGTGCAGCGCCCCTTCCTGCTCGAAGGGCTGCTCCTCACCCTCTCCGCGGCCCTCTTCGCGCTGGCGCTGGGCAACCTCGCCTACCGCTTCGTCGCCGCCACCCTGCAGAACCTGCTGCCCTTCCTGCCCGTCCTCTCCCCCGACGACCTGCTGCGGGCCTCGGTGGGGCTGCTGGCGCTCGCCCTCTTTCTGGGCTTTTTCGGCGCCTGGCTCTCGGTGCGCACCTACCTGCGGGACACGGAAACATGAAACGCTGGCTGACCCTGCTTTTGGCCCTCGCGCTGCCCCTGGCCTGGGGCCAGGCGTCGCTCGAGGAGCTGAACGCGGCGCTAGAGCAGGCGCAGCAGCTCCGCCAGCAACGCATCGAAGCGGCGCGCGCCGCGGAGGCGCGCCTCAAGCAGCTGGGGGCGGAGGTGCAGCGGAAACGGCGCGAGCTCGAGGCGGTGGCCCGCGACATCACCCGCCTGGAGCGGGAAAAGCGCCAGATCGAGAAGTCGATCGCCGGCCTCGAGGGGCAGATCGCCGCCACCGAGCAGGAGATCGCGGGAATCGAGGCCAAGCTGGGACGCCTGAAAGGGCGGATGACCCGGCTGGTGGAGAAGCTCTACCGCGAACGCGCCGGGCGGTACCTGCCGCTGTTGCGCGCCCAGTCGCTCTCGGACCTGCTGATGCGCGCCGGCTGGGTGCAGTACCTGGGCGCCAGCGACGTCCGCCTCGTCGAGACCCTGAGCGCGCTGGTGCGGGAGCTGCACGCCGCCCGCGAACGGCTCGTGAACCTGCTGCAGGAGCTCACCAAGAAGAAGAGCGAACGCGAGGCGCGCATCGCCGCGCTCGAGGCCAAGCGCCGCCAGTACCGGGCGGTGCTCAACGAACTCAAGCAGAAACGGGCGGCCGAGGAGGTGCGCATCGTCGAGCTCAACAAGGCGGCCGAGGAGCTCGAGCGCCAGATGCAGGCGCTCGCCGCCCAGCTCGAAGCCGAAAAACGCCGCCTGGAAGAGGAACGCCGCCGCCGCGAGGCCGAGGCCCGCGCCGGTCGCACCACCGGCCCCAGCTTCGAGATCCCCCGCGAGCTCGTGGGCGAGCTGCTCTTCCCCATCCCCGGCGGCCGCATCGTGACCCCCTTCGGCAAGGCCGACAACACCTGGCAGGTGATCCAGGCCGATCAGAACTACGCGCCGGTACGGGCGGCCGCCGACGGTCAGGTCTTCGCCACCGCCTTCTACGCCAACTACGGCTGGAACGTGCTCATCCTGCACGCCGACAACCTGCTCACCCGCTACACCAACCTGCAGGAGCCGCTCGTGCGCACCGGCGACCGGGTGCTGCAGGGGCAGATCATCGGCTACCTGGGCGGCTCGGCGATCATCCCCCCGAACGAGATGTGGTTCAGCGTCATCCTCAGCCAGAAGGGGCGGCTCGTCTCGGTCGACCCCGCCAAGTACTACTGAGCGCCCGCCGCAGGTCGCGGCGGGCGGAGCGGGGCCGGCCCGGGGGCTAGGCCCCGGGCTCGATCAGGCCGTAGTTGCCGTCGTGGCGGCGGTAGATGACGTTGATCTCGCCGGTATCGGCGTTGCGGAAGACGAAGAAGGTGTGCCCCAGGGCCTCCATCTGCAAAGCCGCGTCCTCGGGCGTCATCGGCTTCATCTCGAAGCGTTTGACGCGCACGATCTCGGGCTCGAAGGGTTCCGCTTCCTCCTCGGGGGGCGGGGGCGGGGGCGTACCCGGCCCCAGGCCGCTGTGGCGCTTGCCCATCAGGCGCCCCTTGAAGCGCTTGAGCTGTTTTTCCAGGACCTCGATCGCGCGGTCGATCGCCGCGTACATGTCGGGGTCCGACTCTTCCACGCGGATGATGCCGCCGGGAACGTTGAGCTGGATCTCGGCCTTGGCGCGGCGCTCCACGTGGGGCGCGCCCGCGATCGACAGCACCACCTTGGCGTCGACGATGTTGTCGAAGTAGCGGTCCAGCCGTTCGGCCTTCCGCTCGACGTAGTTTTTGAGGGCTTCGGTAACCTCGACGTTGCGACCCACGAACTTGTAGATGTTCATACGTCCTCCTTTCGGACCGAACTTCACCCTCTCTTCCAGTCTAGCACCGGCCTAGAGGGCGTAGGTGCCGGTTTTTTCGTCGCGGACGAGCTGCCCGGAACGTAGGACGACGACCCGCTGCGGATAGGCCTCCACCAGTTCGCGGGAGTGGGTGGCGATGATCACCGTGGCCCCGGAGGCGTGGATGGCCTTGAAGATCTCGAGCACCTGCACCGCGTTTTCGGGGTCGAGGTTGCCCGTGGGCTCGTCGGCCAGGACGATGGGCGGCCGCCCGATGATGGCGCGGGCGATGGCCACCCGCTGGGCCTCCCCCACCGAGAGCTGGTAGGGGTAGGCGCGGCGCTTGTGGACGATGCCCACGGTGCGCAGCACCCGGACGATGCGCTTCTTCCACTCGCGCGGGGCCACCCCCAGCACCCGCAGGATGAAGGCCAGGTTCTCCTCGACGGTCAGGTCGGCGAGCAGCCGGTGGTCCTGGAAGACCATGCCGATGTTGCGCCGGTGCAACGCCACCCGGTTACCCCGCAGGTTGGCGAGGTTCTGCCCCGCCACGTAGACGGCCCCGGAGGTGGGCTCGAGCCGCTTGAGCGCCAGGCCCAGGAGGGTGCTCTTGCCCGCACCCGAGTGCCCCACCAGGAAGACGAACTCGCCCTTCCTGACCTCGAGGTTGACGTTGTAGAGCGCCATCGTCTTGGTGCGGGGGTACTCGACCGAGACCCGGTGAAAGTGGATCATTCTGGACCCAAGATACCCCACCCGGATGAGGCTTTGCGCAGGAAACCGCGGCTACCTTCTTCTCATGCGCCCCGGAGTAAAATGCCCTCCATGGCGCATCCTCGACTCCTCTGGGCCGGCGTGGCCCTGCTGACCGTGGCCGTGGGCCTCGCGCAGTTCGGCGGCGGCGCGGGCTTCGAACGTAACCCCAACGGCAAGGCCCTGATCGAAACCTACGAGATCATCCAGGAGCAGTACCTGAAGCCCATCGATCCGAAAAAGGCCGACGAGCTCCTGCAGGGCGGCATCAGCGGCGTCGTCGGCGCCCTGGACGACCCCTTCACCAGCTACAGCCCTCCGCGCAACGCCCACATCCGCGAAGAGGACGTACGCGGCGAGTTCTTCGGTATCGGCGTGCAGATCTCCCCGGCCAACCCCGACGGCACCGGGGCCAAGATCGTCAACGTCTTCCGCGGCGGCCCCGCGTTCAGCGCCGGCATCAAGACCGGCGACGTGATCGTCGAGGTCGACGGCGAGAACGTCAGCGAGCTGCCGCTCTTCGACATCGTCGCCAAGATCCGCGGCCCCAAGGACACCAAGGTATCCATCGGGGTGCAGCGCAAGGGCGTGAGCGCGGTGCTGCGCTTCGAGATCGTCCGCCGCAAGATCGAGATCGTCTCGGTCAGCAAGACGATGCTCCCGGACAACGTGGGCTACGTGGCCATCGAAACCTTCCTCAACGTCAAGGTCATCGAGCAGCTGCGCCAGGCGGTGGCCGATCTGAAGCGCCAGGGCGCCACCCGCCTGGTCCTCGACCTGCGCGACAACGGCGGCGGGCTGCTCGACCAGGGCTGTCAGGTGGCCGACGCCTTTTTGAAGCGCGGCGTGATCGTCTACACCCGTGACCGCCGCTCCACCCGCGCCTACTGCGAGGCGAGCCCGCGCACGATCTGGAACGGCGAGATGGTCGTGCTCGTCAACGGCAGCTCGGCCTCGGCCTCCGAGATCGTCGCCGGCGCCCTGCAGGACACCGGCCGCGCCCAGGTGGTGGGCGAGCAGACCTTCGGCAAGGGCGTGGGGCAGAACGTCTTCACGCTGGCCAACGGCGGCGAGCTGACCCTGGTCACTTTCGAGTGGCTCACGCCCAAGAAGCGCTCGATCCACGAACAGGGGATCACCCCCGACGTCAAGGTGCGCGACAACCGCTTCCCCACCCCCCTCGCTTTCGAGGGCCTGGGGGCCGAACCCGGCGCCGAGGTGACGCTCTCCACCGGCGGCAAGACCTTCACCACGACCGCCGACGAGGAGGGCAAGTTCAGCTTCAGCGAGGAGCTGCCCCCGCGCGCGCTCTCGGACGTGCAGGGCGAGGCCAAGGTGGACGTGGCGAACGACGCGATCCTGAAGAAGGCGCTCGAGCTGCTGGGCGCCCGCTAGCTCCGCATGATCCGGATCCAGGCCCTCAGCAAGCGCTACGGCCGCTTCACCGCGCTCGAGGGCCTGGACCTGCACGTGCCCACCGGCGAGACCCTGGTGCTCCTGGGGCCCAACGGCGCGGGCAAGACGACGGCGATCCGCGCCCTCACCGGCCAGTTGCGGCCCACCCGGGGGCGGGTGGAACTGGCCGGGGTGGACGTCTGGCGGCGGCCGGTGGCGGCCAAACGCCTCTTCGGCTACGTGCCCGACCGCCCCTACCTCTACGGCAAGCTCTCGGCCGTGGAGCTGCTGCGCTTCGTGGGACGGCTCTACCGGATGGAGGCGCGCCGCATCGAGACCCGCATCGAGGCGCTGCTCGCGGAGTTCCGGCTCGAGCGTTTCGCCTCGGCCCTGATCGAGACCTACTCCCACGGCATGCGCCAGAAGCTCACCTTCGCCGCCGCGCTTCTCCCCGAGCCGCGGGTGCTGATCGTGGACGAGCCGATGGTGGGCCTCGACCCGGTGGCCGCGCGCACCGTGCGCAACCTGCTGCGCGCCTACTCGAAACCCGACCGCGCCGTACTCTTCTCCACCCACCAGATGGAGCTCGCCGAGGCCGCCGCCGACCGGGTGGCGCTGCTGCACGAGGGGCGGCTGCGGCTGACCGGCGCTCCGGAGGCGGTCCGCGCCCAGCACGGCGACGCCAGCCTGGAAGAAGTCTTCATACGGCTCACGGAGGACGCCGCCCAAGATGCTGCGGCTGCGGCTGCGCATCCTGCGTCATAGCCTGGCCGCCCGCCCGTTCGCGGCGCTGGTGGCCGCCGCCCTGGGGCTGGGGGTGGCCGCCCTGGCCTTCTACGGCACCCTGGCCTTCCTGCGCTTCCTGTCCGCCTACCCCTTCGCCGCGGGCGTCGTGGAGGTGCGCAGCCTCGAAGGGCTCTTCCTGGTCCTCTCGGCGGCGGTGCTGCTCTCGGCGCTGCCGGGTGCGCTCGCGGTGCTCTACGACTCCCGCGACCTGCCGTTGCTGCTGGCCTGGCCGCTGCCGGCGGCAAGCGTCTTTACGCTCAAGGTGGTCGAGACCTACGCGGTGACGGCGCTCGTGCCCACGCTGCTCACGCTGCCGGTCCTCTACGCCCTGGGCGTCTTTCACGAAGCCCCCATCGGCTACCACCTCGTGGCCACCCTCGCGGTGCTGGCCCTCTACGCCCTGCCCGTGGGGCTGGGCGTCGGCCTGGCGCTGCCGCTGGTGCGCTTCGCCCCCGCGGGTCGCGCCCGCGAGTGGGCCGGGGCGCTCAGCGCCGTGTTGGGTGGGGCGATGATCTACGGGCTGCGCGCCCTGCGCCCCGAAGCCCTCTTCCGCCAGGAGTTCGCCAACGAGGCCGCGCTGAAGGCCTTCATCCAGCAGTTCCAAAACCCCGCCGCCCCCTTCCTTCCCCCGGCCTGGGCGGGGCGGGCGGTTCAGGAGGCGCTCGAGCGACCGGGCATCCCGCCCGCCCTCGTGGGCCTGCTCGTCCTGGCGCTGGGCGTGCTGGGGGCCAGCGCGCTCGCCGCCGGCTACGCCTACCAGGCCGGCTGGGTCCGCGGGCTCGAGGGCGCCAGTGTCCTCAGGGCTGCGCGGCCGTCGGCGGCCTGGGAACGCGCGCTCGCCCGTTTGGGGTCCGTGGGAGCGCTCTGGGTGCGCGACGTCCGGCTGTTTCTTCGCGACCCCAACCAGATCGCCCAGCTGGTGCTCGTGGCCGTGCTGGTGCTGCTGTACACGACGAGCCTTGCGGCCTTGCCGCTGGAGGGCGTGGTCTTCGTGCGCGTCGTGGGCTTCCTGCACCTCGCCTTCCAGGGCCTCGTGATCGCGGGGGTGGGCGTGCGCCTGGCCTATCCCCTCTACTCGTTCGAAGGGCCGGGCTACTGGCTGGTGCGGACCGCGCCGTTCGGGCGGCTGGGACTCCTGCTCTCGCGCTACGTCCTCGCCCTGTCGCTCCTGCTCCCCCTGGGGCTGGCGCTGGGCCTCTACGCACCGGCGGTCATCGGTCTGGACCCCGGCCTGCGCACGGTCTCGCTGATCTCGGCGCTGGCGGCGGTGGTGGGGCTGGCGGCCCTGGGGGTCGGCCTCGGAGCGGTCTGGCCCAACCGCGAGGCCAGCAACGCCAGCGAGGTGCCCATGAGCCTCGGCGGCCTGCTCTACATGCTGCTGGGCACCCTGTTCGCCTTCGGCATCGCGGCGCTGGACGCGCGGCCGGTCTACTGGGCGCTCGGCGGCCGTAGCGGCTTCCTGTCGAGCCCCGAGGGGGCGCTTTGGCTTGCGCTGCTGACCGGGATCACGCTAGTCGTTGCGGTCACGCCGCTGGCCTGGGCCTACGTCAGGTCCGACTAGCCGCCCGCAGACGCGGGGCGTTGCGCGACCGCGGCCGTTCCGGGGGCGCGGCTTTTCCGTGTTTTGCATCCGTACCTGTGATACAATTCAGGAGATTTCTATTAAACTGCCGCTACATCCTTACGCTTTGTTGCTGTTGGCGCTGGTGCTCGCGCCGCTCGTCGCGCCGGCCCAGCAGCCGCTGTGGCGGACCGGCGACCTGCTGTTCCCCGAGGCCTGGGCAGCGGCGTCGGCCAACCCCGCCGAGCTCGCCCTGCTCGCGGGGCACGAACTGTGGATCGACGACGCCCGGGTGGTGGGACGTTCCAGGGATGGCGGCTACATCGGCTTGCAAGCGGTCTACCGCAGCCGCCCCTTCTCGATCGGAGCACGGTTCCAACCCCATCGAAACTACGCCATCTACACGGCCTTCGCCCGGCAACCCTTCGGCCTGGCCCTTTGGGCTGAGCAAGGACGAGAGGCGGTCGCGCTGACCCAGGGGGACCTGCGTCAGGGTCTCCGGTGGGGGCTGGGCGCCGGATGGGCGGGCCCCGAAGGGCACCGCGCCTGGCTCTGGTGGTTCCTGGGGCCGCAGCCGCGGCACCACCTGGTGCGGCTCGGATACCGCGTCCCCCTCGGCGATGCCTGGGGGCTCGTCGAAATCGACGACCGGTTCGAACCGGAGCAGGGCGACTTCGACCTGACCCTGAGCTACGGTATCGAGCGCAACGCAGGCGAGGTGCGCCGGCGCTACGCGCTCGTCTTCGACCCCGGCATGACGGACGAGGGCTTCGGGTTCCACCTCACGGGGCGGTTCTCCGTGGATGCCCCTTTGTGGGGGCCGAAGTACCGGCTCATCGCGACGGGGGGCGTGCAAACCCGGGCGTGGTGGCTCTACGCCGGCAGGCACCGGGGACTGCGCCTGAGCGCCCGCTCCGCCCGCTTCGACAACCTCTTCGAAACCCGATGGGGACGTACGGTGTTGCGTTTCACGCTCCCCGGACTGGATCTGGGTCTTTCCGGCGACGACCTGCGGCTGGGCTGGCGGGTCGGCTTCCGGGCCCTGATCCGCTGGCCCTAGGGGCCCCTGCCCCTGGCGCTGCGCGGCGCGGGAAGGCAGAATGGTAGCCATGGAGCGGATTGGATTCAGAGGCCTGCCCAAGGATACGCTCGAGCAGCTGAAACCGCGGCTGAAGAAGCTGCACTTTCCCTCGCTCAAGGTCATCCTGGTGACCGACCGCCAGGGCCGCCGCGAGCAGGCGCGCTACCGCGTCTTCCTGGTAGGCGGCAAGCACGCCCTCCTCACCGAAGACGCCTTCGGTCCCGCTTACGGCGAAGAAGGGGTGCGCGCGCTGGCGCAGCTGATCGAGATGCTGCGCAAAGGAGGCGCGTTCAACTTTAAGGAGGCCGTGCTGCCGCCCGACGTCTACGCCGCCCTCGACGCCATGGACGAAGGCGCGGTGCGCGAACGGCTGCTCGCCAACGCCAACCCCGCGGACCCCGAGCTGTACGCGGCCTGAAACGCGTTTCTCCCGCCCCTCCGCGCCTGAGGCCGGAGGGGCCTTTTTTGTGGCGCACGACCCCAAACACGCACCGCAGGAAACGGGCTGGGGCGGGTTGCCGCGGTCAGGGGCACGCCGCCTTTCTTAGCGTCGAAGAGCAGCGGCCGCCCCCGCGCCTGAGCGAGGGCGGCGAGCTCGAAGAGCAACGTCATCCCTTCTGCGCCCTGAGCCCGAAGAAGAAGGAAAGCCCCCCACCCCGGCAGGCGCCCCGAAAGGCCGGAGAGGTGGGCGCATGGCCGGGCGCTCGGACCAGCGTCACGGCCGAGAACCCGTTCCGGACTTTCTGCAATTGCAGCTATTCCGTCCCCGTCGGCTAATCCTATTTCCTAGGACATACATAAACCAGCACCCGAGCTAAGATGGTTGGGGACCATCCTATTGCAGGGAGGCAGAGAATGGCCATTCTAAGAGCATTTAAATCGGCAGGATTGGTTTTATTGTTTTTCGCCGTTCAAGGCTGCAACCTACAGCTCTCGGGCGATAATACAACCTCACCCGCCTTTTCCATGCAACTAAGCCCCGACGCGCTGACCGTGGCCCCCGGATCCTCCACCCAAACCACCCTGACGGTCACCCCGCGAAACGGCTTCGTTGGAGTCGTGGACCTGCAACTAAGCGGCGGCCCAACGGGCGTCTCGGTCGCCCCCGCGAGCGTAACCGTCTCTGGCAGCCCGGTCAGCCAAACCCTCACGATCTACGCTACCGGCAGCGCGTCGACCGGCACCTATGACCTTCGCCTGGAGGGATCCTCGGGCAACCTCACCTCTTACGCAGGCTTCAACTTAACCATCGGGACCAACGCCGCACCCGGCACCCACTGGACGATTCGCGAATCGGGGACCACCAAGTTGCTCCGTTCGGTGGCCTTCGGAAACGGCACTTTCGTAGCCGGTGGCGAAGGGGGCACGCTGCTTTCTTCCGCCGACGGGGTTTCCTGGACCGTGCAGCCCACGGCGTCGCTCGACCCCATTCGAAGTGTGATCTTCGCACAAAACAAATTCGTCGCGTTGCAGGGACGTTACGTCCTGATTTCCACCGATGGAGCAACCTGGAGCTCGAACGAAGTAGAGGTTACGCCCTACGACGTGGCCTACGGCGACGGCCAGTTCGTTGGGGTGGGTTCGGGGGGCAACGTCCTGACCTCCTCCGACGCGGTTAACTGGACGAAACAGGGATCCATTACTTCCTACACGCTGTTGGGCATAGCTTACGGCAACGGCGTCTTCACCACGGTCGCTGGCGGCGGGAAGATCTTCACCTCTTCCGACGGGGTGAGCTGGACGGAACGCCAGTCTGGAACCTCGTACGCGTTGCAGGACGTAGCGTATGCCGAAGATCGTTTCGTCGCCGTGGGTGATGCGGGAAGAGTCCTGACTTCGGCCCACGGAGTTACTTGGACGCCGCAACTTTCGGGCACGAATCATGACCTTTACGGCATTGGCTACGGAGACGGCATCTTCGTGGCGGTTGGCGGAAGCGGCTCCATACTCACCTCGCCCGACGCCGTCTCCTGGACCGAACGCACTTCGGGTACCGGGTCAACCCTTCGGGGCGTCGCTTACGGCAACGGCAGCTTCGTCGCTGTGGGTAGCAGCGGGGCCATTTTGACCTCCCCTTGAACCCAAACCCGCATCCAAGCCGCAGGGTAGGGGCCGGCTACGGGAGCCGGCCCTAAAAGGTTATCGAAACACGCCTCGCTTACGTCGCCCGCAAACGCCCTTCGCCAAAGGCTGGACGACTGGGCTCGCCAAGCCGCGTCACTTGGTGGGCGGCAAGCGCGCCCCCGACGCCATGGACGAAGGGGCGCTGCGCGAACGGCTGCTCGCCAACGCCAACCCCGCGGACCCCGACCTGTACGCGGCCTGAAACGCGTTTCTCACGTCCCTCCGCGCCGTTTTGCTATACTTTGCGCCTAAGGCCGGAGGGGCCTTACTCATGGCGCACGACCACGAACACGCACCCAAAGGCTCCGGTTGGGGCGAGCTTCCCCTGCCGCGCACGCGCTACGACCTGACCGAGCGGGCGCGCCGGTTTCCTTACCTGCGTGCCATCTCCGAGCGGGTGCTCGTCTTCGACGGCGCCATGGGTACCGAGCTGCAAAAGTACGCCCTGAAGCCGGAAGACTACGGCGGCGCGGAGTACGACGGCTGCCCCGAGATTCTGAACCTCACCCGCCCCGACGTGATCCGCGAGATCCACGAAAGCTATCTAGAAGCCGGGGCCGACGTCATCGAGACCAACACCTTCGGGGTGATGCCCCACGTCATCGGCGAGTACGGCCTGGCGGACCGCGCCCGCGAGCTGGCCGAGGCCGGCGCGCGGCTGGCGCGGGAAGCGGCCGACGCCTTCGGCACTCCGGAGAAACCCCGCTTCGTCGCCGGCTCGCTGGGCCCCGGCACCAAGCTGATCAGCCTGGGGCAGATCAGCTGGGACGAGCTCTTCGAAAGCTACCGCACCGCCGCCCGCGGCCTGATCGCCGGGGGGGTGGACGTGATCGTCATCGAGACCGCCCAGGACATCCTGCAGGTGCGCTGCGCGGTGCAGGCGGTGCGCCAGGCCATGCGCGACGAAGGCCGCGAGGTGCCGCTGCAAACCCAGGTGACCATCGAGACCACCGGCCAGATGCTGGTCGGCAGCGACGCCGAGGCGGCGCTCGTAGCGCTCGAGTCGCTGCCGGTGGACGTGGTGGGGATGAACTGCGCCACCGGGCCCGACCTGATGGACCCCCACATCCGCGTCTTCGCCGGGCGCGCCAGCCGGCCGACCGTCTGCATGCCCAACGCCGGCCTGCCCCGCAACGAGGGCGGACGGGTGGTCTACGACCTGACCCCCGAGGAGCTGGCCCGCTGGCAGACCAAGTTCGTGACCGAGTACGGCCTGAACGTGGTCGGCGGCTGCTGCGGCACCGGGCCCGAGCACGTCCGCGCCCTCAGCCAGGCGCTGGCGGACGTGCCGCAGACCCGGCCGCGTCCGCCCCGGCTCGAACCCCCGGCGGTGGCCAGCCTCTACCAGGCGATCGAGTTGCGGCCTCAGGCCGGGGTGCTGATGATCGGCGAGCGCACCAACGCCACCGGCTCCAAGAAGTTCCGCGAGCTGCTCTTCGCCGGCGACCTCGACGGCATCGTCGAACTGGCTCAGGACCAAGTGGCCGGCGGGGCGCAGATGCTCGATGTTAGCGTGGCCTGGACCGGCCGCGACGAGAAGGCCGACATGGTGCGGGTCGTCGAACGCCTGGCGCGCGAGGTGGACGCGGCCCTGATGATCGACAGCACCCAGCCCGAGGTGATCGAAGCGGCGCTCGAGCGCGTACCCGGCCGCCCGGTGGTTAACTCGGTCAACTTCGAGGACGGCGAAGCGAAGTTCGATCGCATCGCGGAGCTGGCCCGCGCCCACGGCGCGGCGGTGGTCGCCCTGACGATCGACGAGGAGGGCATGGCCAAGACGGTGGAGCGCAAGCTGGTGGTCGCGGAACGCATCTACCGGCGGCTGGTGGAGCGCCACGGCTTCTTGCCCGAAGACATCCTCTTCGACCTGCTCACCTTCCCCATCACCCAGGGCGACGAGGACACCCGGCGGCTGGCGCTGGCGACGCTCGAGGCGATGCGCTACCTGAAGGACGCCCTGCCCGGCGTCGGCTTCGTGCTGGGGGTTTCCAACGTGTCGTTCGGCCTCAAGCCGGCGGCCCGCAAGGTGCTGAACGCCGTCTTCTTGCACGAGGCCCAGCAGGCGGGGCTGACCGCCGCCATCGTCCACCCCGGCAAGATCGTACCGGTCAACCAGATCCCCGAAGAAGCGGTGCGGCTGGCGCGCGACCTGATCTACGACCGCCGCGAAGAGGGCTACGACCCCCTCTTCGCCTTCATCGACTACTTCGAAAGCCACACCCTCGACGAGGCCCGCGAAGACGAAGCCGAGCGACCGGTCGAAGAGCGGCTGCACCGCCGCATCGTCGAGGGCCGCAAGAAGGGGCTCGAAGAAGATCTGGCGGAAGCGCTGGAAAACCACCGCGCCGAAGAGATCATCAACGAGATCCTGCTCGGCGGCATGCAGGAGGTGGGCGACCTCTTCGGCTCCGGCCAGATGCAGCTTCCCTTCGTCCTCAAGTCGGCCGAGGTGATGAAGGCCGCGGTGGCCTGGCTCGAGCCCCACATGGAGAAGAAGGAGGACGCCCACAAGGGCACCCTGGTGCTGGCGACGGTCAAGGGCGACGTCCACGACATCGGCAAGAACCTGGTGGACATCATCCTCTCCAACAACGGCTACCGGGTGATCAACCTGGGCATCAAGCAGCCGATCGACTCGATCCTGGAAGCCGTCGAGCGCTACCGCCCCGACGCCGTGGGCATGAGCGGCCTGCTCGTCAAGAGCACCGCGGTCATGAAGGAGAACCTGGAGCACATGGCGGCCCTGGGCCACCGCATCCCGGTCATCCTCGGCGGTGCGGCGCTCAACCGCCGCTACGTCGAGCGCGACCTGCGGGCCGTCTACCCGGGTACCGTCCACTACGCCCCCGACGCCTTCGCCGGCCTGAAGCTGATGGAGGAAATCGTCCGGTCGCGCGGCCGGGAAGAGGCCGCCGCCCCCGCCCGGGAAACCAGACCCCGCGCTCGGGTGGCCCCCACCCGCGCAGGGCCCCCCGGCCCGCCGCCGCGGGTACCCCGGCCGCCCTTTTTCGGCCGCCGCGTCGCCGCTGCGGGCGAGCTCGACCTCTTCACCATCGCCCGCTACCTGAACGAAAACGCCCTCTTCCGCGGTCAGTGGGGGTACAAGCGCGGGAAGCTGAGCCCGGAGGAACACCGCGCGCTGATCGAGCGCGAGGCGCGGCCGCGGCTGCGGCGCTGGCTCGGGCGCGCCGCCCGCGAAGACCTGCTCGAACCCCGGGCCGTCTACGGCTTCTGGCCCGCCGCCCGCGAGGGGGACGAGGTGGTGCTCTTCGACCCCGAGACCGGCGACGAGCTCGAACGCTTCGCCTTCCCCCGCCAGGCCGGCGGCGGCCTGAGTCTGGCCGACTACTTCCGCCCCCGCGGCGCGGAACCCTTGGAAGACGAGGCGAACTGGTTCCCCGAGAGCGCCTGGAACGCCGGCGCCCGCGACGTGATGGCGCTGATGGCCGTGACCATGGGCCCCCGCGCCAGCGCCTTCAGCCAGCGGCTCTTTGACGCCGGCGAATACGAAGACTACCTGCTCTTCCACGGCCTCTCGGTAGAGATGACCGAGGCCCTGGCCGAGTACTGGCACAAGCGCCTGCGCCAGCAGTGGGGCATCGCCGGCGCCGACGCCACCGACCTGCAAAAACTCTTTGCCCAGGGCTACCAGGGCGCCCGCTACGCCCCCGGCTACCCCGCCTGCCCCAACCTGGAGGACCAGGGCAAACTGGAACGCCTTCTCGAGTGGTCCGAAATCGGCCTGAGCCTAACCGAGGACTTCCAGCTGGTCCCCGAGCAGTCCACCAGCGCCTTCGTGGTGCACCACCCCGAAGCGCGCTACTTCGCCACGTCCTAGCCTCCCGAACGCCGGCAAGGCGGAAGCGCGACGCCGCCCTTCCGCATGACATATGCCTCTAAGCCCAGGCTTTACCGGACTATATAATCGGTAGGTCTTGGATGCGGTAAAGCGGTTACTCTGGCCCCATTCGGTTTCCACTTTCCCGAAAAACGATCCGAGATGATTGGAGAACGATGCGTATGGAGAAGTTTGGATTTCGTTTCGGTCACCCCCGCAGCTGGACCGCGGTGGCGCTAACGGCCGCCCTGGCCCTCTTCGTATCAGCCTGCGGCGGCACCCCCCCGTCCGACACCACCGCGCCGCAGCTGACGGGCCACACCCCCGCCTCCGGCGCCACCGGCGTGCTCCTGGCCAGCCCCATCGTGCTGGAGTTCGACGAGGCCATCGCCCCTGCGAGCATCTCGCCTGCCAGCTTGAAGGTTCTGGACGGCAGCCAGGAGCTCGGCTACACGGCCGCGCCCTCCGCCGACGGCAAGACCCTGACGCTCACCCTTACGTCCGCGCCCGCGGCGCTGCCCGCGCAGCTGACGGTGCAGCTCAACGGCCTGGCCGACGCCGCGGGGAACCCCGTCCAGGCTTCGTTCGCCTTCACCACCGCCGACGACTGGATCAAGCTGGGCGACTACGTCCAGGAAGACCTCTCCGGGGACGCCGACCACCCTTCGGCTGCCCTCGACGCCGACGGTCGATTGGTCGTGGCCTACGACTACGCCGCCAGCGCCGGCTACCGCATCGCCGTCCGCCGCTGGAACGGCAGCGCCTGGGAAAACATCGGGGCCCCCTTCAACTCCGGGTCCAGCGACGGCGCCCAAAACCCCGACCTGGTGCTCGACTCGACCGGCAACCCCGTGGTGGCCTGGGTGGAATACAACGCCACCAACCGCAACAACGTCTTCGTGCGTCACTGGGACGGCAGCCAGTGGAAGCCCTACACCAACAGCGGCGAGATCCTCGACCTAACGGATTCCAATAGCGCCACCACTCCCACCATCGCACTCACCAGCAACGACGATCCCGCCGTGGCATTTGCGGAACAATCCACGGTTTCCGGAACCACTGCCTGGCACGTGTACCACGGGGGCTTCGACGGCAATCTTGGCTGGATTTTCCAAAGCAGCCCCGACAACTACGCATCGGGTGAGGACGCTTCGAGCCCCGTCGCCGCCATGAACTCGGACAACGAGATGGTCCTGGCCTGGGTGGAAAACTCCGCCAGCGGCAAGGGCATCTACGTCAAGAACGTCGCCACGGGCTTCCTTGGCACGCTCCCCCTCAAGCACGCCGACGGCGACTTCATCCCCTACATGGACATGGCGCTCGATACCGACGGCAACCCGGTGGTGGTCTGGCGTGAGCAAAGCAACGGCAGCGGCCTCTACGCCAAGCGCTACGACGGCAGCGCCTGGCAGAACTTCGGCTCGAGCGACCTGGTGAACGCCAGCGGCTTCTACCTGGCCATGGCGCTCGACGCTTCGGGCTACCCGGTCATCGCCTACAGCGCCTCCAACGGCGGCAGCACCAACCTGCTCGTAACCCGCTGGGACGGCGCGGCCTGGGTCGCGCTTCCGGGCAGCGTAAACCTGGACCCAACGCAGGAACTGTACAGCTTCGACTGCGTTCTCGACGGCAACGGCAACCCCGTCGTGGTCTGGGGCGAAGACGACGGCAGCGGCGGCTTCGTGCTGCACGCCGCCCGCTACAACGGCCTGGCCAAGTAAACCGACCTACCCTTTGACGCGCGGGGCACGCCCCGCGCGTTTTAACCTATTCTGGTTGTTAACAGCGTATTAAACCTATATCGGTTGCTTTTCAGCACGCCCGCGGCTATACTGAAGCCGTGCCCCACCTGGTCCTCAATGGCGACCTGATCGCCTCGCGCGCCTACGGCGCCGGCGAAGCAGCCCGGTTGCTGGCCGACGTCGTTCATGAAGCCAACGGCCGGTTTGCCGGCGCGCTGGCGGCCCCGCTGCGGGTCGTGCAGGGCGACGCCTTTCAGGGGGTCGTGCGTGCGGGTTCCGTGCTGAGGGTGGTGTTCTTCGTGCAGGCCCGGCTGGTGGTCCGCTCGAACGGCCGCCTGAAGAGCCGCTTTGGCATGGGGTTCGGAGCCATAGACCAGAGCCTGGGCGGCGCATCCGACCCGTCCTTGCTCACCGGCCCCGCGTTCGTGTCCGCGACGGCGGCGCTCGAGGCCGCCCGCAAGGAAAAACGGCAGCTGATGCTGCAGGGGCCGGACCCGAGGCTCACCGCGGCGGCCAACGGCGCCTTCGGCCTGGTGGAGTTCGTGTGGAACCGCTGGAGCCCGGAGGTCTGGCGGCGGGCGCAACGCTACGACGAGCTGGAAGCCGTCAAGCCGCTGGCCGCCGAACTGGGCGTCAGCTACCAGGCGGTGCACAAGCAGCTCCACCAGCGGGGGGTGCTGGCCGTGCGCGAAGCGCTCGTGGGCCTGGAGAAATTGCTAGAACGGGAGGGAAAGCCTTGATTACCTTCGTCGAATACGCCCTGCTGTACCTGCTGGTCATCGAAGGCGGCAACCACGCGGTGCGCTTCGTCCTGGACCGGGTGCCCGGGGTGCAGGTGCAGGAGGCCCCGCCCGGGCTGGCGCAGGCGGGGCGCTGGATCGGCTACCTGGAGCGGCTGATGATCCTGACCATGATCCTCGCCGGCGCCTACAACGGGGTGGGCTTCGTCTTCGCGGGCAAGGCCATCGCCCGCTTCCAGAGCCGCGAACAGACCGAGTACTACCTGCTCGGCACCTTCGCCAGCTTTGCCTGGGCGGTGTTCTGGGGCGCGGTGGGAAACGTGTTGATTTAGTTTCTTCAAGGATTACAAGGGACATATACCCCGGGAAATCCTGAGCCGGACGCTTTACTTTAGGGGCATGCGCCCGGACTTTGACCGCTACCCGTTCCTAGTCGCCTGGGAGATGACCCACGCCTGCGATCTGGCCTGCAAGCACTGCCGGGCCAGCGCCGAGCCCGACCCGCTCCCCGGGGAGATCACCACCGAGGAGGCCTTCCGCTTCCTCGAGGAGATGGCCACCTACAAGCCCAAGCCCATCCTGCTGCCCACGGGCGGCGATCCGCTCAAACGGCACGACCTCTGGGAAATTCTGGAAAAGGCGCGCGAGCTGGGCATCAAGATCGGCATCACCCCCGCGGTCACCCCGCTACTCACCCACGAGGTGATCGACCGCTTCAAGGAGCTCGACGTGCACGCCATGGCCGTGAGCCTCGACGGCGCCAGCGCCGAGACCCACGACGAGTTCCGCGGCGTGCCCGGCACCTTCGAGCTGGCGGTGGACGCGCTCAAGTACGCCCGCTCGATCGGTCTCCCGACCCAGATCAACACCACGGTCACCAAGCAGACGAGGCCCGAACTGCCGGGGCTCGCCGATCTGGGCCGCGACCTGGGCATCTCTGCCTGGGAGGTCTTCTTCCTGGTTCCGGTGGGGCGCGGGGCCCTGCTGCAGCAGCTCAGCGCCGAGGAGTACGAAGAGGTGCTGCGCTGGCTCTACCAGGTCTCCAAGACCCACAAGCTGCACATCCGCACCACCGAGGCGCCCCACTTCCGCCGCGTCGTCATCCAGGAGCGGATGAAGAGCGCGGAGGCCGACCACGCCCTGGTGCAGAACAAGCGCGGCGTCCACATGCACGACGCCTACGGCTTCGTCTTCATCAGCTCGCAGGGCGAGGTCTTTCCCTCGGGCTTCCTAGCGATGAGCGCGGGCAACATCAAGGAGCGGAGCCTGCTCGACATCTACCAGAACTCCGAGCTCTTCCGCAAACTGCGGGACCGCAGCTACCTGAAGGGCAAGTGCCGCGTCTGCGAGTTCGGCAACGTCTGCTGGGGCAGCCGCGCCCGCGCCTGGGCCGAGACGGGCGACCCCTTCGAGTCGGAGACCCGCTGCGCCTACGTGCCCGAGGCCTGGAAGGCCGAGGTGGCGGGGGACTGACGCCCGAACCGCCTTTTGCGGCGGGGCCGCGGCCCCGCCCGTTTCGCTGGCCCACGATAGACTGGGGGCGTGATCGTCTCCTTCACCGGCGACCCCTTCCTGGCCCGGCGGGCGGCGCAGGCCGAGGCCGAGCTGCGCGGGCTCGAGTGGCGGCTGCTCCCCCCTGAGCCCATGACCGTGCAGCAGGCCGCCGGGGGCGGCCTCTTCGGCCCCGGAGGGGCGATCGTGGACCTGCGTGAGGTGGGCGAGGCCGAGTGGAAGGCGCTGCGCCCGGTGCTGGAGGCGCTGCCGCAGGAAAGCGTGGTCCTGCTCTACGACCCCAAGCCCACCGCGGCCCGCAGCCGCTGGCTCGGCAAGCACAGCGAGAAACGCGACCACCCCACCCCCCGCTACCGCGAAAAGACGCGTTGGGTAACGAACGAGATGAAACGGATGGGGCTGAAAGCTCCGGCGGCGGTGGCCCACTACCTGGGGGAGCTCGAGGCCGACCTGGAGGCCATTCACGCCGAACTGGAGAAGCTGACGTTGCTCGACGTCCCCCTCACCCTCGAGCGGGTCCAGGCGGTGGTGGCGCTCGAGCCCCCGCTTTCCAGCTTCGACCTGGTGGACGCCGCGGCCGCGGGCCGTTTCGAGCGCGCCATGAAGCTGCTGCGCGGGCTGCTGGACCGCGGCGAGGAACCGCTGCGCATCCTGGGCGCGCTGAGCAAGCACTTTACCCGCGCCGCCGTGCTCTGGGCCGAGCTCGAGCGCCGCAACCTGACCGACAAGGAAGCCGCGGCGCTGTTGAAGCTGCACCCCTTCGCCGCCAAGAAGCTGCTGGCCTTCGCCCGCAGGATCGACGAAGCCCGCCTGTTGCGCGCCCTCGACGCGCTCGCCGAGGCCGAGAAGGCCGCCAAGACGGGCCGTGACCCGGTGCTGGCGCTCGAGCGGGCGCTGCTGGCCCTGCGGGGCTGACCCACGGGTCAGTTTTCGTGTACCATGGTTCCATGCTCAACGAAAGCACGGCCGAACGACTGATCGCCCACGCCCTCGCCCAGGGGGCCGACTTCGCGGAGGTCTACGCAGAGCGCACCAAGAGCCGCAACCTGCGCCTGCTGGACCTGGAGGTGCAGGAGGCCACCAGCGGCATCGAGCGGGGCGCCGGGATCCGCCTCTTCTTCGGAACCCAGGTGGTCTACGCCTACACCAACGACCTCAGCGAGGCCAACCTGCTCGAGGTCACGGACACCCTGGCCCGCCTCAAGGGGGGCGGGGGCCGGGTGGACGCCCGCGGCGCCGGCGGCCTCGACTTCCGCAAGACCGCACCCGCAGGCCTGCACGCCCCCGAGCGGCCCTTCGAGGCCCACGACAAGCGCTGGCGCATCGAACGCCTGGCCGAGGCCGACCACGCCGCCAGGGTGGGACCGGAAATCAAGAAGGTGCAGATCCACCTGCTCGAGCGCGACCAGGAGATCCTGGTGGCGAACAGCGAGGGCGTCTGGAACACCGACCGCCGGGTGCGGACCCGCTACATGGTGACGGCCATCGCCGAAAACGAGCGGGGCCTGCAGACCGGCTTCGCGGGCCCCGGCCTGAGCGTGGGGCTCGAGCTCTTCGACCTGGAACCCCCGGCCGAACACGGCCGCGCCGCCGGGGAGCAGGCGCGGACCTTGCTGGGGGCGAAGCCCGCCCCGGCCGGGCCGATGCCGGTGGTGATCGGCAACGCCTTCGGCGGCGTCATCTTCCACGAGGCGCTGGGCCACCTGCTCGAAACCACCTCGGTCGCCCGCAAGACGAGCGTGCTGACGGACAAGCTGGGTGAGAAGATCGCCAGCGATGCCGTCACCTACGTCGACGACGGCACCCTTCCCCACGCCTGGGGCTCGTCGGAGTACGACGACGAGGGGGCGCCCACGGAGCGCACCGTGCTCATCGAGAAGGGCGTGCTCAAGAGCTACATGGTGGACCGCTGGGGCAGCCTGATGACCGGCTACCGTCCCACCGGCTCCGGCCGCCGCCAGGACTACACCTACGCCCCCACCAGCCGCATGCGCAACACCTTCATCGAAGCGGGCGACGCCTCCATCGAGAGCCTCTTCGAGGGCATCGAGTTCGGCCTCTACGCCAAGAAGATGGGCGGCGGCCAGGTCAAGCCCGGTTCCGGCGAGTACAACTTCGCGGTGCAGGAAGGCTACGTGATCCGTCACGGCCGCGTCGAGGAGCCGGTCAAGGGCGCGATGCTCGTGGGCAAGGGGCCCGAGAGCATCCAGCGGATCGTGGCGGTGGCGGCGGACCGCAAGAACGCCCCGGGGATGTGCGGCTCGCTCTCGGGCTCCATTCCCGTCGAAGTGGGCCAGCCCCACCTGCTCATCAGCGAGATCGTCGTAGGAGGCGAAGGATGACCCTGCAAGAAGCGCAAACCTACCTGCTCCGGCGCGCCCGCGAACGGGGCGTGGAGCTCGAGGCCCTGGCCACCGGCAGCCGCGAGCTGACGCTGCGCGCCCGGGGAGGCGACCTGGAGGAGATCACCGAGGCCGAAAGCGCGGGCATCGGGGTCCGCGTCGTCACCGGCGGCAAGACCGGCTACGCCTACACCGAGGAACTGACCCCCGAAGCCCTGGACTGGATGCTTGCCGAGGCCGTCGAAAACGCCGAGCTGCAGGCCGATACCGACGGCTTCCTTCCCCAGGGCCGTTCTCTGGGCCGCCACGACCTGCTGGGCGAGGGGCTTTCGGCCCCGGTGGACGAGAAGAAGCAGGTGGCGCTGGCGCTCGAGCGCGAGGTGCAGAAGGACCCGCGGGTGCGGCAGGTGGGCGCGGCCACCTACGCGGAACGCGAACACCAGACCGAGCTCGCCTCCACCCGGGGAGCGGCCGGCGGCTTTCGCAGCGGCTACGCCTACCAGATGGTCAACGCGGTGATGGGCGAGGGCGCGAGCGTCAAACAGGGGTACGAGCTCAAGGTGTCGCGCGAGGTCGCGGCCCTCGACCCCGCCAGCACCGCCCAGGACTTCCTTTACAAGACCGGCCGGCTCCTGGGGGCGCGCCCGCTGGCGAGCGGCCGCTACACCGCCTACCTGGAGCCCAAGGCCTTCCTGGCGCTGCTCGCACCCTTCGTTTCGATGTGGAGCGCGAAGCAGGTGATCGAGGGCAAGAGCCGCCTCGCGGACAAGCTGGGGCAGCAGGTGGCGAGCGCGGTCTTCACGCTCTACGACGACCCCGACCACCCCGAAGGCCTGGCCAACGCCCCCTTCGACGCCGAGGGCACCCCCACGCGCAGGGTCTACCTGCTGCGCGAGGGCGTGGTCGAGAGCTTCCTGCACAACAGTCAGACCGCGCGCAAGCTGGGGCACGAGCCCACCGGCCACGCCAGCCGCAGCTACAAGGGCGTGCTCGGGGTGGCGCCGCACAACCTCATCGTCGCCCCCGGAGCGGGCGTGCGGCTCGAGGAAGGCGTGCTCGTGACCGACCTGATGGGCGTGCACGCCGGGGCCAACCCCATCTCGGGCGACTTCTCGCTGCAGGCGCTGGGCCTCAAGGTCGAGGGGGGTGAAGCGGCCTACCCGGTCGAGAACTTCACCATCAGCGGCAACGTCTTCGAGCTGCTCGAGCGCATCGTGGCCGTGGGCCAGGACCTCGAGTGGAGCGTGATCTTCCTGGTGGGGGCGAGCCCCATGGTCGAGGTCGCCGACCTGGCCTTCGCCGGCGCTTGAACGAGCATTGGAATAGGCGTACGGGGCCTTGACCGGAAAGGTCCATCTACGGATCCCCTAGCTCCCCCAAAGTCCCCAGCCCGGCCCTCCCCCAGGGGAGGGCTTTTTTTCGCTGCGACGGGACCGGCGGCTTCTTGGCGCGACGAAGAAAAACCACGTGCCACAAGCCACGGGCTACAGGCTTTTTTTGCCACGAACCACGTACCGTCTTCTCCTCCGCATCGGGAAGGTGACCGCGGGCCGGAAGGGGGTCGCCGCTCAGAAAGTAGGAGGTGGGTTTTTTTACGGAGCGAAAGGTGAGCTCTGGGCTTTGGCAACGCCCACAACCCCCACCCCCTATGGGAAGGGTATCTTATTGCGCCGCAACCAAACCGGAGGCTTGGCCACGGCGAAACAAAAACACCACGAACTACAAGCTACGAGCCACAGGCCAATTCCTGCAAACCCTCCTTGCCGTAGGAACGACGGACTTCCTGCCGTACGATGGATGGCGTGAAACCCCCACCGCCCCCCCTCGTGGACGCCCACCTCGACCTGGCCCACAACGCGCTCGAGGCGGGCTTCGACCTGACGCTGCCGCTCGAAGAGCTAAGGCGGCGGTACCCCCAGGGCGACGTGCCCACGGTCACGCTGCCCGCGCTGGTGGAGGCGGGCGCGGCGCTCGTCTTCGCCACCCTTTTCGCCAGCCCCTACCACCCCGAGCACAACCCCGAGGGCTACACCACGCCGGACGAAGCCCACGCCCAGGCGCTGCGGCAGCTCGAGCTCTACCGCCGCTGGCACGAGGAAGGCCGGGTGCGTCTGATCACCACCCGCGCCGAACTGGACGGCCACCTGAAGGCCTGGGAAGGCGACGGCGTGCCCGGGCTGCTGATCCTCATGGAGGGCGCCGACCCGATCCGCACCCCGGACGAGCTCGGCTTCTGGGCCGACGCCGGCGTGCGCCTGGTGGGCCCCGCCTGGGGCGGCACCCGCTACGCCGGCGGCAGCTGGTTCGGAACCGGCGGCCTCACCGAGCTGGGCCGGGAGCTGATGGCGGCGCTGCAAGACGAGCCGCGCGTCGCCCTCGACGCCAGCCACCTCTCCGAGCCATCGTTCTGGGAGGCGCTGGAGCTCTACGACGGGCCCCTGCTCGCCAGCCACTCGAACCCCCGCCGCTTCGTGGACCACGAACGCCACCTCAGCGAAGCGATGATCAGCGCGCTCGGCGAACGCGGCGGGGTGATCGGGACCGTGTTCTATAACGCCTTCCTGGTCGCGGGCTGGCAGCGCGGCGACGCGCGGCCCGGCCTGGAGGCGGCCCTTCGCCACATGGCGCACGTCGCCGAACTGATCGGCTGGGAGCACGTGGGCATCGGCTCCGACTTCGACGGCGGCTTCGGCGCCCGCGAGCTGCCCGAACCGCTCGACCAGCCCGCCGACCTGCGGCGGCTGGAAGAGGCACTGCCCGCAGGCGTCTTCCCGGGCGTCCTCGGGGGTCACTGGCTCGCCTGGCTGCGCCGCTGGCTGCCCTGACAGCCGCCTCTCATGCGCGCGGGCTAGGCTGCGGTATGCGTTACGCGATTGGGTTGCTGCTGCTCGTGGTTCCGGCCCTCACGGCCGCTTCGGGAAACGCCGGCACCCCCGCCCCCGAACCGCTCGAGGCCAGGGTGCTGGAGGTCCGGGCCAGCGGGCGCCCCGGCGGTTACACCTTCGCGGTGCGGGTGCAGAGCCCCGACCGCGGCTGCGATCGATACGCCGACTGGTGGGAGGTGGTCACCCCCGACGGGTCGGAGCTGCTCTACCGCCGCGTGCTGCTGCACTCGCACGTCGACGAGCAACCCTTCACGCGCTCGGGCGGACCGGTGCTGATCGACCCCGAGGCCGAGGTGGTCGTGCGGGTGCACGTGAAGCCCCTCGGCTACGCCGCGAACGCCCTCAAGGGCAGCGTGGCGTCCGGCTTCGTACCGGTCGTCCTGCCCCAAGGGTTCGGGGCCGAGCTGGCCGGGTCCGGTCCCCAGCCCACCTCCTGCTGGTTCTGAGGGCGGCAAGGCGAGCGGGGCCCCAAAGGGCCCCGCGGCAAGGCAAACGGGATAACGGGTTCAGGCCGTGGCGGGCTGTTTTTCTTCCTTCTCGCTCTTGGCCTTGATGCGCTTGAGGCGGAAGGTGTCCTCACGTTCGCGCTGTTCGAGCACCAGCTTGATGAAGCGCATCTGGTGCAGCACGCCGGGGATCACCACCTGCTCAAGCGCGTTGACGCGGCGGGTGGTCTTCTTGATCTCTTCGCCGATGCGGCGCAGCCGCGTCTCGGTGTTGGCCACCTCGACGAGCGCCTTGGCGAAGCGGCGGAACGCCTCCTGCGCCTTCAGGGTCTGCCCACCCGTGGCGATGGGGCTCGCCGCCGCGCCTTCGGGCCAGTCCACGTTCAGCTTGGGCACCTTGGTGCCCCAGACGTTTTCGACCTCGGCCTCCACGCTGCCCAGCACGGGCATGCCCAGGGCCAGTGCGTCCACCGCCTCGGGACCGTCGAAGGCCTTGGCCAGGAAGAGGGCGAAGTAGGCGTCCTTGGCCGCGTCCTCGAGCCGCTTGCGCGCCTCGAGCGTCTCGTGCACCAGCGCGAAGAACTCCCCCACCAGCGCGTCGCGCTTCTTCTTGAGCAGGTCCACCCCCTTGCTGGCCAGCTGCAGCTGGCTGCGCTTTTGCAAGAGGGTCATCCGGGTGGGGCTGATCTGTTCCATGACGCCTCCCGGCTAGACCTGGCCCCAGATCTCTTCGAGCTTGGCGCCGTAGTACTTGCCGATGTGGTCGCGCGAGATGCGCTTCAGCTCGGACTGCGGCAGCGTCGAGAGCAGAGCCCAGGCCAGGTCGAGCGACTGCTCGAGGGTGCGGTTCGCCGAGCCCTGGTTGATGAAGTACTTCTCGAACTGGTCGGCGAACTCGAGGTACTTGCGGTCGTTCTCGGTCAGCGCGTCCTCACCGATGATGGCCACCAGCTTGCGGATGTCGACGCCGTTGGAGTAGGCGGCGTAGAGCTGGTCGGCCACCTGCTTGTGGTCGTCACGCGTCTTCCCCTTGCCGATGGCGTTGTTCATCAGCCGCGAGAGCGAAGGCAGGGGGTCGATGGGCGGGTAGAGGTTCTTGCGGTGCAGCTCGCGCGAGAGCTGAATCTGCCCCTCGGTGATGTAGCCGGTCAGGTCGGGCACCGGGTGGGTGCGGTCGTCGTCGGGCATCGAGAGGATGGGCAGCTGGGTCACCGAACCGCTCTTACCCTCGATCACGCCGGCGCGCTCGTAGATCGTCGCCAGGTCGGTGTACATGTAGCCGGGGTAACCGCGGCGGCCGGGAATCTCCTCACGCGACGCGGCGACCTCGCGCAGCGCGTCGCAGTAGTTGAGCATGTCGGTGAGGATGACGAGGACGTGGTAGTCGTGCTCGAAGGCCAGGTACTCGGCCACCGTGAGCGCCATACGCGGCGTCAGGATGCGCTCGATCGTGGGGTCGTCGGCCTTGTTGAGGAAGAGAACGCTGCGCGCCAGCGCGCCGGTGCGCTCGAACTCGTTCACGAAGAAGGAGAGCTCGCGCTGGGTGATCCCCATGGCGGCGAAGACGACGGCGAACTGCACGTCCTCCCCGGGCACCGTCGCCTGGCGGGCGATCTGGGCGGCCAGCTCGTTGGCGGGCAGGCCCGAACCCGAGAAGATGGGCAGCTTCTGCCCGCGCACCATCGTGTTCATCACGTCGATGGTCGAGATGCCGGTCTGGATGAACTCCTCGGGCTTGCGGCGGGCCACCGGGTTGATGGGCTTACCGATGATCGGCTCCCGTTTCTCGGGCGTGATCGGGGGCAGACCGTCGATCGGCTTGCCGATCCCGTTGAAGCGGCGGCCCAGCATCTCCGGGCTCACGCCCAGGCGGGCCACGTCCTCGACCAGGCTGACCGTGGTGGTGGCCAGGTCCAGACCGGTGGTCTCCTCGAACACCTGGATGACCGCGTACTCCTCGGAGACCTCGATGACCTGACCGCCGCGCACGCGCCCGGAACCGTCCTTGATCTCGACGATGGCGCCGTAGGCCAGGTCGCTGGCGTTCTCCACGAAGAGCAGCGGCCCCGAGATGTAGGTGAGGGAGGTGTACTCTTTCTTGAACAGATCCATGGTTCTTCTCCCTTAGGCCGCGGCCAAAAAGGCGCTCTTGATCTCGGCCAGAACCTCGTCCTTGTAGGCTTCGAACTCGTCCTCGGGGACGTAACGGGCGCGGGCGATCTTCTCGATCACCGCGTGCTGGATGATCTCGTCGATCGTCACGCCGGCCTGGATCGCCTCCGAAGCGGCCTCGTACAGCCCCATGATCATCTGCATGATGCCGTAGGCCTTGCTCAGCGAGCAGTAGGCGTCGACGGCGTCGAAGGCGTTCTGCTGGAGGAAGTCCTCGCGGGCGATGCGGCCCACCTCGATGATGAGGCGCTCGGCGTCCTGCAGCGCGTCGGGTCCCACGAGCTGGACGACCTCCTGCAGGCTGGCCTCCTGCTGCAGCAGCTCCTGCAGGCGGTTGCGCAGCTCGGGGTAGTCTTCGGCCACGTGCTTGCGGTACCAGGGGTCGAGGATGTCGATGAAGAGCGAGTACGACCCGTTCCAGTTGATCGCCGGGAAGTGGCGGCGGTAGGCCAGCGAGGCGTCCAGACGCCAGAAGGCGCCGACGATGCGCAGCGTCGACTGGGTGACCGGCTCCGACATGTCACCGCCCGGAGGGCTGACGGCGCCGACGATCGAGACGGCCCCCGGCTCCTTGTTGAGGGTGACGACGCGGCCGGAGCGCTCGTAGAACGCGGCCAGGCGCGCGGCCAGGTAGGGCGGGTAGCCTTCTTCGGCGGGCATCTCCTCGAGGCGGCTGGAGATCTCGCGCAGCGCCTCGGCCCAGCGGCTGGTGGAGTCGGCCATCAGCGCCACCGAAACGCCCTGGTCGCGGAAGTACTCGGCCAGGGTGACACCCACGTAGATGCTCGCTTCGCGCGCGGCCACCGGCATGTTGGAGGTGTTGGCGATCAGCACGGTGCGCTGCATCAGCGGGCCGCCGGTCTTGGGGTCTTCGAGCTCGGGGAACTCGACGAGCACGTCGGTCATCTCGTTGCCGCGCTCGCCGCAGCCCACGTAGACCACCACGTCGGCGTTCGACCACTTGGCCAGCGACTGCTGGGTCACCGTCTTACCGGAGCCGAAGGGTCCGGGGATGGCCGCGGTGCCGCCCATGGCCACCGGAAAGAGCACGTCGAGGATGCGCATGCCGGTGAGGAAGGGCTCGTTGGGGTCCTCCTTGGAGGCGATGGGGCGGGCGCGGCGCACCGGCCAGAGGTGGTACATCTTCAGCTCGGTGCCGTCCTCCAGGACGACGACCGGCTCCTCGATGGTGTAGGCGCCGGCGGGCTTGACCGACTTCACGGTGCCGCTGACCCCCGGGGGGACCAGGATCTTGTGGGTGAACTGGAACTCGGGCACGGTGCCGAGCACGTGGCCGCCCGAGACCACGTCCCCGGGCTCGACCGCAGGGGTCCAGTCCCAGGTCTTCTCGCGGTCGAGCGCGTGCACCACGACGCCGCGGTCGATGAAGTCGCCGGTCTTGTCCTGCAGCTTGTCGAGGGGGCGCTGAATGCCGTCGTAGATGGCGTTGAGCATGCCGGGGCCCAGCTCGACCGAGAGCGGGTTCCCGGTCGAGACCACCGGCTCACCCACCTGCAGGCCCGAGGTGTCCTCGTAGACCTGCACGAACGCGGTGTCGCCGTCGAGGCGGATGATCTCGCCGACCAGCCCCTCGTCGCCGACCTTGCAGATGTCGAACATGCGGGCGCCGCTCATGCCTTTGGCGATGACCGCCGGGCCCGCGATCTTGTAGATGGTTCCTTGGATCATTCCCGTTTGCCTCCTTGCGCTAAAGCTTGATGTCGTAGCCGATCGTCGACTTCACCAGCCGCCGCATGTACTCGGTGGCGTCTTCCTCGCCGGCCGCGAAGGCCTGCGCGAGCGAGGTGAAGGGGAGGAGGACCGGCAGGTCGCGCCCCCGCATGACCCGCTCCACCGCCTTGTAGGGCTCGGGCAGGAGCCCCTCGTCCACGGCGATGAGGGCGAACTCGTCGCTCTCGACCATCTCGGCCAGACGCTCGGTGGCCTCGGCTTCGTCCCGGGCGGTCGTCACCTCAAGGCCGCCCAGGCGAAATCCGGTGGCCGTTTCGGGATCGGTGAGCACGGCGATCTTCACGAGCAGAACACCTCCCGCTCCACGGCCTCGACCGGCAGGCGGTAGTAGGCGCGGCGCGCGATCAGCCGCAGGCGGGCCGCCTCCCACTCCATGGCGCGGACGAAGGCGGTCACCAGGCCGGCGCCCTCGGCGTCGAAGGCGCCGAGTCCGGCGCGCTCGAGCAGCAGGCAGCGCAGCGCGTGCTCGAGCTCGCCCAGGTCGCGCGCGGCCGCCAGGGGTTCCAGCGGCGTGCCCGCGAGCTCGTCCACGGCGGCGACCTCGCCGCCGGCGATGCGGGTGAAGAGCGCCTCGCTGACGTGGCGCCCGCCCTTGACGAAGTAGGCGTCGGCGTCGGCCGTGCCCCCCCGCTGCGCCAGCTTGAAGGCGGTGGAGAGGTTGACGCCGTCGATCTCGTAGGCCAGGTAGTCCTGCAGGAAGGCGTCGTCGATCCTTCCCGCCAGCTTGCGCAGCCCCTCGAAGTAGGCCCGGTCCAGGGCGACCTCGATCTGCTCCACCTCCCCGCCGGCGGCCACGGCCTCGCGCAACGCCGCCGAAAGCGGGTGACCGGGCAGCACCAGCGCCTGCACCACGCCCGCCGCGTCCGGCGCTTCGATCATCGCCTGCAGCACGGCCTCGGGCAGGGTGCCGCCGACGAGGCTCGCGCGGATCTCTTCGGCCGAGAGGCCCACTTCCTTGGCGCGCAGGATCGTCTTGATGTTCGCGAGGTCGGCGCGCGAGAGCAGCATGACGACGGCCTCGCGGGTCTCCCCGCCCACCAGCCCGGGCAGCGAGCCCACGACCTGCCGCAGCCGCGCGGCGACGGCGCGGTCGACCGCGCCCAGGTCCTCACCGCTCAGGTGCTCGGCGTAAGGGGTTTCGCCCAGCGCGCCGACGAAGTCGTCGAAGTTCAGGTTCAGGGCTTCCTGGAAGAAGCCCTCGGGCAGGAGGCTCGAGCGGCGGACGCGCACGCGCGCGTTCAGGTATCCAAAGTCGTCCGTCACCGGGACCTCCTCATGCCCACAGAACCTGCGAGACCTTGGCGGAAAGAACCTCCCACGCACGCTCCAGCCGATCGGGCAGCGTGTTCGCCACCCGGGTCTTGCCGCCCTTGGCCACGGCCACGACGCCAAGGCGCACCGCGTCGTCGGCCTGCACCGCCAGCCCCTTGCCCTCGGCCCAGCCCTTGAGCCGGGGAACGTCGTCGGGGTGGACGACGATGGCCTCGGCCTCGCCCACCGCGGCCACGGCCTCCTCGGCCAGGCGCTCGAGCAGGGTCGGGTACTCGGGGTTCTGGGGAAGCGCCTCGAGGCGGCCCTGCACCTCACGGTAGATCGTGGCGATGACCTCACCCTTGGCTTCGACGCGGGCGGTGGTGACCGCCAGCTCCGCCGCGCTCTCGGCGCGGTGCAGCTCGGCCTGTTTGCGCGCCTCGAGCTTGCGCTGCTGCGCCGCCACCAGCGCCTCGGCCTTCTCCTTGGCCTCGGCGACGATCGCCGCCGCCTCTTCCTCGGCCTTGGCCATCAGCTGCTGGATCTCGGCCAGCACCTCCTCCTGGAGGATCGTTTCTAGTTTAGACATGCACCGCCTCCCGTGACGGTTCGCCCGACGCCGCGTACGGCGCGGGCGAAGCCGTTATGCACCGCTCTAGAGCCTGCCGAGCAAGATGAACGCGATCACGAGACCGAAGATGACAAGGGTTTCCGGCAGCAGCAGGAAGATCAGCGCGGTACCGAACATCCCCGGCTTCTCGGCCACGGCTCCGACGCCCGCCGCACCGATGCGCGCCTGCGCCACGCCGGTGCCGAGCGCGCCCAGGCCGACCGCGAGGCCGATACCCAGGCCGATCAGACCCCTGCTGACGCCGCCGTCACCGCCGGCGGTGTTCTCCGCAGCCATCGCCAGAGCGCCCAGAACCATCATCCCCAGTGCAGTTAGAACTTTCTTCATGATGTAACCTCCACTACCCTTCTCTCTTGCTCCCTAAGATGCAGTGCCTGCATCGTTACGGACGGACTTGAACGGGCGGTACGGCCGCCCCGACTCCTCGTAGAAACCGAACTTGGTGAAGAACTCGACCCAAACCAAACGGATGGGCTGCAGGATGTGCCCCATCATCGTCAGCGCCAGGATGGTGAGGTGCGTCAGCAGACCCACGACCAGGCCGACCAGGACCCCGAGGATCCCCAGCTTCTCCGCCAGCGAGAAGCCCAGGTCGGTGGCCAGGTTGGCCATGATCGCCCCGGCCACGCCGACGGCGTAGATACGGATGTAGCTGAGGATGTGCCCGCCCTGGGTGGGCAGCTCGGCGATCATCAGGACCACCCGCGACATCACGATGCCCAGCAGGAAGACGGCGAAGCCGGCGTACATGACCAGGTTGTAGCCGCCGCTGGCGCCGGTAAGGAAGGTGTAGGCGAAGACGATCAGGCCCACCAGCCCGCCCAGGTAGCCCGTGGCCTCCCAGAAGTGCTTCATGTGGCCGTGGCGCAGGCTCAGCCAGGCGCGCACGCCCAGGCCGTGGAAGACCTGGAAGACGCCGAAGGCGATGGCGATCAGGATCATCATCGTGGCCGTCGCCGCGGTGTCGGCCCTGGGGATGGCGATGGGGATCAGCCCCGACCCGTGCCCGGGGACGTAGAAGACGCCCAGGTGCTCGAGGAAGTTACCGAAGAACTCGCCGTAGACGAAGCCCCAGACGACGGTCCAGAAGATCATGGCGTTGAGGACGAAGACCAGGTCCTTGACGACCGGGGGCTTCATGTGGATGCCGAAGAACTCGATGACGAGCGGCTTCTTCTGCTTGACCAGCCCGGAGAGCAGCCGCGCGATCAGCATGAAGAGCAGGGCGTAGCCCAGGTCGCCCACGATCATCCCGAACCAGAAGGGGAAGAAGACGGCCACGACCCAGGTCGGGTCCCAGGTGCCGTACTTGGGGATGTTCAGGAACTCGATGAGCATCTGGAAGGGCTTGACCATGGGGCCGTTCTCGAGCGTGACCGGCACCCGGTCGGCCTCGTGGTGCTCGTCGGCGGGCTCGAGGGTGTAGACGACGTGCTCCTTGTGGGCCGCGAGCGCCTCTTCCACCTTGCCTTTGAGCCGCGCGGGGATCCAGCCGAAGAGCGCAAAGCCGAAGCGGCCGGCGGCGATGTCGAGCAGCGCGCGCAGGCGCGCGGCCTCGTCCATCGCCCGGGTCCAGAGCGAACGCAGCGGGGCCTCCGCCTCCTTGCGCAGCCGGGTCAGCGCCGAGTGCACGTTTTCCAGCTCTTCAGGCGCCAGCTTGGCGCGTTCGCGCATGCGCACCCGCGCCTCGCCGAGCGAGAGGCCGGCGAACGGCCCGGTCAGGCGCAGCTCGCCGATGCCCTTGCGGGAAAGCGCGCCCCGCGCCGTCTCCAGGTCGCCCTGGAGAACGACGGCAAGCGCCGCCACCCGGCCGTCGAGCGGCTGGTGGGCGAGCAGGTAGCGGTCCTCCAGCGCCTCGCCGAGGGCCTCGGCGGCCACTTCCAGCTCGGCCTCCTTCTCGAGCAGGAAGGGCAGCACCGCCAGCCAGCGGCTGGTGTCGAGGCCGTGGGCCATCTCGGCCAGCGTCTCTACGGGCTGCTGGTAGAGGTCGATGAGGTCGATCTCTTCACGCAGCTTCTCGGCTTCGCGCGTGAGCACGTCGGCGCGGTGAACCAGGGGCTCGAGCTCCGATTCGGCCGCGGCCAGCCCCCCTTCGAAGGGGCGGGTGGCCTCCGGCGCCGAGCCGAGCAGCGCGAGGGCGTGCTCCGCCCCCTGGACCACGCGCTGCCAGCGCTTGGCCGCGTCCTCTTCCTCGGGACTGTAGGCGTACTCCGGCAGCTCTTCGGTGCGGAGCGCGTCGATCTGCACCACCCCGATGCGCTGCAGCTCCCCGAGAAGCTCGTGCACCCGGCGCTTGGGACCGGCGACGATCAGCTTCTCCATGGGTGCGATCACGGAAGGACCTCCTCGAGGACCGCGTCCACGGCCCCTTTGAGCTTGCCTTCAGCGGCCGCCTTGACCTTCTGCGCCTCCGCCTCGGCCTTGCGGCGGGCCTCTTCCTCGATCCGCCGCACTTCGGATTCGATTTGTTCGCTGTATTCGGCGGCGAGCCGTTCGACTTCCTCTTCGGCCTGCCTGAGGATGCGTTCGGCTTCCGCCCGGGCTTCGGCCAGTTTGGCCTCTGCGGTCTTCTGCGCCTCCTCGAGTTTTTGCGCCAACTCGCGCTCACGCTCGGCGAGACTCTTTACCAGTCCTAGGCCTTGCATACCGCCTCCTTATACCCCGCGAAACACGGCTAAACTCGCGTCTGCGACGCGTCCCGGCGCATAATACCCCAGGCCCCCTGAGGTGTCAACGCGCGCCCGTCAGGGGGCGAACCAACGTCTACCATCATACGCCAGCCCTCCGGCGCGTGTATGCTCGATGCCGTGAAGGTCGTACTCTCGCCCCGCGGCGCCGCCCGCGTCCTCGCCCGCCACCCCTGGGTCTGGCAGAGCGACGTGCAAAGCCTCCCCGACACCCCCGGCATCCACCCCGTCTACGGACCCCGGGGGCTCTTGGGCTGGGCCCTGACCAGCCCCCGTTCCCTGATCCAGGTCCGCGTCTTCCACTTCGGGCCCACCGACGACCCGCTGGCGGCCCTGTGGGCCAACCTCGAGCGCGCCCTGGCCTTCCGGATGCCGGCCTACCGGGCCGAGCCCCACGGGGGTTTCCGCCTGGTGCACGCCGAGGGCGACCTGCTGCCGGGGCTGGTGGTCGACAGCTACGCCCGCCACCTGGTGCTGCAGGCCCACGCCGCCGCCTGGGAACCGCTCCTGGGCGAGCTGACGCTGCGGCTCGAGGCGGCCCTGGAACCGGAAGGCCTCCTGGCCAAGCACGACGCGCCGCTGCGCGAGCGCGAGGGCCTGGAGCGCTACGTGCGCACCCTCGCCGGGCGGGTGCCCGACGCGGTGGAGGTGCGCGAAGGCACCGTGCGCTACCGCGTCCGCCTTCAAGGAGGGCAGAAGACCGGGGCCTTTCTGGACCAGCGCGACAACCGCCTGCGCCTCGAGGACTACCTGGAGGGCCGCGGCTACGCCCGGGCTCTGGACGTCTTCGCCTACCAGGGGCTCTTCGCGCTGCACATGGCGCGCCACGTCGCCGAGGTGGAGGCGGTGGACAGCTCCGCCGCGGCGCTGGAGGCGGCGCGGGAGAACGCGGCTTTGAACGGACTCGGGAACCTGCGCTTCACCGAGGCCAACGCCTTCGACCTGCTGCGCGAACGCCAGCGCGCGGGGGAGCGCTACGACGTGATCGTCCTCGATCCGCCCGCCTTCGCGGCCCGCAAGGCGGACCGGGAACGCGCGCTGGCGGCGTACAAGGAAGTGAACCTGCGGGCGCTGAAGCTACTGAAGCCGGGCGGGCTGCTGGTCACGGCCTCCTGCAGCCACCACGTGTCCGAGGCCGACTTCTACGCCATGCTGGCCTCGGCCGCCGCCGACGCGCACCGGGTCGTGCGCGTGCGCGAATCGCGCGGGCAGGGATGGGACCACCCCGTCTTGCTCACCGTTCCCGAGACCCGGTACCTTAAGCTGGCCTTGATGGAGGTACTCGAGTGAGCGAACGCGAAGAGTCCCGGGCCGAGGCGCTGCCCGACGAACTCCAACGCCGGTTGGGCGAGCTGGGGGAGTACCTGGTCTGGCGCATCGGCACCAACGAGGCCGAGGACGTGCTGATCGTGCGCGTGGGGCTGGCCTCGAACACCCCGCGGTTCAACGAGCTCCCCACCCTGCGCAACCTCGGCGAACGCAAGATCGAGGAGCTGGTCAAGGAAGGCCGGGTTCGGGTGGAGTGGGTGGAGTAGGCGATGGAGCTCGAGCGCGACGTCGCCTTCTGCCTCGCCGCCGCCGACCCTGCGGCCGCGCAGGCGCTGCTGGAGCGCCCGCAGGAGGCGCTGGGGCGGCTGGCGGTCTTCCGCGACCTCGAGCTTTCGGGGGACGAGCTGCGGGGCGCGCTCGTCGCCCCCTTCGCGCTGTTGGGCGAGGTGCGCTTCCCCTTCCGGGCGCGCTTTTCGACCCGAAACGACGTCGCCGAGCTGGAGGCCCTCGACCCCGGCGCCGACGACCTCGCCGCCGAGCTTTCGGGGCAGGCCCGCCGCGAGGGTTCGCGGGTCTGCTACCGGGCCCGGGTGCGCCTGCGGGTGCGCCTGCCCGAGGGGGAAAAATGGGGCGGCCGCGCCTTCAAGAAGATGGCCGAGGCCGCCTTCGCGCGCACCCTCGAACGCACCCTCACGGACGTAAACAGCGGCGCGCACGGCGGTTTGTTAGACTGAGAAAAGCATAAGAAGCGCTCGGAAAGGAGGGCTTGCACATGGCCAAAGTCACGTTCCTGGGACATGCTGCGGTTCTGCTGGAGGGTCGGGAGACCACGCTGGTGATCGACCCCTTCCTCACCGGCAACCCCGTGGCCACCGTGGGACCGGAGGCGGTTCGGGCGGACCTGGTCGTCCTCACCCACGCCCACGGCGACCACTGGGGCGACACCCTGGCCCTGGCCGGCAAGGGCGCGACCGTGGTCTCGACCTACGAGATCGCCGTCTACGCCGAAAAGCACGGCGCCCAGGCCTTCGCCATGAACATCGGCGGGCGCTACGCCTTCCCCGGCGGCTCGCTCAAGTTCTACCCCGCCTGGCATTCGAGTTCGTTCCCCGACGGCAGCTACGGCGGCATGCCCATGGGCGTCGTCGTCGAGCTGGACGGCAAGAAGATCTACCACGCCGGCGACACCGCGCTCTTCAGCGACATGCGCCTCATCGGCGAAGAAGGCCTCGACCTCGCCCTCCTGCCCATCGGCGACACCTTCACCATGGGCCCCGACGACGCCCTCGCGGCGCTCGAGCTGCTGAAACCCAAGAAGGTCGTGCCCATCCACTACAACACCTTCCCGGTCATCGAGCAGGACGGCGAGGCCTTCGTCGCCCGCGCCCGCACGCTCGGCGTCGAGGGCGCGGCCCTGAAACCCGGAGAGGCGATCGAAGTCTAGGCCATGAGCCTGCGTAGCCTGCGCCGCGAGGACTTCCGGCTCGAGCTGCTGCTCGGCCTCGGCAAGACGGCGCAGGTCTACCTGGCCCGCGCCCCCGACGGCACCGAGGTGGCCCTCAAGCTGCCCCGGAAGGAGGTGCGCGAGGACGAACGCCTGGCGCAGATGTTCGCTCAGGAGGTGCGGCTCTCCATGGGCCTCAAGCACCCCCACCTGCTGCGCGGGCTCGCGGGCAAGCCGTTCGGCGAGGGCGCCTTCGTGGCGCTCGAGTACATGCCCGACGGCACCCTCGACACCCTGCTGCGGCAGGGGCCGCTCGATCGGGAGCTGGCGCTGAACCTGCTCACGCAGCTGCTCGAAGCCCTGATCTACCTCCACGGGCGCGGCATCGTTCACCAGGACATCAAGCCCGCCAACGTCTTCATGTACGGGAAGGTCGCCAAGCTCGGCGACTTCGGGGTCGCCCGCACCCAGGACAACCCCAACCCCTTCGAACGCGCCGGCAGCCCCTTTTACATGGCACCCGAGATCTTTCAGGGGCACGCGGCCACCCCCGCCTCGGACGCCTACTCGCTGGGCGTCCTCGCCTACGAGCTGCTCACCGGCAAGCGCCCCTTCTACGGCGACAGCTACGAGGCGCTGATGGCCGCCCACCTCACCAAGGCGCCGCCGCGCCTGCCCGGCGAGCTCGACCTGCACCCCAAGCTGGTCCAGCGCATCCGCGGGCTGCTGGCCAAGGACCCCGCCCGCCGCACCCATCTGGAGAGCCTGCGGCGCACCCTCGGGGGCTACTACACCGTCGAAGCGGCCCCCGAACGCCCCCAGAAGAACCCGCGCGGGTTCCGTTTTCTCGGTTGGTTGAGGAGGAAGAAGCGATGAAGCCCGTCTGGACCCCCAGCGAAGCCTACACCCGCGGCAGCCACCTCGAGCGCCTGATGCGGCGGCTCGAGCTTCCCGACTACGACGCCCTCTACGCCTTCAGCGTCGAACGCCCCGACGCCTTCTGGAAGGCGACGCTCGAGCTGATGGGGATCGAGTGGTTCGAGCCCTACGAGCGCTACGTCGACCTTTCCCGCGGGGTGATGTGGCCCGAGTGGTTCCCCGGCGGCAAGCTCAACCTGGCCCACAACGCCACCACCCGCCATGCCCGCGGCGAGCGGGCGCGCCAGCTGGCGCTGATCTGGGAGGGCGAAAACGGCGCGGTGGTGCGCCTCACCTACCGCGAGCTCGACCAGCAGGTGGCCCAGGCGGCGGCGGCCCTGCGCGAGCTGGGCGTGGGCCGCGGCGACCGCGTGGGCCTCTTCCTGCCCATGCTGCCCGAGACCGCGGTGGCCTTCCTGGCCACCGCGCGCATCGGCGCGATCGCCATCCCCATCTTCTCGGGTTACGGCGCCGAGGCCACGGCCACCCGCCTCGCCGACGCCGGGGCCCGGCTGCTGGTGACCGCCGACGGCTTTTTGCGGCGCGGCCGGGTCGTGCCCATGAAGCCCGTGGCCGACGAGGCGCTCGAGCGCGCCCCCAGCGTGGAGAAGGTGCTGGTGGTGCGGCGGGTCGACGGCGGCTACCCCATGAAGGAGGGTCGCGACCTCTGGTGGGACGAGGCCGTGGGCCGCCGGCCGTCGGACGCCCCCACCGAGGTGATGGGGAGCATGGACCCCTTCATGCTCATCTACACCTCGGGCACCACCGGCCGGCCCAAGGGCACGGTCCACTACCACGCCGGCTTTCCCCTCAAGGCGGCGCAGGACATGGCCCACCTCTTCGATCTGCGACCCGGCGAGCTGATGTTCTGGTTCACCGACATGGGCTGGATGATGGGCCCCTGGGCCATCCTGGGCAGCCTGCTCCTCGGCTCCACCGTCTTCCTCTACGAGGGCGCGCCCGACTACCCCGGCCCCGACCGGCTGTGGCAGATGGTGGCGCGCCACGGCATCACCCACCTGGGCATCTCCCCCACCCTGATCCGCGCCCTCATCCCCTACGGCGAGGAACCGGTGAAGAAGCACGACCTCTCCTCGCTGCGGGTCCTCGGCTCCACCGGCGAGCCCTGGAACCCCGAGCCCTACCAGTGGTTCTTCCAGACCGTGGGCGGCGGTCGCTGCCCCATCGTCAACTACTCCGGCGGCACCGAGGTCTCGGGCGGCATCCTCGGCTGCACGGTCTACAAGCCCATCGCCGAGGCCTCGTTCAACACCCCCGCCCCCGGCATCAAGGCAGCGGTGCTAAACGACGAAGGAGAACCGGTGGTGGGCCAGGTGGGTGAGCTGGCGGTGCTCGCGCCCTGGCCGGGAATGACCAAGGGCTTCTGGAACGACCCGGAGCGCTACGAGCGTACCTACTGGAGCCGTTTCAAGGACGTCTGGGTCCACGGCGACTGGGCGCTGGTGGACGAGGAGGGCTACTGGTTCATCCTCGGCCGCAGCGACGACACCCTCAAGATCGCGGGCAAGCGCGTGGGCCCGGCGGAGCTCGAGTCGGCGGCGATCCGCCACCCGGCGGTCCAGGAGGCCGGAGCGGTGGGCGTGCCCCACGAGGTCAAGGGCGAAGTGCCGGTGCTCTTCGTGGTGCTGCGCCCCGAGTTCGAAGGCTCGGAAGAACTGGCCGCCGAGATCGCGGAGAAGGTGGCCGAGGTGCTGGGCAAGCCGATGAAGCCCGCGGCGGTCCACTTCGTCAGCGACCTGCCCAAGACCCGCAACGCCAAGGTGATGCGCCGCCTCCTCAAGGCCGCCTACCTGGGCGAGAGCACCGGCGACACCTCGGCCCTCGTCAACCCCGAAGTGCTGGACGAGGTGCGTCGGCTGGGGAAGTGAGCATCCACGCCTACGGCGAGCCGCAAAAGAGCGGGGCCTACGTGCTCGAGCTGGCGCTGGAGGCGCCGCTCGAGCTGAGCTTCGGCCGCTTCCAGGGCGGCCGGGTCTTCGCGCTCGCCCCCGGCCGCGTCTACTACCTGGGCTCGGCGCTCGCGGGGCGGCTGCCCAGCCGCCTGTTGCGCCACGCCACCCGCGCGGCCGGCCCGCCCCACCGGCTGCGCGCGGAGCTGCTGCGCCACTTCGAAGGCCTCGGCTGGGCCGTGCGCCCACCCGCGCGCAAGACGCTCCACTGGCACGCCGACCACCTGATGGAGTCGGACGCGGAGCTCGCCGCGGTCTACCTCTTCTACGGCGACGCGCCGCGTGAGGCCTTTCTGGAAGAGGCCCTGCGCGCCCTGGGGGCCGAGCCCCTGGCCCCGGGCCTGGGCGCGGGCGACCGCCCCGGCGGCAGCCACGTGCTCTGGGCACCCGCCCCACTTCCGTTGCTCCCCGGCTCCTGAAGGCTTCCGAGAAGACGGGTTTACGGAAGGCGAACCCAGGCGCAACGAGAAACGAAGACCTTTGTTGAAGGTTTTTGCGAGGAATTGCAGTTTTGTCTTGCACGCCCGTTTAACGCACGACCACCGTTCTATGGCCGCCCGCGACCTTGCAATGGGAGCGGGTGCGCGGTGCCCGAGGGCCGTTTGGACGCCAAATGAGCCTCTCGGGTTCACATTAGCAAGCAAGGGGCGGGCTTCGAACCCACCCCCTGATATAGGAAACACCTCAGGCCCGGGCAGCGAGGGCCTTTTCCAGCACCGCCGCCAGCCGGCGCACGCCCTCTTCCATCTGTTCCTCGGGCACGCTCACGAAGGTGAGGCGCAGCGCGTTGGCGAGGCCCCCGGTGGCGGCGAAGACAGGTCCGGGCACGTAGGCCACCCCCTGTTCGACCGCGCGCTCGAAGAGGGCCAGCGTGTCCACCCCCTCGGGCAGGGTGAGCCAGACGAACATGCCCCCGTGCGGCGGGGCCCAGCGCACCCCCTCGGGCATGTGGGCCTCGAGCAGTGCCAGCAGCTTTTCCGCGCGCGCCCGGTAGAGGTTCCGGGTGCGCTCTTCCTGACGCTCGATCACCCCCGCCTCGGCGAGCTCGGCGAGGATGGCCTGCCCGAAGGCCTGGCTGTGCAGGTCGGCCGCCTGTTTGGCCTGGGCGAGGGCGTGGATCACCTCTTCGGGCCCGATCACGTAGCCCATGCGCAGCCCCGGGGCAACGATCTTGGAAAACGTCCCCAGGTAGAGCACCCCTTCGGGCCAGCGGCGCTGCAGGCTGGCCGGGGGCGGGTCGCCAAAGTAGAGGTGGCCGTAGGGGTCGTCTTCCGCCACGAGCACGCCGCGCTCCCTTGCCCAGGCGAGCACGGCCTCCCGCCGGGCTTCGGGCAGCAGGCTGCCCGTGGGGTTCTGAAAGTTGGGCAGGACGTAGGCGAGCTTCACCGGCTCCTCGGGCAGCGCCTCGGGCACCAGCCCCCCTGAGTCGGTGGGCACCTCGCGGTAGCGGGCGTCGTAGACGTTCCAGGCCTGCAAGGCGCCCATGTAGGTGGGGCGCTCCACCAGCACCGCGTCGCCCTCGTCGAGGAAGACGCGGCCGATCAGGTCGAGCCCCTGCTGCGAGCCCGAGGTGACGAGCACCTGCTCGGGCGCGACCCCCCGGCGCCGGGCGATGTATTCGCGCAGCGGCGCGAGCCCCTCGGTGGGGCTGTACTGCAGCGCCGCGCTCCCCAGGCGCTCGAGCGCCTTCCGCGAGGCCTCGGCGATCTCGGGCACCGGGAAGGTCTCGGCCGCGGGAATGCCCCCCGCGAGCGAGATCACCCCCTCGCGCTGCCCCAGCTTGAGCAACTGCCGGATGATCGGGTTTTCCATGCGGGCCGTGCGGCCGGCGAAACGAAACACGGACACGGTTTCCCTCCCCTTCCCAGCTTAAACGTCGAGCACGGCCACGACCGGGACGTGGTCCGAAGCGTAGGCGTCGTAGTAGATGTAGGCGTCCCGCAGACGGGGCAGCAGGTCTTCGGAGATAAGGATGTAGTCGATGCGCCAGCCGATGTTCTTGGCGCGGGCGTTGAAGCGGTAGGTCCACCAGGTGTAGGCCCCCGTCTCGTCCGGATGCAGGTGGCGGAAGGTGTCCACCCAGCCCTTCTTCAGGAAGGCGTCGATCCAGGCCCGTTCCTCGGGGGTGAAGCCGGCGCTCTTCTGGTTCTGCTTGGGGCGGGCGATGTCGATCTCGCGGTGGGCGACGTTGAGGTCGCCCATGAGGACCACGCCCTTCCTGGCGCGCAGGCCTTCGAGGTAGGCCTCGATGGCCTGGTCGAAGGCGAGCTTGTACCCCAGCCGCGGCAGCCCGCGCCCGGCGTTGGGGAAGTAAGCGTTGACCACGTAGTAGTGCGGGTACTCAAGGGTGACGACCCGCCCCTCCTCGTCGAACGCGTCGTGGCCGATCCCGTAGCTCACGTTCAGGGGCGGGACGCGGGCCAGCACCGCCACCCCCGCGTACCCCTTGCGCTCGCCGGCGTTCCAGTACCAGCGGTAATCTTCGAAGCCTTGGGGTAGCTCGGGGGGATCGTCCGCGCGCGTCTCCTGCAGGCCCAGCACGTCGGCGTCGAGGCCGCGGACCACGTCCCAGAAGCCCTTTTTCAGCGCCGCACGCAGGCCGTTGACGTTCCAGCTGGCCAGCTTCATACCCCGATTCTACGGCGGGGACGGTCCGGCCAAGATGACCCAAAGAAAGACATACGTACCTGTACCTTGTATGAGTAGCTGCCTACTATGGTGGTGATTACCTGGCGCTACGCGCCCTGGAGGAAGCTATGGCAAAGAAAGTGGTCGTGGTAGGCGGTGGCAGCGGCGGTCTGGTCGCTGCCCGCATGGTGCAAACGGAAGCCACGCGGTTGGGGCGTGACCTCGACGTCACCCTGATCTCCGCCAGCGAAAAACATTACATGCCCCCGCTCTGGTCCGAAGTGGCCCTGGGCACCGCCAGCCCCGAGGAGACCTGGGCCCCCATCAAGAACGCCGAGAAGGCCTATGGGTTCAAGGTGGTGGTGGACCCGGTCAAGACCTTCGACCTCGCGGGCAAGAAAGTGGTCACCGAGAGCGGCCAGAACTTCGATTACGACTTCCTGGTCATCGCCCTGGGTACGGCCTACGGCTGGAGCGACTACAAGGGCCTCGACCGGTACGGCTATCACAACTACACCGAGGAAGGCGCGCTCGAGCTCAAGCAGCAGCTGGCCACCTTCAAGGGCAAGAAGATCGTCTTCCTGGTGCCCGAGCTGCCCTTCCGCTGCGGCATCTACCCGCCCGAGATGGCGCTCAACCTGCGCGCCTACTTCGAGGCCCGCGGTCAGCACCCGGAGATCACCATCCTCTACCCCGCCGACGCCATCCGCATGGCGCTGGGCGAGGGGCTGGACCGCTTCTTCAAGCGCCGCTTCAAGCGCACCGGGATCAACTACGTCACCGGCTTCGAGCAGCTGCTCGAGGTGACCGAGAACAAGGTCGTGACCAAGCACGGGGAATACGAGTACGACCTGCTCATCAAGTCGCCGCCTTCGCGGCTGCCCAAGGTGCTGGCCGACAACGGTCTGGCCCACCCCGGCGATCCGCGCTGGTCGGTGGTCACCGGTCCCCTCTTCAAGCACCCCGAGCATCCCGAGGTCTACCTGGTGGGCGAGCACGCGATGCCACCGGTCGGCCTGCTCACCGCCGGCGTGCCCATCCACAACGCCGCGGTGATCGCCGGCGCCAGCATCCTCAACGAGGCCCTGGGCGGCTACATGATCCCCTCCTACGGCGACACCCTCTGCATGGGCCACAGCTTCGAGTCGGGCTTCGCGGGCAACTGCGAGTACTGGTGGATCCCCGAGGAGGGCAAGTGGGGCCACGCCTGCTACACCGTGGCGACCGGCCCGATGGTCCGGTTGATGAAGGACTCGTTCTACCGGGGCTGGCTCGACGCCCTGAGGTAAGGAGGAAGCCATGGCCGAGATTACGATCACCGAAGAAGACGCCAAGACCGTAGAAGAACTCATCCGCTTGGCGCGGCAGTTGAAGGTGGGGGGCTACCTGGGCATCTTCACCGAGATGACCACCAACGGCGACCTGCTGCTCGAGCACATCGCCGGCGAGCGCGAGGTCATCCGCGGGGCCGCCCTGGCCGAGGCGGCGATGGACCCCATCAAGAACATGCCGCCCACGCACGTGCCCAAGATCCGCCACAACCTCGTGCACCTGATGGGCCCGCTCGTCGAGGCGCTGGCCCAGACCAACCCCAAGGAAACGCCCAAGGTGGGCATGTTCGGTGCGCTCAAATACCTGAGCGACCCCGGCGTGCAGAAGGGGCTGGGCTTCCTCCTGGAGCTCGCCAAGAACCTGGGCAAGGCGATGGACGAGTACGAACCCCGCTAGTCCTCCCTCCTGCCAACGGCGCCACCCGGTCCGGACGGGCGGCGCCGTTTGTTCGGTAACCATTACACTAAGGTATGCGCCTGCGATTCTGGAGTTACCCAGGTATACTTATGCTGCTGTTGCTATCCGCCGCCTGCACGGCCGGCCGCCCCGCGCCCGGCCCCGGGGACGCCCCTCCCGGCTCGGGCGGGCCCACCCTGGCCGGCTGCCCCGTCTTCCCGGCCGACCACGTCTGGAACACGCCCGTGGACGACCTGCCCGTCCACCCCGACTCTGCGGCCTACATCGCCAGCATCGGCCCCGACACCGGCCTCCACCCCGACTTCGGCGCGGGCCTGTGGGAGGGCGAACCCATCGGCATCCCCTTCAACCTGGTGGACGCCGTCACCCCCCGGGTTCCGGTCGCGTTCCTCTACGACGACGAGAGCGACCCCGGCCCCTACCCCATCCCCGCGGACCCGCGGATCGAGGGCGGTTCGGACCGGCACCTGCTGGCGCTCGACACCACGAGCTGCACCCTATACGAGCTCTACGCGGTGGAGCAGGGCACCGCGGGCTGGAGCGCGGGCAGCGGCGCCGTCTTCGACCTCAGGGGGTACGCCTTGCGGCCGGACGGCTGGACCTCCGCCGACGCCGCCGGGCTGCCGATCCTGCCGGGGCTGGTGCGCTACGACGAGGTGGCCGCGGGCGAGATCCGGCACGCCCTGCGGTTCACGGCCTCGCGCACCCAGCGGGCCTACGTCTGGCCGGCACGCCACTACGCCTCGAGCCGCACCGACCCCGATCTGCCGCCGATGGGGCTGCGCCTGCGGCTACGCGCCGACTTCGACACGAGCGGGTTCTCACCCGAGGTGCAGGTTCTGCTCGAAGCGCTCAAGAAGTACGGGATGATCCTGGCCGACAACGGCGCCGACGGGTTCATCAGCGGCGTACCCGACGACCGCTGGGACAACGACACCCTGGTGACCGAGCTGCGGCGCGTCAAGGTGTCGGACTTCGAAGCGGTGGACACCCGCCCGCTGATGCTCGACCCCGACT
Source organism: Oceanithermus desulfurans (assembly GCF_014201675.1). Taxonomy (NCBI): domain Bacteria; kingdom Thermotogati; phylum Deinococcota; class Deinococci; order Thermales; family Thermaceae; genus Oceanithermus; species Oceanithermus desulfurans. The sequence goes on along the minus strand of NZ_JACHEZ010000001.1, from coordinate 132,373 downwards.
CGGGCCGCGCCCGCCAGCCCTAGCGCCGGACCTCGAAGACGAAGACCCCGCCCCCCGCTCCGCCCGCGTAGACCCGCCAGCCCTGCGGGACGGGGGCGAAGGCCAGGTTGGACGCGAGCGCCTCCGGCAGCGGCAGCCGGCGGCGCACCCGGCAGACCTCGGGGCCGCAGTCGACGACGACCAACCCGGGCTCGCCGAAGCCGGCGAGCACCAGCACGTCGCCCGCGGCGCCGCGGCCCAGGCGCACGGCCAGATCGAGGTTGCGCGAACCCAGTGCGTGGGCGGTGACCCCCAGGGCGTGGGTGCGGAGGCTCAGGTCGGGCAGGGCGTAGACGGCCAAAGGGCCGCCGAGGTGGGGCGTGTGCACCGCATAGGCGCGGTCGGGTGCGGCCGCGAAGGCGTTGAGCCAGCGGAAGCCGCGCCCCATGGGCCGCCCCTCGGCGACCGGCGCCAGCCCGCCTTCGCGCCACGCCAGCAGCACCAGTCCGGCGCCTGCGTCGGGGCGCGAGCGCGTCACCAGCACCCGCCCGGAGCCGGCCGGGAGCGCCCGCAGCTGCTCCAGCACCGCCGGAGATCCGGGGCGGTAGCCGGCCACGGCTTCGAGGGTCTCGGGATCGAAGAGGGTGAGGGCCCCGGCCTCGAGGCCGTCGCCCAGCACGCCGTGCGGGTAGCGGGCGGTGGGCCCGGTCAACAGGGCGAGCGCGGAGCCCCGGGGCCCCTCGACCCAGACGGGCTGGGCATCGGGGAGGGCGTCGGCAGAGCGCCGGAGCTCGAGCCCCAGGTCGCGGCCCAGCCGCAGCAGCTCCCGGCCCCCAGGCCCCAGCGCGAAGACCCTGCCCTCGCGACAGGCGGGGCGGGCGTCCGGGGCCACGGCGACGTCCGAGCGCGCGGGGTTTCCCAGGCGGCCGAGGCGGCCCGCGCGGGTCACCCCAAGCACGTCGGGGCCGCAGGCGGTGAGGAAGCCGGGCCGCCAGCGGCCGGCGATCGGCACGGCCCCGCCCGCCTCGAGCCGCCAGGCCGTTCCCGCGGAGGTGAGCGCGTAGACGCCGGACGGGACGGCCTCGATCCAGACCACCGCGGCGGGCAGCCGCAGCGGCGGCCCCGCGGCCAGCGCGAGCGCGGTCAGACCGATACCCGCCAGCGCCCGCCTCACGGTTTCGCGAACACCCCCACCTCGACCGCGCCGGTGTTGCCCCCGCTCGAGCTTTGCACCCGGAAGGTGAAACGCCAGCCGCGCGCCCCCGCCACCGAGAAGAGGTACATCCGGTCGGCTCCGCCGAGCTCGAAGGGTCCGTAGATCCGCCCCGCCCCGTCCTCGACGACGAAGCTCCGCACCTGGGCGCTCGAGCCCATGGTGCGCGTCCAGAAACCGAAGGCGGCCACCTCCACCGCGCGGCCCAGCTCGACGGTCAGGAAGGCGGCGTCGCCGTCGCCGTCCGACGACCACTCCGTCGCCGGGTCGCCGTCGATGGCGGCGTTCGCGCCCCAACGCGCGTCGTTGGCCGCCCCGCCGTAGTTGCTGGAAACGGCGACGACGCGTGCGCCGGCGGCCAGCGAGGCGAGGTTGACGGCCCCCTCGGGGTCGACCCGGGCTTTGGGCGCGGCGAAGCTGTAGGTCCGGCTGGCGTAGAGGCGGCCCGCCGGGTCGCTCCCCTGAAGCCGGTAAAAGTAGCGCCGACCCGGCTCGATCCGCCCGAAGACGATGCGGTGGTTGCGGTGCGCGGCCGCGCCCATCTGCTGGTCCAGGGCGATCCGGCCGAAGGCTTCGGATTCGCCGTAGACGACCACGCAGGCCAGATCGATCCGCGTTTCGAGCTCCAGGTAGGCCCCGCCGCCAGGTCCGAAGCGCACCTGGAGCGGGGCGGTGAGCAGGGGTTCCACCGGTTGCACCCCGGGCGGCGCGGCGAGCGCGAAACCCAGCAGCAGACCGGCGAACGGGATTCTTCGCAGCATGACCGCAGTGAACCACGAACCCGGCCCGGCCAAGGTAGCGCGCACGACAAGCGCCCTGGCCGTTCGGCCAGGGCGTTGTGGCGGGCCGCGGAGGACTCGAACCCCCAACCCCCGGTTTTGGAGACCGGTGCTCTGCCAGTTGAGCTAGCGGCCCCTACGCAACGGCGATTCTAGCATGCAGCCCGCGGGTCGGCAAGCAACGGCCAGCGGTCAGCACGCCCGGGACCCCTTGGCGAACGGCGCCTCTCCCGGCTGATGGGGAGCCCCCGCCCGAGACCCAGCAAGGCCGCTCTCAGGGGGTTCCGGACGCGTGCTCGGGACCTGAAACGGCCTGCCTGAGTCGATGCGGGCGCTCCGGATACGGTGGGGCTCCGACCTTGATGCGTTCGCGCAGCCCGGTACGTTCTACCGCTCGGCGCTTCCAGGCCGACCGCGGCGGCCCGAACGTGGGAAACCCTCCCCCCGGGAGCCCGTCACCCCGGTTCCCCAGCTTCGTAGGGATGGAAGTTCAACTGGATGACGTCCACCCCCTTAGAGCGCGCGCGATGGATCTTGGTCAGCTGGCGGCCGTGGCGCCCCGCAAGGGAGCGGAGCTCGTCGTCGCCCGGGGTGCCGGTCGGTGAGGTGAAGCCGGCGAGGGTCAGGTGCGGCAGCAGAAAGACGTCTTCGAAGCCGAAATGCTCCTTGCCCGCCATGACCCACAGCTTCTGCAAGTGTTTGAGCTCGCGCAGCCCCGCCATGTCAACGCGTAGCTCTTTGTGGCTACCGGCTACGTAGAAGGTTCGCATCTTCGGGAAGGTGCGGATCCTGATCATGCCGGTCGCCTTGGGAAGCTGCTGCAGGTGGAGGTGCTCGAGCCGGCTCAGACGGTCCAGCGCGCGGAGGTCCACCAGGTTCCTGACGAGCGAAAGTTCCATCGATTTTAGCTTGGGGTGGTCTTCAAGGCCCTCGAGGCTGCGCAGCCGGCCCTGCACCAACGTCAGCGACTGTAGGTGCTTCATGCTGGAAAAGAGGGAACCGTCCAGACCGGTGTAGCCCGCAATCCCGATCTCGATCAGGTCGGGCAGGCCGGACAGTTGCTTTTCCGCGGGCTTGACCTGGTGGATGTGCAACCTCCGCAGGCGCGGGAAGATCCTCAGATCCAGGCCGTTCTTCGGCCAGGCATCGACATAGAGGTGCTCCAGGTTCTTGAACTGCTCCAACCCTTCCACGACGCCCAGCGCGCCCAGCTTGATGCTCTTCAGCTCGAGCGCCTTTTCGCCCAGGTCGGGAATGCGGAAGGCCTGATCCCGTCCGCCGCTCAACTCCAGCACCTCGAACCGACGAGACCAAAACGAGCGCGTGGTCTCGTCGTTCCACCCAAACCTACAGACCAGGCGGTAGGCCAAAGGACCGGGCTTTGGATCAATTTTAACGAGAAGCTCCGTTTCTGGCTGGGGGTCTCGATCTATCGGCATGTGGATGGTTTCGTTGGGATTCTGCTCATGGTGTAGGCCACTTTGAGGCCGTGCCGCCGAGATGGATCGGCTCTTCCCCGCCGGACGCTCGCGAAGGGTTTCCTGCTCCGATCCGGACCGATACCGGATTTTAGCACGCGCTGCCGCAATCCGCGGCCATCGCCAAGAGCAAAGACCCGCGGCTCAGGCTCTTCCAAGGAAGCGATGCGGGCCCAAACTTGGGTGAAGCGCGAAATGGCCTGCTCACGCATCGCAGGGCTGAAGTTGCGTGCGCGTACGTCCTCCCGGGCACCGGTCTCCTTACCCGGGGGTCTGGGGGTGGGTCGGGTGGGCCGGCCGCCGCGCTACGCCACCCCGAGACGGCTGATCCGCTCGATCTCGGCGGCGGCACTCACCTGCCACCATTCCGAGGGCGTGCGCGAGCGCAGCTTGCGGTCGCCCAGGTACGCGCCCAGCCAGGCCCCGGCCAGCGCCGCCATGGTGTCGGTATCGCCGCCCGCGTTCACGAGGGTGAGGAAGACCGCCTCGGGCTCTTCGGGGTGGCTGAGGAAGACGGCGGCGGCGCTGGGGAGCGACTCGAGCACGAAAGCGCCGGTCCGGAAGTGCTCGAACGCCTCCTGAGGCCGTCCCTGAAAACCCCCCACCTCCCGCAGGAGACCCGCCAGCGTCACGCTCCTGCGCTTGCGGTGCCGGGTCGCGAGCGGGCGTTCCAGCCCGTCCACCGCCGCGACCGCCCAGGCCAGCGCGCCCGCGTCCGCCGGGCCGCCGCGCGCCAGCCAGCCCACCCAGAGCGCGTGAACGATCGAGCTGGCCACGGCGGTGGGGTCGCGGTGCGTCACCAACGCCTGCAGGAAGGCCGCCCGCCGGATCGCGTCCGGCGATTCGAAGAACAGCCCCACCGGCGCCGCGCGCATGGCCGCCCCGTTTCCCGCGGAGGCGCTTCCCGCCAGCCACCAGGCCGCGCCGCGGCCGAGCCGCTCCAGAGCCTGGCGGGTGGCCCAGCCCGCGCCCACCAGCTCCGGACCCGTGCGCAGGAAACGCCGCACCAGGTCCTCGGGGTCGAGGGTGCCGCGCTCGAGCAGGCTCGAGGCAACCGCCAGGGTGAGCTGGGTGTCGTCGGTGACCGTCCCCGCGGGGCGCTCGTGGTGCGGCAGCAGGCGGCGCACCGGCGCCGCGGCACGGCGAGAACCCGGACGGCCTTCCACCGGAGCGCCCAAAGCGTCGCCGATGGCGACGCCGAACAGCGTCCCGCGCACCCGTCCCACCGTCAGCGGTCGGGGTTCGAACGGCCACGAAAGCGGACGCTCGAAGGCGTCCAGGTTCCAGCCCTCCGCCTCGAGCGCCCGGCGCACCTGCTGCCAGGCGGTTTCCACGTCCTCAATTTTACGCGGAGCCGCGGTCCAATTGTTGGCTAAGCACGCTTTGAACCCGCTTCGGGTCGGCCCGCCCCGCGCTCGCCCGCATCACCTGCCCCACGAAGAAGCCCATCAGGCCGCGCTTGCCCGCCCGGTAGGCCGCCACCTCGTCGGGGTGCGCCGCCAGCACCTGGCGCACCAGCGCCGCGAGCGCCTCCGCGGAAAGCTGGTCCCGCGCCAGCGCCCGCGCCCGCTCGAGCGGGTCGCCGCCGCTGGCGAGCGTCTCCTCGAGCGCCTGCTTGGCGACGCGGCGGTCGAAGGCGCCCTTCTCCAGTTCGGCGAGCAGCGCCATCAGCGCCTGCGGCTCGACCGGCGCCTCGCCGGCGCGGATGGCCCGGCCCAGCACGTGCACCACCCAGGGCGCGGCCAGCGCCGGCGGGCCGAAGGCCGAGCAGTCCTCCAGGTAGGTGCGCAGCCGCTCGTCCCGGGCGATCTGCAGCGCCTCGGCCTCGCCCACGCCCAGGTGGCGGCAGCGCTGGTAGACTTCGCGCTCCTCGGGGCCGAGCGCCGCCGCCTTGTCCTCGGGCCTGGTCTTCTTTGCGGGCCTAGGCTCGCGCTTCGCCTCCTGCTTTTGCGCGCCCGCCTTCTTCCAGGTGTCCTTGAGGGTGATGATGCGGTTAAAGACCGGTTTCTCGCCGCGTCCCAGCTCCGGGTCGCGCCAGAAGTAGCCCAGGCGCTCGAACTGGTAGCGGGTCTCGGGGTCGTCGGCGGTCACGCTGGGCTCCACGTAGCCCTGCAGCACCCGAAGCGAGCCGGGGTTGTAGTGGTCCAGGAACGATCCCTCGCCGGCGTCGGGGAAGGGCACCTTGAAGAGCCGGTCGTAAAGCCGGAACTCGGCCGGCACCGCGCCCGCGGCCGCCACCCAGTGGACCGCGCCCTTCACCTTCACGCCCTCGGGGTTTTGGCCCAGGGTGTCCGGCAGGTAGACCCCGCGCAGCTCCACCACCTCGCCGGCGTCGTTCGTGACCGCCTCGTCGATCCGCACCACGTAGGCGTGGCGCAGGCGGGTGTGGCCGCCCACGACGAGGCGCTTCCAGCCCTTGGGGGGCTCGAGCGCGAAGTCGGACCGCTCCACCCACAGCTCGCGCCCGAAGGGCACCTTGCGGCGGCCGGGCTTGCCCACGTCGGGCGGAAAGTAGGGGGCCTCCAGCTCCTCGACCTTCCCCTCGGGGTAGTTGGTGAGCACCAGCCTGAGCGGCTCGGTCACCGCCATCACCCGCGGGGCGATGGGGTTGAGGTCGTCGCGGATGGCCCACTCCAGGAGGGCGATGTCCACGGTGCGGTCGGTGCGGCTGATGCCCACCTTGCGGGCGAAGGCGACGAGCGCCTGGGGCCGCACCCCGCGCCGGCGCAGGCCCGCCAGCGTGGGCAGGCGCGGGTCGTCCCAGCCGTCCACCAGGCCGCGTTCGACCAGTTGGATCAGCTTGCGCTTGCTCACCACGGTGTACTCGAGGCTGCGGCGGCCGAACTCGATCTGCTTCGGCCGCGGCCACTCGGGCAGGCCGCACTTGCCCGCCAGGTTCTCCACCAGCCAGTCGTAGACCGCCCGGTTGTCGATGAACTCCGACGAGCACAGCGAGTGGGTCACCCCTTCGATGTAGTCGGAGAGCGGGTGGGCGAAGTCGTACATCGGGTAGACCTTCCAGCGGCCGCCGGTGCGGTAGTGCTCGGCCTTGAGGATGCGGTAGAGGATGGGGTCGCGCAGCTTCATGTTGGGCGCGCTCATGTCGATCTTGGCCCTGAGCACGTGCGCCCCCTCCTCGAACTCCCCGGCCGCCATGCGGCGGAAGAGGTCCAGGTTCTCCTCCACCGGGCGGTCGCGGTAGGGGCTGGGCCGGCCCGGCTTTTCCACCGTGCCTCGGTAGGCGCGAATCTCCTCCTCGCTGAGCGAGTCCACGTAAGCCTTGCCCTCCTTGATGAGCTGCTCGGCCATCTCGTAGAGGCGGTCGAAGTAGTCGGAGGCAAAGTAGAAGTGTTCGCCCCAGTCCCACCCCAGCCAGGCCATGTCGCGGCGGATGGCCTCGACGTAGCGCATCTCCTCGGTGAGCGGGTTGGTGTCGTCCATGCGCAGGTGGCAGCGGCCCCGGTAGTCGCGGGCGATGCCGCAATCGATGAAGCTGGCGATGGCGTGCCCGATGTGGGGAAAACCGTTGGGCTCGGGCGGGAAGCGGGTAACGATCGTCTCGTACCTGCCCGAACGCAGGTCTTCGTCGATGATCTCGGTGATGAAGTTGGGGGGCACCAGACGCTCGGAGTCCGGAGGAATGCGCGAAGCCGGCATGGGCTTATGTTAACGGCTGGCGAACGCGGGCGCGGGCGGAGCGGGCAAAGCGCAGTACGTGGTGCGTGGTATGTGGAAACAAGGAAGCTTGTGGCCTGTAACTTGTGGCTTGTAGCAGGGCCGCTAGCGGCAACTTAATTTCGGCTTCGTGTCCAGCAAGGACCACAGATCTGGAGGGTCGGTGTGCAATGCGTGGTTCATGGAGCGTGGTAGCAGGACCGGCTTGTGCGGCTCATGGCCTGTAGCTTGTGGCCTGTGGTGGGCCAACCCTCGGTAACCGAATTTCGGCTTCCCGCCTGGCATGGACCCCGGTTCTCGGCGGCCTAGCCGCCTCGTGCGGGGATACGACTTGAATTAGGAAAAGAAGAGGCAGTTCGTTTCCCCGGCCAAGCGGGTCACATTGACCCGCGCGAGCCGGGGTCCATGCCGCGTCCGAACTCCACGGTTTGGTCGCCGCGAAATAATGCTCCCTCCCCTGGGGGAGGGTTGGGGAGGGGGTTGTTGGCGATGCCCGAGCCAAAAGCTGGTCGTTGATTCGTGACCAGCCCACATCCCACATCCAGCATTTCGGCATACAACCCCCCTCTGGCGGCTATGCCGCCATCTCCCCCAAGGGGTGATACCGTCTTCCCCGTCAACCCCTCAGGCCACCAGGGCCTCCCGGCCCTGCTCCCGGTAGTAGGCCTTCAGTCTGCCCATGAGCCGTCGCAGGATCTTGTGCGCCACGGCCACCAGGGCCTGCTTCTTGCTCTTGTGATTGGCCAGCAAGCGGTGGTAGAAAGCCTTCATCTCCGGGTCGTTCCTAGAGGCCACCAGGGCGGCCAGGTAGAGCTTTTTCCTGAGCAGGGCGGGGCCCTTCCTGGAGAGGCGGCTCTTCCTGACGCTGCTTCCCGAGTGCTGCTGTTCGGGTATCAGCCCGGCGTAGGCGCTGGCCTGCTTGGTCTTGCCCCAAAGCTCCGGGGGCAGGAAGGCCAGCACCGCAGCGGCCACCTGGGGCCCCACGCCCTTTTGCGCGAGCAGCACCCGGTACTCGGGAACGATCTGCAGCAGGCGCCGCGCCTCGGCCTCCGCCTTCTCCAAGAGGTCTCGGAGCTGCGCCCTTTCCTCTTCCAGCCAGGCGAGGGTCACGGGGCCGCAGCCCGGCGCGGCCTTCCAGCGGGCTCAGGAGGGCGGAGCGGCCCTGTTCGCTGTTGCGGAAGCGGTGGAGCCTGACCTCCCCTGAAGCCGAACGCAGCAGGGCCAGGTCGAGCGCTTCCTTGCCAACGTCGATTCCCGCGTAGGTCATCGCCTCACCTCCAATAGACCTGCTAGAACAGGTTTGCTAGATTGGGGGTTGGCCACCCGACCCCGTAAGCCGACCATGTAGATGCGGTCCTGAAAGACCGGGATACCGTGCGGCCGAGACCCCGGGGCGGGTGGCCGCCTATCACCCCTGCGGGCATGTCGAAAGCGGCCCAAGGGTTTTTGCGGCTGTTTCCCCCTGGGGGAAGGATACACGTTTCCCCGGGGGCAAGATACATAGGTTTTAAAATTGGTCGTCAGACAAAGTGTAGCGCTCACTATGCTGTAAGCTCTGGATCCCCCGCTTTCGCGGGGGCAGGTCCAGCTCGCGCAGGCCCCTGGCCTGCTTGGCTGGAATGACGAAAAAATGGCTGAACAAAATCCACTTGCAGCTCAAGGCCTAGGATCCAGACCGGGTCACCGACCCGTGACTGAGGTTGCACCAACATCCCGGAAAAGCGGCTTGTGGCCTGTGTCGGGGCCCGTCAGCAGCAACGGAATCTCGGGGTGCTACACAGCATGGACCCCGGATCTCGGCAATCTACGGTTACCTCGTCCGGGGATACGTTCTTGTTCAGGAAAAGAAGCTGATCGTGTCCCCGGCCAAGCGGCCATCTTGGCCGCGCGAGCCGGGCTTGACCCGGACTTGATCCGGGGGCCATGCCGCGCTTAAAATCCACGGTTCAGTCACCGTAGAGTAATGATCCCTCCCCTGGGGGAGGGCCGGAGTGGGGTTGTTGGTGATGCAAGAGCCAAAGGTTGGCCTTCCGCCCCGCGGCAGGTCTGCAGCCTGTACCCAAATAAATCGAGCGGGGGCGGCGACGCCGCCCCAAAAGCGCGAATGGAACCTAATCTAACCGCACTTCGAATAGCCGCAGACCTCGCAGGTCAGGCAGCCGTCTTCCACCTTCAGCGGCGCACCGCACTCGGGGCAGGCGCTGGCGCTGTTGCCCGGGCCGGCGGTCACCTGCACCTTGGGAGGCTGTTGGGCCACCGGCGCGGTCTCCGCGCCCGCCTCGGCCCCTTCGGGGAAATGGGGAATGGACTCGAGCGCCACCGCAATCAGGTCGGCCTTGCTGGCGACGAAGCGCTTGTGGTAGTTGCCGTAGAGCCCGCCGTTGATGCCGCGCAGGGTCTTGACGATGGCCTCGGGCGGCACGCCGTACTGGAGCGCGATGCTGACCACGCGGCCCAGCGCCTCGCTGTCGGCGTTGGCCTCGTCGCCGGCCTTGCCCGAGGTGATGATGACCTCGATGGGGTGCCCGCCGGCCATGTTGACGGTGACCAGGTAGGAGTGGCGTGAACCTTCGGAGCTGGTGAGCTTGACCATGTCGGTGAAGCCGAAGAGGCGCGCGGGGCGTTCGTGCACCGGCTTGCCGGGGTGCGCCGCGGGGGCCTCGGCCGCGGGTTCCGCGCGGTCGGCAGCGGCCGCGGGCGCGGCTTCGTCCGCCGCCTCCTCGTCCTTCGTCACCGAGAGCACCTGGTAGTCGCGGCTGCCGTCACGGTAGACCGTCACCCCCTTGCAGCCGGTGCGGTAGGCCTCGGTGTAGGCGGCCTCCACGTCCTCGACGCTGGCCTCGTGGGGCAGGTTGATCGTCTTGGAAAGCGAGTTGCCCACGTAGCCCTCGGCGTCGAAGGCGCGCTGCACCACGCCCTGCATGCGCACGTGGTCGAGCGGGCTGACGTCGTGGGCGCACTTGAAGACGGCGCGGATGGACTCGGGCACGACCTCGAGCCCCTGCACCGAGCCGTGGTTCTCCTGGATGGCGGCGATCAGCTTGTCCCAGTCCCAGGCGCCGTCCTTTTCCCAGTCGGGGTGGGGCGGGTGCTGCTCCATAAGCTCCTGGAAGAGCGGGTGCACCAGCGGCTTGTACTCGCCGCCGATGCGGCGCCAGACGAAGGGGCTGAAGACCGGCTCGATGCCGCTGGAGACGCCCATGAGCATGCTGGTGGTGCCCGTGGGCGCCACGGTGAGGACGGCCAGGTTGCGGCGCGGCTTGATGCCCATGCCGGCGAAGTACTCGGCCTCCTCCTGGTAGAGCGGGAAGACGCCGCGCTCGGCGCCCAGGGCCTCGGAGGCCGCCAGCGCCTCCTCGCGCATCACCGACATGATCTTCCACACCGCCTCGCGCGCGGCTTCGGAGTCGTAGGGGAGACCCATCTTGATGAGCGCGTCGGCCAGCCCCATCACGCCCAGACCCAGGCGGCGCAGCCGCTGGCTGGCCTCACGGTTGTCCTCGAGCGCAAAGACGTTGACGTCGAGCACGTTGTCGAGGAAGCGCACCGCGGTGCGTACGTCGCGCCGGAAGGCCTCGTAGTCGAAGGCGCCGTCCTCGACGTAGGCCGCCAGGTTGAGCGCGCCCAGGTCGCAGGGCTCGCCCACGGTGAGGGGGATCTCGCCGCAGGGGTTGGTGGCGCGGATCTGCCAGCGCTCACCCAGCCCCTTGAGCGCCGACTTCTCGTTGACGCGGTCGATGAAGATGAGCCCCGGCTCCCCGGTGGCCCAGGCGTGCCAGGCCACCTCGTGCCAGATCCAGCGCGCCGGTATGCCGCCCTCGTAGACCGGGACCGGCCGGGCGCCGTCCTCGGCCACGCCCAGCTCGGGCCACTCGCCGGTGTACTCGCCCTCGACCGGCTGCAGGTAGTACTTGCCCGGCACCGGGCGCAGGCGAACCGGCCAGAGCGCGTCCTTTTCCAGCGCCTCCACGAAGGCGTCGCTGGCCAGGATCGAGATGTTGAAGGTGGAGATGTCGCCCTCGGCCGCCTCGCGGTCGAGGTCCTTGGCGGTCAGGAAGTCGAGCACATCGGGGTGGGCCACGTCGATCGTGGCCATGCCCGCGCCGCGGCGGGTCCCCCCCTGCCGCACCACCCGCAGGACGGGGGCGTAGACGTAGCGCAGCGTGGCCACCGGCCCGGCGTCGGGGCCGCCGCGGTTGGCCCACTCGAGGAAGTTGTCGTAGATCTCGAGCAGGTAGCTGACCGGACCGCTGGCGGTGCCGCCCGAGCTCTTGACCTCGGCCCCTTCGTGCCGCAGCTGGCTGAAGTCCACCCGCGGCTCCTTGCCCGCCAGCGCCAGCCGCGCCGCTTCGGCCGCGGCGTCCATGATGCCGCCCATGTCGTCGCTGACCACGATGACGTCGTCGGGCCGTACGGGCACGGTCAGCACGCCGTGGCGGCGCGCCAGAGCGGTGAGCTCGGGCCCCAGGTCGCCGTAGATGACCCGCGTCCAGTTGCGCACCGGATGGGGCACCTTGTCGCCGTCGGGGTTGTTGGAAGGGCGCATCAGGCCGCGGATGAAGTCCTCGACGTCGCGGTGGCCGGCGTCCATGTAGGCGATGCCGCGCACCACCCCCACGGGCCTTTCCCGGTAGACGTAGGGGTCCAGGTTCACACCGTTGCCGCCGCCCACCTTGGTCACCAGGGCCAGCTTCTTGGCGACCTCCATGATCCCCTCGAAGCTTTCGGGCGGGTTGGCGGTCGCCCCCTGCACGAAGCAGTTGAGAACGTTGCCGTGCGCGGTTCCGGCCCCCGCGAGGACGCGGCCGCCGGGGCAGAAGCGCTTGGTGGCCATCAGCTCGTAGAAGGTGTCGGCCCAGCCTCCGCGGGTGGCGTCGTCCTCCGGCAGCGCCACCCAGTCGGCGACGCGGCGGAAGATGCCGAAGACGTCACCGTCTCCGGGCTGCAAGTACTGGCGTTCGGCAATGGCTTTGGCGTGCTCGTCAAAGATGGATGTGTTCATGCGTGCGAACCCCTCGTATGCAACAAAGAACGAAACGTTTTAACCCCGATTTAACACAACATCTGGTTGTGTACGCTGACCAATATACCACTCGTTGGGGGTATGGGGGTGCTCCTGTGCACCTAGTCGCGCGGCGCCCAGACCTCCAGCGTCCACGGGGGCAGCTCCGCCCCGCGCAGACGGCCCCCGCGGCAGTCGAGCCGGCCGTCGTGCAGCAGGCCGCGGAAGCGGGCGTGCGGCGCCGGACAGGGAAGGTCGAGCGTCCAGGCGCGGGCGTCGGCGTTGACCGTGACCCGGTAGCGCCCGCGCACGAAGGCCGCCCGGCGCCCCTCGGCCCACCAGGCGTCGAACCCAGCGGCGCGCAGGTCTTCGTGCTCCCGACGCAGGTTGAGGATCGCGCGGACCCGGTCGCGCAGCCCGTGGTTCCAGCGCTCGGGGTGTGCCCAGGGGAAGGCGCGGCGGTTGTCGGGGTCGTGGACGCCCGGAAGGCCGATCTCGTCGCCGTAGTACAGGTTGGGCGCCCCCGGCAGGACGACGAGGAGCTCGAGCGCCAGCGCCGCCCGGCCGGCATCGTCCCGCATCATGGTGAAGAGACGCGGGGTGTCGTGGCTGGTCAGCAGGTTGAGCTGCAAGCGGTTGGCCTCCGCGGGGTAGCGCCCCAGCACCGCGTCCACCCGCTCCGCCCAGCCCGCAGCATCCAGCGCCGGCACGTCCCCCAAACCGCTGCGGGCCGCCAGGTCGCGGTCGAAGGCCTCGCCGCCGACGAAGCCCAGCACCGCCCGCCCCAGGGGGTAGTTCATCACCCCGTCGAAGGGACCCGCGGGGGCCACCCAGTCGGGGGCCTCGTGCCAGATCTCCCCTACCAGGTAGGCCTCGGGGTTCGCCTCCTTGACCCGCCGGCGGAACGCCGACCAGAACTCCATGTCGGCAATCTCCTCGGGTACGTCGAGCCGCCAGCCGTCGGCGCCGAAGCGGATCCAGTACTCGGCCACGTCGAGAAGGTAGTCCCGCACCGCGGGCGTCTCAGTGCGCAGCTTGGGCAGCTCGGGGTTGTCCCACCAAGCCGCGTAGTTGGGCCGGCTGCCGTAGGCGTGCAGTGGAAAGCCCTTCACGTGGTACCAGTCGCGGTAAGGGCTCGCGGGGCCGTTCTCGAGCAGGTGCTGGAACGCGAAGAAGCCCCGCCCGGTGTGGTTGAAGACGCCGTCGAGGATCACCCGCAGGCCGCGTGCGTGGGCGGCGTCGAGCAGGTGCCGCAGCGCCTCGTCCCCGCCCAGGATGGGGTCGACGCGGAAGTAGTCGCTGGTGTGGTAGCGGTGGTTGGCGCTCGAGGCGAAGACGGGGTTGAGGTAGATGGCGTTCACGCCCAGCTCGACGAGGTAGTCGAGCTTCTCGGCCACGCCCCAGAGGTCGCCCCCTTTAAACCCGCGGACGGTGGGAGGACCGTCCCAGGGCTCGTAGGGGTCCGCGGGGCGCGGGTGCGCCGCGGGGCGGCCGGAACGGAAAAAGCGGTCCGGGAAGATCTGGTAGAAGGCGGCGTCGGTAACCCAGTCCGGTGGCTTCATCGTGCACCATGCTACCCCCAAGCCGCGGGTCGCTGCGCGGTTGCATAACCCCCGTTATCCATGCAATATTCAGGGGTACGCGCTTCCAGCGCGGCAAGGGGGAGACGGTGCGAGGAGACCTGTTCGTCATGACCGGCGCTTCGGGGGTGGGGAAGGGTACGCTGCGTGCCCGCCTGATGGAGCGCGTCAAGCTGCACTACTCGATCTCGATGACGACGCGCCCGCCGCGCGAAGGCGAGCGCCACGGGATCGACTACTGGTTCGTCGACGAGGCCACCTTCGAGCGCACCAAGCGCGAGGGCGGGTTCCTCGAGTACGCCACCTACGTGGACCACAGCTACGGGACGCCGCGGGCGCCGGTGGAGCGGGCGCTCGAGCGCGGCGAGGACGTACTGCTCGAGATCGAGGTGCAGGGGGCCCTGCAGGTGGCCGAGAGGATGCCCGAGGCCCAGCTGATCTTCGTCATTCCCCCCTCCCTCAGCGAGCTGCGGCAGCGGTTGCTGCTGCGCGGGAAGGACAGCCTCGAGAAGATCGAGAAGCGGCTGGCCCGCGCCCGCGAGGAGATCGCGCTGGCCGACCGGTTTCACTACGTGGTCGTCAACGACCTCCTCGCCGACGCGGTGGCCGACCTTGAACGTATAATCATGGCGAGGCGTCGTATAGTTAACCGGATGCGCCCGGCGCTCGCGCGCGCCCTGGAGCGCGATCCGGACCTCGAAGCCGAACTCGACGAGATCGCGAAGCGGATGCAACGGAGGTAACCGTGGCGGAACCTGGAATCGACAAACTGCTGGCCCTCACCGACAACAAGTACAAGCTCACCGTGGTCATCGCCAAACGCGCGCAGCAGCTGTTGCGCTTCAACTTCAAGAACACCGTCCTCGCGCCCCCCGAGTGGCCCAAGATGCGGACCATCGAAGGGGAGCTGCCCGACCCCAACCCGGTTACCTGGGCCATGCGGGAGCTGCAGACGGGCCGGCTGGTGATCGGGGAGAACCTCATCCCCGAGGACAAGCTGAGCCGCGTCATGGAAGAGGTCTACCCCACCGAGCCGGAGCTGGAGTAGTCCGCAGGTGAGCCGCAGCGCGTCGGGACGGGTCGTGGTCGCCGCCGGAGGAGGCGTGGCGGCGATGAAGACGCCGTTCTTGTTGCGCCGTCTGCGCGATGCGGGGTTCGAGGTGCGCGCCATCGCCAGCGACCGCGCCCTCGCCTTCACCACCGAGACCGCCCTGGCCGTGGCCGCCGGCGGCCCGGTGGCCACCGAGGCGCGCTGGTTCGCCGCGGAGGGGGACGCGCTCCACCTCGACCTGGCGCGCTGGGCCGACCTGCTCGTCGTCGCCCCCGCCACGGCGGCGGGGCTGGCGCGGGCGGCCGCGGGCCTGGCCGAGGACCTGACCACGGCCACGATCCTGGGCGGCGCCCGCCGGGTGCTCTGGGCCCCGGCGATGAACCCGGAGATGTGGCAGCACCCCGCCACCCGGGCCAACGTCGAACGCCTGCGCTCCTGGGGCCACGCCTTCGTGGGCCCCGAACACGGCGCGCTGGCCGCGGTGGGTGAGGGCGAGGGCCTGGGCCGCATGAGCGAGCCCGAGACGATCGTCGAGCACGTGCGCTACCATCTCACCCCCAAGGACCTCGAGGGCTACACCGTGCTGGTGACGGCGGGCCCCACCCGCGAGTACTTCGACCCGGTGCGCTTCATCTCGAACCCCTCCTCCGGCAAGATGGGTTACGCCGTCGCCGAGGCCGCACGCGACCGCGGCGCCCGCGTGCTGCTGGTCAGCGGCCCCACGGCGCTGCCCGAGCCCTGGGGGGTCGAGGTCGTGCACGTCGAGCGGGCCGAGGAGATGTACGCGGCGGTGCTCGAGCGTTTTCCCGAAACCGACGCGGTGGTCATGGCCGCGGCCGTCGCCGACTGGCGCCCCGCACGAACCGCCGACGAGAAAACCCCGAAGCAGGAGGGGGCAAACGTCGTCGAGCTCGCCCCCACCCCCGACATCCTCGCCGAGCTGGGTCGGCGCAAGTCCCCGCGGCAGGTGCTCGTCGGCTTCGCCATGGAGACCCGCGCCGGGCGCGAGCGCGCCCGCGCCAAGCTGGAACGCAAGAACCTGGACCTGATCGCCCTCAACTTCCCCACCCGGGCCGGCAGCGCCTTCGGCGGGGACCACAACGAGGTCGAACTCCTCTTCCCCGACGGCCGCGTCGAGGCGACCGGGCGCGTCACCAAGCGCAGCGTCGCCGAGCGCATCCTCGACCACGTCCGCGAGCTGCTGATCGCAAAGGAGGCCGAACGCGATGCCCAATAAGGAGAAACGGCACAAGAAGATCCAAGAAATCGTATCCAAGGAGGAGATCTCCACCCAGGCCGAACTGGTCGCGCGGCTGCAGAAGGAAGGCTTCAACGTGACCCAGGCCACGGTCTCGCGCGACATCAACGAGCTTCGGCTCGTGCGCATCCCCCTGGGGAAGGGCAAGCACAAGTACGCGCTGGCCCCGATCCAGCTCGAGGAGGACGTGGCCCGCGAGATCGAGGGCCGCTTCCGCGAGTTCGTGAAGGACATCGACCGCGGCGAGAACGTGCTCGTGATCCGCACCGAAGACGGCCACGCCACCGGCATCGCGCTCCTGATCGACAAGCTGCACCGTGACGACATCGTGGGCACCCTCGCGGGCGAGGACACCATCCTGGTCGTCGCGCGCACCTCGGACGACGCCGAAAAGCTCGTGGACGACTTCGCGGCCTTCCTCGCGTGACCCTGCTGGCGGCCAAGGCGCTGCTCACCCTCTTCGTCGTCATGGACCCGGTGGGGCTGGCGCCGGTCTTCGTCGCGCTCGCCGGCGGCCGCCCCGCCGCGGACCAGGTGCGCATGGCCCGGCGCGCCGTCCGGGTGGCCGGCGGGGTGCTGCTGGCCTTCGCCCTCTTCGGGCCGGCGCTGCTCGAGTACCTGGGGATCAGCCTCGACGCCTTCCGGGTGGCGGGCGGTCTGCTGCTGTTGAAGATCGCCGTGGACATGGTCTTCGCTCACCGCGAGCGCGAGACCGACGAGGAAAAGGCCGAGGCCAGCCTGCGCGAGGACATCAGCGTCTTCCCGCTGGCCATCCCGCTGCTGGCGGGGCCCGGCGCCATGACCAGCGTGATGATCCTCACCGCGGAGTCCCGCAGCGTCCCCGGCGGCTTCTTCGTCGTGCTGGGCGCGGTGGTGGTCGTGCTGCTGCTCGCCTACGCGGCGCTGGTGCTCGCCGCCCGCCTGGCGCGGCTGCTGGGGCGGACCGGCGTCAACGTCGTGACCCGGGTGCTGGGCGTGCTCCTCTCCGCCCTCGCCGTGCAGTACATCGCCGATGGCGTCATCGACTTCCTGGCCCTGGCGGTAGGCTAAACTCCTAAGAGATGGAGCGCGTCCACGTCCCCGCCACGCTCGCCAACCTCGGCAGCGGATTCGATGCGCTCGGGGTCGCGCTCGCGCTCTACCTGGAAGCCGAGGCCGAGCCCGCGGAACGCGACCGCTTCCACTACAGCGGCGAGGGCTACGTCCCCGACACCCCCGACAACCTGGTGCACCAGGCCTTTCGCGCGGCCTTCGCCCGCGCCGGCGAGGCCGCGCCGGCCGTCGAGATCCGCCTCTTCAACCCCATCCCGCTGGCGCGCGGCCTCGGCTCGAGCGCCGCGGCGCGCGTCGCCGGTGCGGCGCTGGCCGACCGCCTGCTGGACGGGCGCCTCGGCCGGGAGGGCGTCTTCGCGGTGGCCGCCGAGCTCGAAGGCCACCCCGACAACGTCGCGCCCGCGGTCTTCGGCGGCTTTCAGCTCGCCCTCGCCCGGCCGCTGACCCACGTCCCGCTGGCGCACCCCGAGGGGCTGCGCTTCGTCGTGGCCGTGCCCGGCCAGCCGCTGGCCACCGCCCAGGCGCGCGCCGCGCTGCCCGCAGAGGTGCCCCACGCCGACGCCCGCTACAACCTGGCGCGCGCCGCGCTGTGGGCCGCGGCGCTGGCTCAGGGGCGGCTCGAGCTGCTCGCCGAGGCGGCCCGCGACCGGCTGCACCAGCCCTACCGCCTCGAGCTGATGCCGGGAGCCGCCGAGGCGCTCGAGGCCGCCTACGCCGCGGGGGCGCTCGCCGCCTTCGTGGCGGGCGCCGGGCCCAGCGTGGCGGCGCTGACCGACGCGGCCGCGCCCGGGGTGGTTCGGGCGCTCGCGGACTACGCCGGACCCGAGGGACGGCTGCTGACCCTTAGCATAGGAGGGGGGCTGACGTGGAAGGCAACCTGAGCACCATGCCGCTGGTGGACCTGCTCGAGCTGCTGCACTCGGGCCGCAAGTCCGGCGTGCTGCGGATCGAGGGCCGGCCCCCGCTGGTGCTGCGCCTGCAGGCCGGCGAGGTGGTGGGCGGCGGCATCCTCGACTGGGAGGGCCTCGAGGCCATCGCCGCCTTCGACCTGCACACCCCCGAAGGCGCGTTCCACTTCGAACCGGGGCTGCAGTCGGGCAAGGTGATCCGCCCCATGCAGGCGCTGCTGGGCGAGTGGGCGCGCCTGAACGACGAGTGCCGCCGCTTCCTGCAGGCGATCGACTCCCCTTCACGGGTCTACGAGAGCCTGGACGCCACACCCCCCTTCGACGTCTTCGTGGGCGGGCGCAGCGTCCGCGGCGCCGCCAAGGCCTGGGGCGTCCCCCTGATCATCGCCATGGAGCGCGTCTGGACGGGGCTGCGCAGCGGCGACCTCACCCCGCTCGGGCGCTACGCCTGGTACGGCCTGCGCATCCGCCACCCCCAGGCTCGCCGCAAACCGCCCGAGGACGGCGACCTGAGCCAGCTCATGGACGGCCGCGTCAACCTGGGCGAGCTGGTCGCCGCGGGGGTGGAGCCGAACCGGCTGCGGCGCTACCTGATCGAGGGCATCGCCGCCGGCGACCTGCTCTTCCCCGGCCGCGGCTGGCTGTTGCGCGACCTGACCTGGGAACTCGAGCACACCCCGGCCCCGCCTTCGTGATCACTTTTTGAATCGGGTATACTATCTTCATGCAGGGCCTTCGGGAACGCCAAAAACAGCGCCGCCGCGAGCGGATCCTGCGCACCGCCGTCGAGCTCTTCAAGGAACGCGGCTTTCAGCAGACCACCGCGGTGGACATCGCCAAGGCCAGCCACGTTTCCCGCGGCACCTTCTTCAACTACTACCCCTACAAGGAGGCGGTGCTGCTCGACTACGGCGCCGAACTGCTGGAGCTCGCCTGGGGCGAGGCCAAGGCCGCGCTCGAGCGCGGCGTTCCTCCGGTGGAGGTGCTCGAGGCCTTCTGGAACCGCCTGGCCGAGCTGAGCGAGCGGGAGCTGGGGCGCGAGCTGCTCTCGCACCTGGCCTACGAGCTGGTCAACCCCGACCCCGAGCGGGCGCACGCCGCCTACGAAGCCCTGCCCCTGGCCCAGTTCGTCGCCGAGATCCTGCGCCCCCTGGCCCGCGCCGGGCGGCTGCGCACCGACCTCTCCCTCGACCGCATGGCCAACTCGATCGCCGACGCCTTCCTGCTCGCGGTGCTGCGCTGGGCGGGGCACACCCCCGACCGCAGCCTCGCCGGCGAGCTGCAGAAGTTCCTGACCATCGTCCTCGAGGGCGTGCTCGCCCGTCCGTGAACCTCGCCTGGGCCTTTCTGGAAACCCCGATTGGGCTGTTGCGCGTCGAGGCCAGCGCCGCGGGGCTGACGCGGGTGCACCTCGCGGGAGCGCCCCAAAACGAGGCGGAAGGCCCCGGCTGGGCGCACGTGACGCGGTTCCTGGACTTCGCGGAGCGCTACTTCGCGGGCGAACCCGTCGGCTACGCCGGAGCCCTCGACCTGAGCGGGGCCACGCCGCAGCAGGCGGCCCTGTGGCGCTACGTGCAGTCCATCCCCTACGGCCGCACCCAAAGCTACGCCCAGGTGGGGCGGGCGCTGGGGCTGCACCCCCGGGCCGTCGGAGCCGGGATGCGTGCCGTTCCCTGGCTGCTGGCCGTCCCCGCGCACCGGGTGATCCACGCCGACGGGCGCGTGGGCGGCTTCGCGGGGATGGAAGGGGTCAAGGCCTGGCTGCTCGCCTTCGAAGGCGTCAATCCGGCGTAAGGTACTTGCTGACCACGTCGAGCAGGCGGTCGACGTTGCTGCGGTTGTAGCGCTCGATCTCGGGACGCCGCGGCACCAGCGGCGGCCCGTGGGCGTCGTGCAGCTCGGCGCTGAGCGTCTGCCCCAGCCGCTCGCCCCAGCGCTCCCGCCAGCCCTCGGGCAGGCGTTCGGGGAGCCGCTGCCCCTTGAGCAGGAAGTAGAGCAGCGCCCAGACCCGCACCGCGGCGTCGAAGGAGTACCCCCCGCCGAGCGTGAAGAGCACCCGGCCCTCGGTGTACTGCTCCGCGCCTTCGAGGACGCGGTTGAAGATCCGCTCGTAAGCCTGGGTGGTGAGCATCAGGTCGGCCAGCGGATCGAGGAAGTGGGCATCGGCCCCGGCCTGGACCAGGATCACGTCGGGCAGGAACCAGGCCAGCGCCTTTTCGAAGACCCGCTCGAAGGCCTCGAGGTAGCAGGCGTCGCCGGTGTAGGGCTCGAGCGGCAGGTTCCAGCTGTATCCGGTGCCGCCGCCCTGACCCAGCTCGAAGACGCCGCCCGTGCCCGGGAACAGGTAGCGGCCCGACTCGTGCAGCGAAAGCGTGAGCACCCGCGGATCCTTGTAGAAGATCCACTGCACCCCGTCGCCGTGGTGGACGTCCACGTCGACGTAGAGGACGCGCATCCCCGCCTCCAGGAAGTGGTGGATCGCCACGGCGAGGTCGTTGTAGACGCAGAACCCCGAGGCGCGGTCGAACTGGGCGTGGTGCAGGCCGCCGCCCAGCTGCAGCACCCTGCGGGCGGTTCCGCCGCTCACCAGCCGCGCCCCGGTGAGCGTTCCCCCCACCAGCCAGCGCGCCGCGGCGTCCATTCCGGGAAAGACCGGGGTGTCGCTGGTGCCCAGGCCGTAGTCGTCCAGGTCGTCGGGGGGCACCCCCCGGCTCGCCGCCTCCACCCGGCGCACGAACCGCTCGGCGTGCACCGTGAGCACGTCCTCGCGCCGCGCCTGGACGGCCGCGACCGGGCCCCAGGCGGGGTCGAGCTCCGCGAGCAGCTCGACCAGCATGGCGAGCCGCTGGGGGCTGAAGGGGTGCTGCGGCCCGAAGTCGTAGGTCAGGTATTCGGGCCTGTAGACTACCGGGACCATGGCTTTTCGGGCGGCCAGAGCACCTCGAACCCCGCGGCCCGCAGTTCGTCGGCGAGCTTGCGGGTTTCCAGGCTTCCCACGCGCAACACGTTGCGCACCCAGCCCGGCTCGTCGGGGTAGGTGAGCAACGAGTGGATGTTGACGCCCCGCTCGGCGAAGAAGGCGGCCAGCTTGGCCAGCTTGCCGGGCCGGTCGGGCAGGCGCACCTCGACGCGGCCGCTGGGCAGCCGCGCCCCGGTAAGGGCCACCAGCGCGTCGAGCAGGTCGATGCCGGTGATGATGCCGACCAGCTCGCGGCCGTCCACGACCGGCAGGCAGCCGATCTTGCGGTCGCGCATCACCCGCGCCGCCTCCTCGACGGGGTCGAGCGGGTCGGCGGTGAGCACCGGGGTGTTCATCACCTCCTCGACCCGCGCCTGGGGGGTGAAGGGCATGGGCGAGAGCTCGCTGGTCGCGAGCCGCACGTCGCGGTCGGTTAGGATGCCGACGATCCGCCCGCCCTCGACGACGGGCAGGTGCCGGATGCCCTGCTCCCACATCAGGGCGTTGGCCTCTTCGAGCGTGGCCCCGGTGGAGATCGTGATCACCGGGGAGTGCATCACATCGCGTACGAGCATCGCACCTCCGTTTTCTTCAGTCTACCGCCCGGACTAAAAGGGGAAGTCCCAGGGGGCGGTGCCCTTGAGGCGCAGCTGGTGAAACCGCTCGACGGTCTCGGGCGGGGCCTCCGGCCCGATGCGCGCCATCAGCGCGTTCTCGATGCGGCCCGCGATCTCGGGATCGTCGGTGCGCCAGACGCGAAAGCCCACCTTGCGGTAGAGGCGGATCAGCGCCTCGCGGTAGGTGAAGGGGCTCACGCCGGTGCGCTCGGTGTCGTAGTGCCAGGAGAGCAGCTGGGCGATCACCACCTTGTCGTCGAAGAAGCCCGTCGCGAAGGTCTGCTCCAGCAGCCGCCGGGCGAGCCCCCGGCCGCGCCACGCCGGGGCCACCTCGACGGCTCCGAGCTCCCAGATGCGGCAGGTCGGATCGCAGCTCCAGCGCTCGAAGTGTTCGGGCTTCTGCAGGGCCACGTAGGCGACCGTGGTCCCCTCCGCGAAGGCCGCGCTGACGCACCCCTCCCCGGAGCGGACAAGCCTGACCAGGGC
Organism: Oceanithermus desulfurans; assembly: GCF_014201675.1. Classification (NCBI taxonomy): domain Bacteria; kingdom Thermotogati; phylum Deinococcota; class Deinococci; order Thermales; family Thermaceae; genus Oceanithermus; species Oceanithermus desulfurans. Next base: position 110,335 of record NZ_JACHEZ010000001.1, on the reverse strand, counting down.
TTCGTGCTGCCGTTCGGGCGGGCGGAAGACGTCGAGTTCGGGATGGAAGGGGTGACGCTCGAGCGTCTCGGCGTCGCAGCAGATGCACAGCTCGACCGCGGCGTCCGCGGGCGGCTCGGCGCGCACGGGCTCCGGCACGGCTAGCCCCCGCCGCGCATCGCGCTGGCGCTGATGCGCTCCGCCCAGCGGCGCGCCTCCGCGCCGCCGACCTCGACCTCGAGCCGGCCGGTGCAGAGCCCGCCCACCACCCGCGGCGGCAGGCTGCGGAAACGCACCCAGGCGCCGTCGCAGCGCCAGCGCCCGCGTTCCTCGACCGCTCCCCAACGGCGCAGGTAGGTGGCCAGCAGCCAGGGCGAAAGCCCGCCCAGCTCGGCGCGCCAGACGCCGTCGCGGTCGGGCCCCGCGAACCCCAGCGCCCCGCCGGCGACGGGCGGGAAGAGGTCGAGCACGTCCTCCGGCCCCACCGGCGTGGCCAGGCCCTGGAGGTAGCGCACGTCGCGGCCGTTGACGAAGACCGAGACCCGCTCCGAGAGCACGCCCGGGGCATCGAAGAGTTCGCCTTGCATCTCGGGGTGCTGTGCGAGCAGGCGCTCGAGCACCTCGCCGACGGTGGCCCCGTCCAACTCCAGGTGCTTCACCCCGGCCACGTCGCGAAAGGTGGCGTAGAGGTTAACCCGCACGGCGCCGCCCCCACCACCAGGCCGCGCCCATGCCCAGCACGAACCCCAGGGCCAGCACGGCCAGCAGGAACCAGGCGGTGGCCACCTCGTGCACCCCGAACCACCAGAAGCGCGTGCGCTGGGCGAAGTTGAGGCCGACCACCACGGCCAGCAAGAGGAGCACCACCAGGGTCAGGTAGAGCCGGACCTGCACCCACCACGGCGTGGATTCCATGCGTTCATGATAACGCGCCGGGCGGTTATAATCGCCTCGACATGAGCCCCCGAGACGAAACCGTGTTCCAGCTCATCGAGCTCGAGGCGCGCCGCCAGGCGGAAGGCCTCGAGCTCATCGCCAGCGAGAACTTCACCAGCGCCCAGGTACGCGAGGCCGTGGGCAGCGTCCTCACCAACAAGTACGCCGAGGGTTACCCCGGCCGCCGCTACTACGGCGGCTGCGAGGTGGTGGACCGCGTCGAGACCCTGGCCATCGAGCGTGCGCGCGAGCTCTTCGGCGCCGAGTGGGCCAACGTGCAGCCGCACTCGGGCTCGCAGGCCAACATGGCCGTCTACTTCACCCTGATGGAGCCGGGCGACACCCTGCTGGGCATGGACCTGGCCGCGGGCGGGCACCTCACCCACGGCTCGCGGGTGAACTTCTCGGGCAAGCTCTACCGGGTGGTGAGCTACGGGGTGAACCCCGAAAGCGAGCAGATCGACTACGACGAGGTCGAACGGCTGGCCCGCGAGCACAAGCCGCGGGTCATCGTCGCCGGGGCCAGCGCCTACCCGCGGGTGATCGACTTCGAACGTTTCCGCCGCATCGCCGACGCGGCGGGCGCCTACCTGGTCGTGGACATGGCCCACTTCGCCGGGCTGGTGGCCGCCGGCGTCCACCCCAACCCGGTGCCCCACGCCGACGTGGTGACGAGCACCACCCACAAGACGCTGCGCGGCCCCCGCGGCGGCCTCATCCTCTCGCGCGACCCCAAGCTGGGCAAGAAGATCGACAAGACCATCTTCCCGGGCATTCAGGGAGGGCCGCTCGAGCACGTGATCGCCGGCAAGGCCGTGGCCTTCTTCGAGGCCATGCAGCCCGAGTTCGCGACCTACGCCCGCACCGTCGTCGAAAACGCCCGGGCGCTCGCCCGCGAGCTCTCAGGGCGCGGCTACCGCATCGTCTCGGGCGGCACCGACAACCACCTCTTCCTGGTGGACCTGCGCCCCGCGGGCCTGACCGGCGCCGAGGCCGAGGAACGCCTGGGCCGCGCCGGCATCACCGTCAACAAGAACGGCATCCCCTTCGACCCCCAACCGCCGCGCGTCACCAGCGGCATCCGCGTGGGCACCGCGGCGATCACCACCCGCGGTTTTCAGCCGGGCGAGATGGCCCAGGTGGCCGAGTTCATGGACGCCGCGCTGCGCGAAACCCGGCCCGCCGAGGAGCTGCGTGAAGGGGTGCGCGCCTTCGCCCTGGCGCACCCGATGCCTTAGGCGGCCTGCAGCCCGCCGCAACACCGCGACACGCCGCTTCACGCACCCGAACCCGGCCTTCAAGCGCACGCACCCGGTAACTCCCGCCCACCTCCCGCATCGCTGCGGCGTAAGGGCCCAGGCTCCCTCGAACGCCTCCACGCCCCCTAGGCAGCGCCGCGCGCGTACGGTAAACTAAAGCTTCGGGTCGGGAGCCCCAACGAACATGCGCAAGGTCGTCATCGTCGGTCGCCCCAACGTGGGCAAATCCAGCCTCTACAACCGCCTCCTCGGCCGCCGCGACGCGGTGGTGGCCGACGAAGCCGGCGTGACCCGCGACCTCAAGGAGGCCGTGGTCGAGACCGAACGGGGCCGGTTCAAACTGGTCGACACCGGCGGCCTCTGGTCGGGCGACGCCTGGGAGCCCAAGATCAAGGCGAAGGTGGACCGGGCGCTCGAGGAAGCCGACCTGGTCCTCTTCCTGGTGGACGGCCGCGCCGAGCTGGCCCAGGCCGACTACGAGGTGGCCGACTACCTGCGCCGCAAGAACAAGCCGGTGCGGCTGGTGGCCACCAAGGTGGACCATCCCAAGCACGAGGCCTACCTGGGTGAGCTCTACGCCCTCGGCTTCGGCGATCCCATCCCCACCTCGGTGGAGCACCGCCGCGGCCTGGAGGAGCTCGAGGACGCCATCTGGGCGGCCCTCCCGACCGAGGAGGGCGAGACCGAGGTCGAGGTCCCGCCCATCCGCATCGCCATCATCGGCCGCCCCAACGCCGGCAAGTCGAGCCTGCTCAACGCCATCCTGGGCGAGGACCGGGTCATCGTCTCCGATCAGCCGGGCACCACCCGCGACAGCATCGACGTCGAGCTCGACTACGGGGGCACCCGCTTCGTGCTGGTCGATACCGCCGGCATCCGCAAGCGACCCGAGACCGCGGTGGAGCACTTCGCCATTCAGCGCGCCCACCGGGTGATCCAGGAGGCCGACGTGGTGGTGCTGGCCGTGGACCCCTTCGAGCTGGGCGACCGCGAGCTGAAGATGGCGAACGAGGCCCTGGACGCCGGCAAGCCGGTCATCCTGGCCGTCACCAAGTGGGACGCCGTACCCAAAGAGGAACGGCGCGAAGTGCGGGCGCAGATCCGCGAGAAGCTCGCCCACCTCGAGCACCTGCCCGCGGTCTACACCTCGGCGGCGACCGGCCAGAACATCCACAAGATCTTCCAGCTGGCGACGCGGCTCTACCACAAGGCGCGCGAGCGCTTCGACACCGCCGACCTCAACCGCTGGGTGCAGCTCTGGCTCACCAAGACCCGCGTGCCCAACTTCCGCGGCCGCCCCCTCAAGATCTTCTTCGTGACCCAGCCCGAGGTGGCCCCGCCGCTCTTCGTCTTCTTCGTCAACCAGCCCGACTTCGTCACCCGCGCCTTCGAAAACTTCATCAAGAACCGCATCCGCGAGGACCTGGACCTGCGCGAAGTGCCCTTCAAGCTCGCCTGGCGCGGGCGCAAGCCCCGCTCCTGATCACCGGTAAAACCTTTTGTAGCGCAGCCGACACGCGCGTCGCGCACGCTACTACGGCCGCCCTTCCGCCCCCCTAACCTGCAGGGGTCCCGCATCCTTGCGGAGCGAAAGGAGCAAGCCATGTCAACAAGCAGACGAATCGCGATGGGATGGACGGTTCTGGGAGCGCTGGCCCTGGCCGGCGCAGGGCTGAACGGCGGACGGGCCGACTTCGGGCCCATGCAGGTGATGGAAGAGGGGTACTGGTACTCGCGTTACAACCTGGGGAACCTGGTCATGCGCTCGGGACTGGGCCTCACCTTCAAGCCCCCGATGGAGGTCGTGAAGCGCATGATGCAGGCGGTCGATGCCAACCCGGGCGACGGCGACACCCCCACGGTTCCCAAGGGCGTGACCCTCCTCAAGCTCGTCTACACGAGCGGCGACCCCCACTACACCGCCAAGCTGAACCCCAACGACTTCGACACCCAGCACTGGGATCCGACGGGCTTCGAAAAGCGCACCACCGCCTCCGCCAGCGGCTGGACGATCATGAAAGAGGCCGAGTGGGCCAAGCAGTTCCACGTGGACGACCACTTCGGCACCCCCGAGAGCAACTTCGGCGCCCAGTGGCGCTTCGTGGGCATGATCATGAACGCCAGCGCCAAGACGCAGGCGAGGTACCTGGCCACGCAGGTGGCCCGTACCGACGGTCTGATCCCCAGCAGCGACGGCAGCCTCGACTGGACCGGGCAATGGGTGATGCTCGAGGCCTACGCCAACCTGGCGGGCTACCTCGACCGCCCCGCGCTGCCTCTGAGCGCCAGCAACCGCTACCGCGACCCCGAAAGCGCTCGCTTCTTCGCGGCCGCAGCCGACCGCCTCTACGCCGCTCTGACCCACCGCCAGCCGCAGGGCCCGCGGGAACTCTCGCAGGCCGTCCAGGCACTGGTCTGGTACGCCGCCCTGGGTTCCGAAGAGGCCGACGCCGCCAGAGGACGGCTCCGCAGCCTGGCCCTCCAGCTGAGCAACGTCGAGACGGCGAACGCCGGCGAGGCCGGTTACCGGCTGCGTGGCCTCGTCGAAGCCTGGCGGGTGACCGGCGACGCCTTCTTCCGGCGGGCGGCCGTTCGCGGCTTCGACCGGCTGATCGGCGGGTACGACTTTGCCCGGGGGCGCTTCACCGCCGACTCGAGCCACAGCATCGACGACGTGGCCGCCATCATGGGCGCCGTCAACGCCAGCCGGCTCTTCCTGGGCGACGCGATCGATCAGGGCTTGGCCGACCGGCTCTACGTCAACTTCTTTGAAAGCGCGGTCAACCGGGGCGGGCTGCAGCAGTCGGTACCGCCCGTCCCGGTGGCCAAGGGCGCGTTCGAGCAGCAGGAACCGCCGCTGTTCTATGGCTACCCCTCCATTCCCAAGCCGCCCATGGCCGGTGGGACCTACGGAATCGCCCCCGTCTTCGCCACCCGCATCGCCTGGAACGAAGACCGGCGGCGCTTCGAGGCGGACGACCCGCGATTCGACACCGCCGGCGCCATGCACGCCTCCAACGAATTCATCTGGTTCCACAACGACGAGGTGAACGGCTTTCCCGAAGTGAAGTAAACCTTGCCCCAAAGAACCCCGGCGCCGCGTGCGGCGCCGGGGTTCTGCCGGTGTCGCATCCGTTAACGCCCTACGATGTCGAACAGCAAGGGGGTGTCGCCCTCGTGGGATGACTCGGCCAGCACTTCACCGCGGGAGCTAACGATCATCGCCCCGCCGAAGCTCCGCTCCTCGCCCTCCGCTTCGAGGGCGTCTCCCTAAGTCCTTCCACGGCTTGGTATCACTCCGCTTCCTCACGGGGCCCCGCGCCGCCAGCCAGCAGGCGTTCCAGGCCGCGGGCAGCCCCCGCCCGAAGCGAAAGGTCGGCCAGCGGGGTGAGCGGGGTGGGTTCGGGGTTGACCTCGATCAGGTAGGCGCCCGCGCTCTTCGCGATCCGGCCCAGGCTGGCCGCGGGCTCCACCACCGCGCTGGTGCCGATCACCAGCGCCACCTCCGCGGTCATGAAGGCGCGCTCGGCCCGGGCCAGCAGCTCGGCGTCCAGGAACTCGCCGAACCAGACCACGTCCGGGCGCATGCGGCCGCCGCAACGATCGCAGACCGGCGGCGGGGCGAACTCGGCCGGCGGCGGCAGCGGCCGGCGGTGGCCGCAGCGCTCGCAGCGGGCGCGGGCGAGGCTGCCGTGCAGCTCGACCACCCGGCGGCTGCCCGCGCGCCGGTGCAGGCCGTCCACGTTCTGGGTGACGAGCAAAAAGCCCTCGCCCTTCTGCCGCTCCAGCTCCGCGAGCCGCCGGTGGGCGGGGTTGGGTTCGGCCTCCATCACCTGGGCGTAGCGCATCGCGTACCAGCGCCACACCTTCTCGGGGTCGCGGGCGTAGGCCGCGGGGGTGGCTAGCTCCTCGGGCCGGAAACCCTCCCAAAGCCCGCCCGCACCGCGAAAGGTGGGGATGCCCGACTCGGCGCTGACGCCCGCGCCGGTCAGCACGGCCACCCTCCGCGCCGCCGCGAGCCGCCGCCGGGCCTCCTGAACTTCCATGTTCTTAGAATAGCGCCGCGGGATGCTAGATTGGACGTATGGCGCGTACGCAACGGCTGGAGGTCCGCCTGGCCCTGCCTCTGGCCCTGGTCGCCACGGTGACGGCCGTGGGCACCCTGGGGTACTGGCTGCTCTGGCGACCCTACGGGGCCTCCTGGCTCGACGCGCTCTACATGACCTTCATCACCATCACCACGATCGGCTACAGCGAACCCTTCCCGCTCGACGAAGGGGCCCAGATCTTCACGATGGTCATCGGGACCACGGGCATCGCCAGCCTGTTCTACGTCTTCGGCGTCTTCATGGACTACCTAGTCGAGATGGGGGCGAGCGGCGAACGGAGGAAGCGGCAGATGGAGCGAAAAGTGACGGCGCTGTCGGAACACGTGATCCTCACCGGCCTGGGCCGCGTCGGCCACCAGGCGGCCGAGGAGCTGAGCCAGGCGCGCGAGCCCTTCGTGGTCGTCGAGCGCGACCCCGAACGGGTGCAGTGGGCGGTGGACCAGGGCTACGTCGTCCTCGAGGGCGACGCCACCGAGGACGAGACCCTGAGGAAGGCGGGCATCGAGCGCGCCAAGGGGTTGATCGCGGCCACCGGCGACGACGCCGCCAACCTGTTCATCGTGCTGAGCGCGCGCCCTCAACCCCGAGCTCTACATCGTGGCCCGCTCGGAGGACGCCGGGGTCATCCCCAAGATGCTCAAGGCGGGCGCCAACCGCGTGATCGACCCCTACGCGATCGGGGGACGGCGGCTCGCCAGCCTGGTGCTGCACCCCGCGGTGGTGGACTTCCTGGAGACCACGCTGCGGCGGGGTGGGGCGCCGATCTCGATCGAGGACATCCTGATCACCCGCGACAGCCCGCTGGCCGGCAGGTCGATCGCGGAGCTGAACCTCAACCGCCACTACGGCATCGTGGTGCTCGCCATCATCCGCGGCGACGAGACGCTGGTCTCGCCCGCGGCCGAGTGCGTCTTCAAACCCGGGGACCAGGTGATCGTGATGGCGACGGTGGAACAGCTCGAGCAGTTCGTGCGCGAGATGGAGCTCCAGGAGGGCGTGAACCGCAGGGAGCGCCTCGAGCGCGAAGCGAAGGGAGCGTAGACGATGCGGCTCTTCACCCCCGAGGCCATGCGCCAAGCCGACGCGCGCGCGGTGGAGCTGGGCTACCCCAGCCTGCTGCTCATGGAGGCGGCGGGCCGGGCCGTGGCCGAGGCGGCCCGGGCCGCCTGGCCCGAGGCTGCGAACTACGTCGTGGTCGCCGGAAAGGGGAACAACGGCGGCGACGGGCTGGTCGCCGCCCGCTGGCTGCGCCTCTGGGGGCGGGAGGTGCGCGTCTTCGCCCCCGAGGGGCACCGCGGCGACGCGGCGCTCGCCCGCGCCGCGCTGGAGGCCCACCTGGAGATCGAACCCCTGGAGGCGCTGGACCTGCGCGAGGCCGACGTGGTGGTCGACGCCCTCTTCGGCACCGGCCTGACGCGCCCGTTGGAGGGCGCATGGGCCGAGCTCGCGGAGCGCATCAACGCCGCGGGGCGGCCCGTCGTCGCCGTGGACGTGCCCTCGGGCCTCCCCTACGCCCCCCACGTGAACGCCGACGTGACCGTGGCGCTGGCGGGCCTGAAGCCCGACCACGTCTTCTACCCCGGCCGCAGCGCCTGCGGCCGCATTCAGCTCGCCCCCATCGGCCTGCCGCCGGCGCTGCTGGAGCCGCGCGAGCTGCCGGAGCTGCTCACCCCCGCGGCCATGCGGGCGCTGCTTCCGTCGCGGCCCGGCCACGCCCACAAGGGTTCGGTGGGCCGCGTCCTGGTGGTGGGCGGCGCGGTCGAGTACACCGGGGCCCCCGCGCTTGCGGCCCTGGGGGCCTACCGCGCCGGGGCAGGGCTGGTGACCGTGGCCTACCCCAGCGACGCCCGGGTGGAGCCCCCGCTCGAGGCCGTGCGGCTCCCGGTCAGCCGCTGGCAGGACGCCCGCCTCTTCGAGGCCAAGGCCGAGGCCCTGGCCGTGGGAATGGGCGGCGGCAGCGGCGGCGGGGCCGCGGCGCGGGCGGCGCTGAAGCTCAAGAAGCCCACCGTCCTCGACGCCGACGCCCTCTACCCCGAGGTGGTGAAGGCCTACGCCGCGGCCGCCGTGCCCACGGTGATCACCCCCCACCCGGGCGAGGCGGCACGGCTGCTGGAGACCGGCGTGGGAACGGTGGTGCAGGACCCGCTGGGGGCCGCCTGCGAGCTGGCACGCCGCTTCCGCACCACCGCGGTGCTCAAGGGCGGGCCCACCGTCCTCTGCGAACCCGGCCGCGCGGCCGTCAACACCACGGGCAACCCGGCGATGGCGACGGGCGGGGCCGGCGACGTGCTTGCGGGCGCGATCGCGGCCTTCCTGGCCGCGGGCCTCGCCCCCTGGGGCGCGGCGCGCCTGGGCGTCTACCTGCACGGGCTCGCCGGCGACCACCTGGGCCGGACCGGACTGACGGCGCGCGAGCTGGCCGAGGCGCTGCCCGCGGTTCGGGAAAAGCTCGAGCTCGGCTACCTGCGCCCCTACTGGGAGGCGGGTCTGCTCAGCTCGCGGTAGCGGCGGCGCGGGCCTTCGCCAGGAAGCGCTCGCCCAGCAGCACCCGTTCGAGCAGCGCCTCCTCCCGGGGGAAGAAGTGGCCGTAGCGGCTGCGGCGCAGGTCGTAGACCCCCAGCTCGAACAGCTCCTCGACGCGGCCGACGAAGGCCGCCGCGGAAACCGCGCCCACCGTAAAGGCCACGACGGTGAGGCGCGCCTCGTCGGGAAAGGCGTGAAGCAGGAGCGAGCCCTGCGAACCCAGGAACGCCAGGGTCACGCCGTCGTCTTCGATGCGGTGGCGGCGCAGGCCGCCGCCCAGGGGCCAGGCGGCCGCCAGCTCCGCGGCGCGGTCCTCGACCTCCTGGCCGTCGAGGCTCAGGTGGCGGGCGTCGATCGTGATCCGGGTGCCGTAGGCCAGCTGCTGCAAGGCGGATCCCTCCTGGGGTCACCTTACCATTCCAGCTCCGGTGCTAGGCTGCCGGCAGGGGGCTTTCGCCCCTTGGTTGGCGCGTGCCCGCGGGCGTTAAATAGATGAGACGGCCGCGTGCGGTGCTAAACTTATGGGCGTAAAAGGAGGCGATATGTACCGCGGAAGAGAAGGGCAATGGGCTTTTTACCTCCACCGGATCACCGGGGTCGCGATCCTGCTCTACCTATTGGTTCACGTAGGCGAGCTCACGGCCGCGATGTTCGGTGCCAAGTACTCCAACGCGATCCTCGAGTTCTTCCACCAGCCCCTGTTCCAGCTCGGACTGCTCGGCGTGATCGGAGCCGTGCTCTACCACGCCCTCAACGGACTGCGCATCCTCATCATGGACTTCACCTCCTGGGGGACGCGCGTGCAGCAGCAGCTGTGGTACGGCGTCCTGGTGCTGTTTGCGCTCCTCTACATCCCCACGATGATCAAGATCCTGCCCGAAATCTTCGGGGGCGGAGGTCACTGATGGCGATCAAGACCCGTAACTTCAACGAAGCCCGCCAGCAGGCCAGCACCAACGTCGAGCTCATCTGGTGGGTCTTCATGCGCGTCTCCGGGGTGCTGCTGGTCTTCCTGGTGCTGGGCCACATCTACATGAACAACATCATGATCAGCAACACCTCGATCGACTACGACTACGTCGCGTCCAGATTCTCGCAGCCGCTGATCAAGGTCTACGACCTGGTCATGCTCGCGCTGGCGATGCTCCACGGCACCAACGGCCTGCGCTACGTCATCGACGACTACGTCCACCACGCCGGCTGGCGCAGCTTTATCAAGTTCGTGCTTTACTTCCTGGTTGCGTTGCTGATCGCCACCGGCACCATGCTGCTCTTCAGCTTCCCGTTCAACAAGGTAGGAGGTTAGCCGTGGCACACGTACATGATGTTCTCGTCATCGGGGCCGGCGGCTCGGGCTTGACCGCAGCGCTGTTCGCGGCGCGCCACGGCGCCAACGTCGGGGTCGTGAGCAAGCTCTACCCCACCCGCAGCCACACCGGTGCGGCCCAGGGCGGTATCGGCGCGGCCCTGGGCAACGTCGAAGAAGACCACTGGGAATGGCACATGTTCGACACCGTCAAGGGCGGCGATTACCTGACCGACCAGGACGCCGCCGAGGTGTTCGCGCGCGAGGTCATCGACGCCGTGATCGACCTCGAGCACATGGGCCTGCCCTTCGACCGTCTACCCAACGGCAAGATCTCGCAACGGCGCTTCGGCGGGCACACCCGCGACTACGGCAAAGCGCCGGTGCACCGCGCCGCCCACGCGGCCGACCGCACCGGGCACATGATCCTGCAGACCCTCTACCAGCAGTCGATCAAGCAGGGCATCACCTTCTACAACGAGTTCCACGTCCTCGACGTGATCTTCACCGAAGACGGCCGGGCCATCGGGGTGGTGGCGCTCGAGTTCGCCACCGGCGAGCTCCACACCTTCATGGCCAAGGCGATCGTGATCGCCACGGGCGGCTTCGGCCGCATGTTCAAGGTCACCTCGAACGCCTTCACGCTCGCCGGCGACCTGCAGTCGATCCTCTACCGCAAGGGCTGGATCCCCCTGGAGGACATGGAGTTCTTCCAGTTCCACCCCACCGGCCTCTACCGCCTGGGCATCCTGGTCACCGAGGGCGCCCGCGGCGAGGGCGGCATCCTGCGCAACGCGAGCGGCGAACGCTTCATGGAGCGCTACGCCCCCACGATCAAGGACCTGGCGCCGCGCGACATGGTCAGCCGCGCCATGTACCTGGAGATCAAGGAAGGGCGCGGCTGCGGGCCCAACAAGGACTACATCTGCCTCGACCTCACCCACCTCGACCCGGACATCATCGAGCACAAGCTCCCCGACATCGCCGAGTTCTCGCGCACCTACCTGGGCGTCGACCCGATCAAGGAGCCGATCCCGGTGGTGCCGACCGCCCACTACGCCATGGGCGGCATCCCCACCACGCTGAACGGCGAGGTGATCAAGGACGGCGACGGCACCGTGATCCCGGGCCTCTACGCGGTGGGCGAGGCCGCCTGCGTCAGCCTCCACGGCGCCAACCGCCTGGGTACGAACTCGCTGGGCGACCTGGTGGTCTTCGGGCGCCGCGCCGGCCTGGCCTCCGCGCGCTTCTCGGAGGTCGAGTCCTTCATCGACCTGCCCCCCGACGCCGCCGACCCGAGCCGCGAGCTGATCGACGGCATCAAGTCGCGCAGCCAGGGCGAGACGCCCTTCGCCATCCGCAAGGACCTCCAGGAAACCATGATGGACAACGCCTCGGTCTTCCGCACCGAGGAGCTGCTGGGGAAGCAGGTGGGCATCGTCCAGGAGCTGATGGAGCGCTACCAGAACGTCGTCATCCAGGACAAGGGGGACCGGTTCAACGCCGACCTCATCGACGCGCTCGAGCTGGGCTTCCTGCTCGACAACGCCGAGGCGCTGGTGCACTCCGCCAAGAACCGGAAGGAGTCGCGCGGCGCGCACGCCCGCGAGGACTACCCGGACCGCGACGACGACAACTGGCTGAAGCACACCCTGGTTTACCGGGAGACCCCCGGCAAGGTGCGCTTCGCGTACAAGCCCGTGGTGCTGGGCCGCTTCGAGCCCAAGCCGCGCACCTACTAGGGAGGGGACGATGCGCGTAAATCTGAAACTCTTGCGGTACAACCCCGAAGCGGATCAGGCCCCCCACTGGGAGAGCTACCAGCTGGACGCCGATCCCATGGACCGGGTCCTTGACCTGCTGCACAAGGTGAAGTGGGAGACCGACGGCACCCTCGCCTTCCGGCGCAGCTGCGGCCACGCCATCTGCGGTTCCTGCGCGATGATGATCAACGGCGTCAACCGGCTGGCCTGCAAGACGCTGGTGCAGGACCTGAGCGGGGACACGATCACCATCGAACCCATCCGCGGCCTCCCGGTGGAGAAGGACCTGGTCGTCGACATGGAGCCCTTCTTCAAGGCCTACAAGGCGGTCAAACCCTACTTCATCAACGACGACCCCCCGCCCGCCCGCGAGCGCCTGCAAAGCCCCGAAGAACGCGAGATCTTCGACGAGGGCACCAAGTGCATCCTCTGCGCGGCCTGCACCACCTCCTGCCCCGTCTTCTGGATCAACGGCACTTACATCGGCCCCTCGGCCATCGTCAACGCCCACCGCTTCATCTTCGACAGCCGCGACCAGGGCAATGCCGAGCGCTTCCGCGCCCTTTCGGGCGGCGGCGGCGTCTGGCGCTGCCGCACCGCCTACAACTGCACCGAGGCCTGCCCGCGCGAGATTCCCGTCACCCACCTGATCGAAGAGGTGAAGCGGGCGATCATGCTCAACCAGGTCTGAGGATCCGCAGGCCAAGCGCGCGGGGCCGCCGGCCCCGCGCCTTTTCTTTTGTAGAATGGTGGGCGAACGGAAAAGGAGGTTTGAGGTGGCGCAGAAGAAGATCCTGATGTTCGTCGGCGACTACATGGAGGACTACGAAGCGATGGTGCCCTTCCAGATGCTGCTCATGGCGGGGCACCAGGTGGACGCGGTCTGCCCCGGAAAGAAGCCGGGCGACACCGTCAAGACCGCCATCCACGACTTCGAAGGCGACCAGACCTACAGCGAGAAGGTGGGGCACAACTTCGCGGTGAACGCCGACTTCGACCTGGTGAACCCCGACGACTACGACGCCCTGCTCATACCCGGCGGCCGCGCCCCCGAGTACCTGCGGCTCAACCCGCGCGTGATCAAGCACACCCAGGCCTTCGCCGCTGCGGGCAAGCCCATCGCCGCGATCTGCCACGGAGCCCAGATCCTGGCCGCGGCGCGGGTGATCGAGGGGTACGAGATCAGCGCCTACCCGGCCGTGGGGCCTGAGGTGGAGCTGGCGGGTGCGAAGTACATCGGTCCGAACGACACCTTCACCAACGCCCACACCGACCGCAACTTCGTCACCGCGCCGGCGTGGCCCGCGCACCCCGAGTGGATCCGCCAGTTCCTGAAGGTGCTGGGCAGCCGCATCGAACCCTAGGCTTCGAGCTCGATCCTGAGGGCGCCGGCCCGCCGGCGCAGCTCCTGCAGGCGCTCCCGGAGCGCCTGCAGCGTTTGCTGGCGGTCCTGAAGCTCGGCGCAGCGGTCGCGGTAGAGCGCGCGGAAGCGCGCGGCCGAGCGGCCCAGCTCGCCCTCCAGGGTGGCCTCGAGCCCCTCGCTGAGCTCGCGCTCGAGGCGGTCGAGCCCTTCGTCGACCCGCCGCTGCGCGGCGCGCTTGCGCCGCGGCAGGATGGAGAGCCCCAGCACCGCCGCCACCAGACCGGCGGTGACGCCGGTCACGTCGGCGGCGAGACCGTGCAGCGCCAGCGCCAACCCCGCACCCAGGCCCACCGCGCCCAGCTCGGCCAGCGCGGTGTGCTGCAGCGCGCGGCTGAGCAGCCCCTGGAGGTCGCGCGCCTCGGCCTCGGAATCGTAGGCTTCCAGCGCCCGCGTCACCTGCTCCGAGAGGGTCGGCGCCCCGTCGTCGTAGGCGCGGGCGCCGCCCCGGGTGTTCAGGAGGTCGAGGGCGGAGGCCAGGAGGTCGCGCTCAGCGCGGGCGAGCCAGGCCAGGCTCTCCTGGATCTTGCGTTCGAGCTCGCGGTGGGCCTCGCCCACCACCTCGGCCTCAAAGGACTTCTGGATTTTGCTCGCGTTCATCAGGTCGAAGAGGCGGCCGAAGCGCAGCGTCTCGTCGAGCCAGCGCGCCGCGCGCCGCTGGACGGCCGCCACCACCTCGCGCAGCTGCGCCGTCTGGCCCCGGAACTCTTCGCGTACCCGCCGCTCATGACGCGCGAGCAGGGCTTCCAGGCGGGCGCAGGTCTCCAGTTCGGCCGCCAGCGCTTCGGCCTCGCGCCCGAGCCGCTCCCCGCCCTGCTCAAGCAGGCGCTCGAGCACGCCCAGGGGCGAGCCCAGCTTGATGCGCGCCGCTTCCTCGCGCAGCACGCGCTCGATGAAGGCTTCCAGCTCCTTTACGCCCCCGTCCTCCCCGGCGCGCGCCCGCCGGGCCGAAACCCCGAAGACCGGGGGCTCGACGCCCAGCGTGCGGGCGGCCTGCTCGCGGACGTAGGCGAGCACTTCTTCGGCCTCGTCGGGGCCCAGCAGGTCGAGCTTGTTCACCACGAGCACGACCTTCTTGCCCCAACCCCGGATCAGCTCGAGAAAGTCGCGCTCGCTGGCGGTGTAGGGTCGGTCGGCGCTGGTGGTGAAGAGGATCAGGTCGGCACGGGGGAGGAAGCGCTCGGTCAGGATCTGGTGGTGCTCGATCACCGCGTTGGTGCCCGGGGTGTCCACCAGGTGGACGTCCTTGAGCAGGGGGTGGGGCAGGCGCAGCACCACCAGACCCGGCTCCAGGGCCCGGCTGCCCGGCTCCTCGCCGTAGGCGATCCACTGGATGCGGTCGGTCGTCGGGGTCACCCCCTCGCGCAGCAGCTCGCGGCCGAGGAGGGCGTTGAGCAGGCTCGACTTGCCGCTGTTGAACTCGCCCGCGACCACGAGCAGGAAGGGGCCTTCCAGGTCCTGAAGGGCCTGGCGCAGGGGGGTTGTCGTCTCCCCGGCCCGCGCGAGCGCTTCCAGACCTTCGGCGAGCAGCCCGCGCACCTCGCCCGCCAGGCGTTGCAGTTCGGGGTCGATCACGCCTTCATGCTACCAGCCCACGGTGAAACGCCAACAAAAAAGCCGGGTTTCCCCGGCTTTTTGGTGGGCGATGGTGGACTTGAACCACCGACCTCACGCTTATCAGGCGTGCGCTCTAACCAGCTGAGCTAATCGCCCTCGCATGCAGCCCAGCACGGGATATGGTATCAACCCCGCGGGGGGCTGTCAAGGCTTGGCCACGCGCTCGACCCGCTGCCCGACGGCGTCCACGGCGATTACCGTGGCCGAGGCGGCGGGCACCTGGATCATGAAGCTGACCTCCTTGCCCCGCGGCAGCGGCAGGCGGCTGAAGGTCTTGCCGTACTTGACGACCACGCGGTCCACCTCCACGTCGTCGGTCGCCTTACCCACGATACGGAGCAGCTTGTCCTCGGTCAGCTCGACGCGCTCGAGCACCAGCTTGGGCTTCTCGGTGTCCAGGGTGAGCGGCAGCTTGAGCTGGCGCACCTGGCCGCCGGTGTCCTGCGCCTCGAGCTCGAGCTCGACCTGGCCGCCCTTCTTGGCCTCCACGAGGAAGCGGAACTGCACCAGCTTGCGGCCCCGCTCGGCCTGGGGCAGCACCTCCTGCCCGCCCACGCGCACGCTTTCGACGCCGGAGTCGTCGAAGGCGTAGCCCTCGACGGTCACCTTCTGCCCTTCGCTCACCGCGCCGCTGCGCGGCTGGGTGATGCCCAGAAGCGGGGCCATCGCGTCGCCGCTGCGGGAACATCCGGCCAGCAGGAGCAAAAGGAGAAGGGGGAGATACCTGCGCATCTCCCCCATCGTACCAGCCGAAGATTAGCGGAAGTTGACGCCGAAACGGCCGCCGAAGAAGGGGCTGAAGGCGAAGTACGAGTCGTACTCGGCGCCGATCTGGGCTTCCGAGAAGACCCCGAAGTTGGTGTCGGGAATCATCCATTCGACGCCCAGCAGGCCGTGACCGTTCACGCCGAAGGCGCTGCCGTAGATGCTGTAGTTCACGAAGTAAGCCGAGGCGCCGGCCCCGTAGTAGTAGCTGAGGTCCAAGCCCTCGACGTCGATGGGTCCGCTCCCCATGATCATGTCCGCCGAACCCGCCACGCCGAATCCGCCGAAGACCGGCAGTCCGATGCTGAACCGCATGCCGCTGTCCATGGTGTACTGCACACCGATGGCTTCGGGGTAACCCGAGAACACACCCATGTAGCTCTTGGCCGAGGCGAAGGACAACACCATCATCAACGCTGCAACTGCCAGAACCTTCCTCATACCATCACCTCCAAGTTATGTTACGCATTAAAGTATAGCACAGCACGGGGGCGAAACATCCCACGGGAACGGGTTTTCCACCCCTACCGGCGGCTAGGTGGTGTACTCGGCGTTGATCTTGACGTAACCCTCGGTGAGGTCGCAGCCCCAGGCCTCGGCCGCACCCTCCCCCTCGCGGAAGTCGACGTCCACCACGACCTCCTCCGCCTGCATCGCCTGCGAGAGGGCGATGCCGCTGTAGGGCACCGCACCGCCGTCGTAGATCACCGTCTCCTGCAGGCGGATCTCCAGCCGCTCGGGCTCGAAGCGGGCCCCCGAATACCCGAGGGCCACCAGGATGCGCCCCCAGTTGGGGTCGTTGCCGTGCACGGCGGCCTTCCAGAGCGCGCTCGCCGCCACCGCGCGCGCCGCGGTGCGCGCCTCCGCTTCGCTCGCCGCTCCGCGCACCCGCACCGTGATCAGCTTCTCGGCCCCCTCGCCGTCGCGGGCGATCTGCCGCGCCAGATCCCGGGCCACGGCGAAAACCGCCTCCCAGAAGGCCCCGTCGGCCACCGGTCCCGCGCGGCCGCTGGCAAAGAGCACGGCCATGTCGTTGGTCGAGGTGTCGCCGTCGACGGTGACCTGGTTGAAGGTGGCCCCCACCACCTGCGGCCAGCGGCGACGCAGCGCATCCGGGTCCACGGCCGCGTCGGTGAACAGGTAGGCCAGCATCGTCGCCATGTTGGGGTGGATCATCCCGCTGCCCTTGGCCACCCCCACCACCCGCGCCCCGCCGGGCAGCGACCGCTCGCTCAACTTGACGCGGGTGTCCGTGGTGAGGATCGCCTCGGCGAAGGCGTCCAGGTCGTGCGTGAGCTCGATCGCACCGATGTGGGCCTCGACCTTGGCGACGGGAAGGGGCACGCCGATCACGCCGGTCGAGGCGG
Source organism: Oceanithermus desulfurans (assembly GCF_014201675.1). Lineage (NCBI taxonomy): Bacteria > Thermotogati > Deinococcota > Deinococci > Thermales > Thermaceae > Oceanithermus > Oceanithermus desulfurans. The sequence continues at coordinate 93,291 of NZ_JACHEZ010000001.1, read as the reverse complement.
TGAGCACCGTCCGGGGCTCCACCCCCAGGCGCTCTGCGGCCAGCTCGGCGAGGCGCCGGTCGTCAAGGACACCCCGTTCGCCGGTGGCGCAGTTGGCGTTCCCGGCGTTGACGATCAGGCCCGCGACCGGGGCTCCGTCTGCGTAGAGCCGCCGGCCGCGCCCCACGCAGGGCGCGGCGGCGCGGTTGGTGGTGGCCACGTAGGCCCATGCGGCCTCGGGTTCGATCCGCACCAGCGCAAGGTCGGGGCGACCGCTGGGTTTGATGCCGCTGGCCGTCGCACCGGCCGTGAATCCTTCGGGTAAGCGCATGCCGTACCTCCTAGGGCCAAAGCCCGTGGGTCTCCAGACCCAGCCCCTCGTCGTAGCCGAGCACGACGTTCATGTTCTGCACCGCCTGACCCGAAGCCCCCTTGACCAGGTTGTCGATGGCCGCGAAGACGACGATCTGCCCGGTGCGCTCGTCGAGCCTGGGGCTGATCCAGACGGTGTTGGCTCCGTAGACCCCCTTGGTCTGGGGCAGGTCCTCGCTCAGGCGGACGAAGCGCTCTCCGGCGTAGAAGGTCGCGAACAGCTCCGCGAGCTCCCCCGGCGCGACCCCGCGGGGCGGGTCAACGTAGGCGGTCACCAGGATGCCGCGGGTCATCGGCACCAGGTGGGGCGTGAACGAAAGCGGCCGTGCTTCGGCGGGCCCGTGGGTCCGCAGGGACCGCCCCTGGGCGCGCAGCCGCGCCAGGTTGAACTCGATCTCTGCGGTGTGGCGGTGCCGGCCCGCGGGCTTGTAGGGCCGCAGGTTCTCGTTCACCTCGGCGAACGCCGTGCCGCCGGCGTCGCGCCCGGCCCCCGAGACGCCGCTCATGGCGGTGACGACCACGCGCCCGTCGAGCTCCGCGGCCACCAGCGGCGCCAGCGCCAGGCTGGCCGCGGTCACGTAGCAGCCCGGGTTGGCCACCAGCTCGGCGCCGGGCAGGTCCTCGCGGAACAGCTCGGTGAGCCCGTAGCGGGCGCGGGGGTACCAGTCGGGGCTGGCGTGGCGGATGCCGTACCAGGCCTCGTAGACGTCGGGCGGCAGCCGGAAGTCCCCCGAGAGGTCGATGACCCGCCGGCCCTCCTCCACCAGCTGCGGGGCCAGCTTCATGGCGATGCCGTTGGGGAGCGCCATGAAGACCAGCTCGGCCTCGGCCACCGCCTCCTCCACCTGGACGAAGGGGGTGTTCAGGTCGATCTGGGGCCAGGCGGCCGAGAGCGGGCGGCCGGCGTAGGCGCGGCTGCTGAAGCCCACGAGCCGGACCCCGGGGTGGCGGCCGAGGATGCGGATCAGCTCCGAGCCCCCGTAGCCGCTGGCCCCCAAGATGGCTACCCGGACCAAGGGCGGCCTCCCAGGTAGTGCGCGAGCACCGCCTTGACCGTATGCAGCCGGTTCTCGGCCTGGTCGAAGATGCGGCTCCGGGGCCCGTGGGCCACGGCCTCGACCACCTCTTCGCCGTAGTGGGCCGGCAGGCAGTGCAGGAAGATGGCCTGTGCTCCGGCGGCCTCCATGAGCTCGGGGGTGACGGTGTACCCCCCAAAATCACGCAGCCGCTGCTCGGCCTCGGCCTCCTGACCCATCGAGGTCCAGACGTCGGTGTAAACCGCGTCGACCCCCTGCACCGCCTGGTAGGGGTCGCGGACGAAGCGGGCCTGCGCCCGCTCGAGCAGGCCGGCGTCGGGCTCGTAACCTTCAGGGGTGCTCACCACCACCTCGAGCCCTGCGAGCGCCGCGGCCTCGAGGAGTGAGGTCAGCACGTTGTTGCCGTCGCCCACGTAGGCGAGGCGAACCCCGGCGAGCCTACCGAAGTTCTCCTTGAGGGTCATCAGGTCGGCAAGCGCCTGCAGCGGGTGGTGCGCGTCGGAAAGCGCGTTGATCACGGGCACGCCCGCAAACTCCGCGAGACCGGCCACCGTTTCATGTTTATTCACGCGCGCCGAGACCCCCTCGACCCAACGGCCCAGGTTCTCAGCTACGTCGCGCACCGGCTCGCGCACGCCCAGACCCACCTGCCGGGCGTCGAGGTAGACCGCGTGCCCTCCCAGGTGCACGGCCGCGACCTCGAGGGTGGTGCGCGTCCGTAACGAGGGTTTTTCGAAGATCATGGCCAGCGTCTTACCACGAAGCTCACTACCCCGATAACGCGCGTTCTTGAACTGCTCCGCGGTTTTGAGCAAGGCGTGCAGCCGATCGGCATCGAGATCGGAGATCGACAAGAGGTGGTTGGACATACAGGATGCGCCTCCCAAGACAACGTGCTTCAGTATAGGCGGGGTTCGCATGTTTATTCAACCCAATCCTACGCTTTCAAAGCGTTATAGTTTCACTTGAAACATTTCAATCGTCGTGCTATTCTCTTCCCCGTGGAAGCCTGGCCCCTGCTCACCCGCATCTGGAAGCTGCAGCGCGCCCTGGCGCAGGAAGCGGCGCCCTGCATAGGCGAGTATGGCCTCAACCCCAAGGAGCTGATGCTGCTCGCGTTCGTGGAGAAGCGGCCCCACGCGGGGCAGCTCGCCCGCGAGCTGCACCTGCCCGCGCCCAGCGTCACCCACGCCCTCAAGCGCCTGGAAAAGGCGGGCCTGATCGTCCGGGAGCACGACCCGGAAGACCTCAGGCGCTTCCTCTTCACCCTCACCCCCAGGGGGCAGGAGGCGCTGGAGGCGGGGCGCGGCTGTCTGGTCGAACGCCTGCGCGACCGGCTCGTCCGCCTGGCCCCCGAGGAACGGGCGACGCTGATCGCCCTTTTAGACCGCATGCTGGAGGAACACGCATGAACCGCACCCAACGGCTAACCCTGATCGGCATCTTTCTCGGCATCTTCCTGGCGGCGCTCGATCAGACGATCGTCGCCACCGCGCTGCCGCGCATCGTGCAGGACCTGGGCGGAATGGACAAGTACGCCTGGGTGGGCACCAGCTACCTGCTCGCCTCGACCATCGCGGTGCCCATCTTCGGCCGCCTGGCCGACCTGGTCTCGAGCCGCATGCTGCTCCTCTGGGCCATCGTCATCTTCCTGGTGGGCTCCATGCTCTCCGGCCTCTCGGGGACGATGGAGCAGCTGATCGCCTTCCGCGGTCTGCAGGGTATCGGCGGCGGGGCGCTCTTCGCGGTGGCCACCACGACGATCGGCCTGCTCTTCTCGCCGCGGGAACGCGGGAAGTTCCAGGGGCTGTTCGGCGCCGTCTTCGCCATCGCCAGCGTGGTGGGCCCCTGGCTGGGCGGGCTCTTGACCGACCACCTCTCCTGGCACTGGGTCTTCTACATCAACGTGCCGGTGGGCGCCGTGGCCGTGTATTTCATCGCCGTGCACATGCCGGTGCTGCGCCCGGCCTCGACCCACCGCTTCGACCTGGGCGGCGCCCTCACCCTGGCCCTGTGGACGATCCCGCTGCTGCTGGCCACCTCCTGGGGCGGGCACGAGTACCCCTGGACGAGCCCGGTCATCCTCGGCCTCTTCGCCTGGGCGGCGGCGGGCCTGGCCCTCTTCGTCTACGTGGAAACGCACACCCCGGAGCCGCTCTTCGACCTCACCCTCTTCCACAACCCCGTCTTTCGCTGGTCCAGCGTGGCCCTCTTCTTCTTCGGCGCCGCCTTCCTGAGCGCGATGTTCTTCCTGCCCCTCTACCTGATCCAGGTCAAGGGCATCTCGGCGACGATGAGCGGCCTCACCATCACGCCGCTCACCCTGGGGGCCATCGTCGGCGCAATCGGCTCCGGGCAGATCGCCAGCCGCTGGGGACGGTACAAGCCGCTGATGATCGGGGGGATGAGCTGGCTGCTGCTCAACTTCTTCGCCATGCACTACCTGATCCAGATCGACACCCCGCTGTGGCAGGTGCTGGCGCTGATGGTCAGCATGGGGCTGGGCCTGGGTCCGGGGATGCCGCTCTTCACCCTGGCGGTGCAGAACGCGGTGCCGCCCGAGCGCATGGGCACGGCCTCGAGCGCCACCCAGTTCTTCCGCCAGATCGGCTCGACGATCGGCATCGCCCTGATGGGCGCGGTGCTGGCGGCGAGCCTGCAGACCCAGCTCACGGCCAACCTGCCGAGCGGGCTGACGGACGGCAAGGTCGACCTGGGAGCGATGCGCGACCCCGGCGCTCTGGAACGCGGCTTCGAAGCGGGGCTGCAGCAGACCCTCGACGAGCTGGAAAAGGCCCTCTCCGGCGACGAGGCGGCCAAGGCCGCGCTGCTGCAGAACCCGCTGCTGCCGGCCGAGCTGAAGCAGATGCTCCAGGGCCCGCCCCCGCCCGCGGCCTACCGCGAGATGGTGCTCGCCAAGGTCAAGGAGGAGCTCGCCACGCAGGCCGAGCAGCTCAAGCGGCAGGTCACGGAGGCGCTGAACCTCGCCATCACCGAAGCGATGAAGCAGGTCTACCTCTACGCCGCCTGGCTGGTGGTGCTGGGCCTTGCGGCCACCTTCCTGATCCCCGACGCCAAGCTGGAGGGTCGTGCCCACTTCAGCCCCGGGGACTAGGCGCACCTCCCAGGGTGCCCTTCCCCAAGCCGCCGGGGTGAGGGCTTGATTTGGGAATCCATGAGCTGCCAGTACCTTCCGCCTCCCCCAAGGGGGAGGCGGCGGGCGGTACGTGGTGCGTGGTGAACGGGTTTTGGGAAGTGGGATGTGGGATGTGGGAACGGCGTAAAACGGGTTCCTGCAGACCGCGAGCTACGAGCCGCAGGCTACCTACCCCTTTCCCGATTCCCCGGGCGAGACCGGCCCCGCCGGCCGAGACCCGGGGTCCATGCAGCGGGCGACGCCTACGGCAGGTCTACCCGCAACAGGCCATCCACGGGCTACGAGCCACAATCCACGAGCCGCGAGTCGCCCTCCATAACCCCACCTAGCCCTCCCCAAAGGGGGCAAAGGGGGCGGGCGTCTTCAAGTTTCTACAGCCGGTAGGGCGCCCCGGTCCCGACGCTTGACCCGGTCCTGGGCCCCAGCTTTCTCTGGGGCGACGAGGAAAGCCGCCCGCGTCGATGGGGGCGTAGGTGTTCGGACGGTGCCGCTAGGGCAGGTCGACGAGCCACGGCCGGGGGCTCACGAACGGCTCGGCGTAGGCCACCCCCGCGAGCTGGCCCCAGTAGCGGCGCAGCGCCCGGCGGGCCTCCAGCCCCGCCGGGCCGACGGTTTCGCTGACATCCTCCCCGGCGAACTGGCTGGCGAAGGCCCGCACCGCCGCTTCCCAGACCTCGATCACCCTGCTGACGTCGACGAGCAGGTCCGGGCGTACGGGGTCGTTACCCGGATAGTGCAGCAGGCGTTCGGGCTTGTGGGGCCGGCCCTCGACGTCCGCGCGGGCGAGCCCGGCCAGGTGCAGCGCCCGGTGCACCAGCGCCGCGGCCCCCACGTGATCGGGGTGGCGGTCCTCGGGGTGGGGCGCCAGCAGCACCCGCGGCTTCAGAGCGCGGATCCGCTCCGCCAGGACCGCCGCCATGCCGGCGTCGTCCGTGAGCCCTCCGTCGGGAAAGCCCAGGTTCTCGCGCAGCGCCAATCCCAGCACCCGCGCCGCCGCCTCGGCCTCGCGGGCGCGGGTCTCGGGGTCGCCCTTGCTACCCAGCTCGCCGCGGGTGAGGTCGACCACGCCCACTGCGCGGCCGGCCCGGGCCGCCTTGGCCAGCGTACCTCCGGCGCCCAGCTCGGCGTCGTCGGGGTGCGGGGCCACCACGAGCAGGTCGAGCGTCACGGGTACCTCGGCTTCTTGTCGGCCTTCTCCCCCAGCCGGCGCTCCCTGCCCTGCTGCAGCCGCACCACGTTCTCGCGGTGGGTCCAGAAGACGAGGGCGACCAGCAGGGCCAGCGCCGCCAGCTCCCAGGGTGGCCGGCCTGCAAAGGCCGCGTAGACGAGGCCCGCAAAGGTGCCCGTCAGGCTGCCTGCGGAAACGTAGCGCGTCAATGCGATGACGACGAGGGCCACGATCAGCCCGAAGAGGGCGACCTCGGGATCGAGGAAGAGGACGGTGCCGAAGCTGGTGGCCACACCCTTGCCGCCCTTGAAACCCAGGAAGACGGAGAAGTTCTGCCCCAGCACCGCGGCCAGCGCCACGCCGCCCAGCAGCCAGCCGTCGACGCCCAGGGCCCGGGCGATCAGCACCGCCAGCCCCCCCTTGAACATGTCGAAGGCGAAGACGACGAGTGCCGGACCCCACCCCAGCGCCCGCAGCACGTTGGTGGCTCCGATGTTGCCCGAGCCGACCTCGCGGATGTTCACCCCGTAGAGGCGCGCGATCAGCACGCCCGCGGGAACGGATCCGAACAGGTAGGCGAGCAGCAGGGTGACGAGGGCGTAGAGGCTCACGCCCGCATTCTAAGACCTCAACTCGAAGCCGAGGTGTAGAAGCGCAGGGCGAAGCGCCAGAAGGCCCGGGAGAGCGCGAAGAGCCCGAGAGCCACGAGAAAGATGGCCCAGGACGCGCCGCCGGCCGCCCGCCCCAGCGCCAGCTCCGCCGGCGCCGTGGTCATGAAGTAGACGGGCAGCACGAAGGTAAGGAAGAGCCGGAAAGGGCGCGCGTACGCCTGCACCGGATACTGGGCGCTCCAGATCATGGAGCTGAGGAAGAAGACGACGTTGAAGATCTTGACGAACCAGATCGAGGTCGTGGCGAACAGGAAGGCCAGCGCGTACGCCAGCAGCAACGCGCCCGCGGCCGCGACCGCGAGCACCAGCCAGCCCGCGGGGGAAAGCCCCGACGCCGCTCCGGCGTAGCCCACGACCCCCAGGGCCAGCGCCAGGTACGGCAAGCCCACGACCCCGACCTGCTGCACGCTCATCCAGAACTGGCTGTCCACCGGCTTGAGGAGCACGAAGTCGAGGGTGCCGTCCTGCACCATCTCCGAGATGCGGCGCAGGTTGGGCTGGAAGATGAGGACGAAGAAGGCGTCCACCATCTGCGCGAGCCCCAGCACCAGCAGCGCTTCCTGCCAGCGCCAGCCGCCCAGGTCGTAGCCGCTGGCGTAGAAGAGGTAGACCCCGAAGAGCTTGCCCCCGGTCTCGACGAAGGCCGCTACGATGGAGACCGCGAAGGCGGCGCGGTACTCCATGCGCGCCGCCGCGGAGGCGGCCCAGAAGATGCCGATCAGTCTCAGGTAACGCACCTAGGCCCCCATGGCGCTGTAGCGGCGGCGGCCCAGCCACCAGAGCAGCCGCGTGGTAGCGAAGAAGACGAGCGTCCAGGCCCCCAGCACCGCGAAGCCCCGCGGGTCGGGGGAGTCGAGCCCCGACCAGTACGAGGCCGGCAGGTAGACGAGGTGGGGGAACGGCGTCCACAGCAGCACCCGCTGCACCGCCTCGGGGTAGAGCGAAAGCGGCGCCAGCATCCCCGAGAAAAAGAGCACCAGCACGTACCAGAGCTCGAAGATCTCGGTCGCGTCCTCGAACCAGAACGAAAGCAACCCCACCGCGTAGGCCACCAGAAAGCTGAGCAGGAAGGCCAGCGTGCTGGCGGCGAGCCCCAGGAGCAGCGGAGCCCAACCGGGCCAGACCAGCGCCCCCGGAAAGAGCAGCGCGAAGACCAGCCCGATCAGAATCAGCAAGGGCAGGCGCACCCCTCGCTCGGCGACGTGGTCGGCGAAGATCCGCCAGGCGGGGTCGAGGGGCTGGAGCAGGTGGAAGGAGAGCTTGCCGGTGCGTACCCAGTCGCTGAAGGTCCAGTTGGCCCAGACGACGCTCAGCTGCCGCGCGACGAAGACGGCAAAGAAGTAGCGCGCGTACTGGAGCGGGGTGTAGGCGGTGTACCCCTGGCGCGCCGCCTCGCTCCAGGCGGCCATGAAGAAGAAGGGGACGAGCCCGCCCAGAATCCAGAAGACGATCTCGGCCCGGTACTCCAGCATGTAGGCGAAGTAGACGGCCAGGAGGGTGCGCACCTTGGCGAAGCGTTCGCTCATACCGCCCCCTCCGCAAAGATGCGTCCAATCACCTCTTCCAGCGGCGGCTCGTCCACGGTCAGGTCGCGCACCTCGAAGCGGCCCAGCAGGTCGGCGACCACCCCGGTCAGCGCCCCCTTGTCCACCAGGAGGCGCACGCGGGAGCCCTGCACCTCCTCCACCCGACCGTAGCGCTCGAAGGCCCCGGCGGGAACCGGCGCGGTCAGCTCGAGGCGCACCTCCTTGAAGGGGGCGTAGCGCTCGACCAGCCCCCTGAGCCACCCGTCGTAAAGCAGCCGCCCCTCGTGGATCACGATCACCCGCTCGGCCAGTGCCTCGATGTCGGCCATGTAGTGGCTGGTGAGGAGCAGCGTCGCCCCGTAGCGCTCGCGGTAGGCCTTCAGGAAGCGGCGTACCGCCAGCTGGGCGTTCACGTCGAGGCCCAGGGTGGGCTCGTCAAGGAAGAGCACCCGCGGCCGGTGCAAGAGCGAAGCCAGCAGCTCGGCCTTCATCCGCTGCCCCAGGCTGAGCTTGCGCACCGGCTGGCGCAGCACCTCCTCGACCTCGAGCATCGCCGCCAGCTCCGCGGTGCGGCGCTCGGCCTCGGCCCAGGGGATCTCGTAGACCGCAGCGTTGACGCGCAAGGAATCGAGCACCGGCAAGTCCCAGATGAGCTGCTGCTTGTTGCCCATCACCAACGTCAGGTTCCGCAGCAGCGCCGCTTCGCGCCGGTAGGGGTCGCGCTCCAGCACCCGCGCGCGGCCGGCCGTGGGCTGGATCAGCCCGGTCAGCATCTTGAGCGTCGTCGTCTTGCCCGCGCCGTTGGGGCCCAGGAAGCCCACCACCTCGCCGGGCGCGATGGCGAAGCTTACCCTGCGCACGGCCTCGATGCGGCGGTAGCGACGGCGCACGAAGTGCCGCAGCGTGCCCGCGAAGCCGGGGTCCTTCTCGGCGACCAGGAAGGTCTTGCTCAGCTGTTCGGCGAGGACGGCCGGGGCTGCCAAAGCGGCTCGCTCACCCCCTCGCGCGCGTTGAGCCAACGCGCCATCGCGAAGAGCAGATCGGAAAGGCGGTTGAGGAAGCACAGCACCTCGGGGTTGACGTCCTCGGCGCGGGCGAGGGCGACCACCCGCCGCTCGGCGCGGCGCACCACCGCGCGGGCCACCTGCAGCGCGGCGGCCGCCGGGTGCCCTCCGGGCAGCACGAAGCCGGTAAAGGGCGGGCCCTCTTCGGTGTAGCGGTCGGTCCAGGCCTCGAGCAGGGCGGTGTCGTCCTCCTGCATCCGCCGCACCTTGGCCTCGTGGGGGCCGCCGGCGCGGGTGGCCAGGTCGGCCCCCAGGTCGAAGAGCGCGTTTTGAATCGTCGCCAGGTGGGCGTCCAGTTCCTCGTGGGCCTGCGGCAGCAGGCTGCGGGCGAAGCCGATCTGGCTGCTGGCCTCGTCCACCTCGCCGTAGGCCTGGACCCGCGGGTGGTCCTTGCCCAACCGCTCGCCGCCGTAGAGCCCGGTTTCGCCGGCGTCGCCGGTACGGGTATAGAGCTTCATACCCTAAAGCCTACCGCCTCCCCAGGCCCGCAAAGGGGTGCAGGCCCGCTTTCGCGGGCCTGCGGAGGGAGGGATCAATCAGTGGATCTTGGACGCAGCAAGGTGAGTGTACCCCGCGGCGTCAGGACAGGTGTCCCTGATGCGCGTTGCGGCCGCGCGGAGGGGCCGGTAGGCTTGGGGCATGCGGCCGACCTGGCTGGAGATCGACCTGGGGGCGCTGGGGCGCAACTACCGGCGGCTCGCCCGGCGCGCTGCGGGCGCGCGGGTGATCGCGGTGGTCAAGGCGAACGCCTACGGCCACGGCGCGGCGGCGGTGGCGCGGGCCCTCCTCGGCTGCGGCGCCGAGCGGCTGGCGGTGGCCACCAGCGGCGAGGGGGCCGGGCTGCGCCGGGCGGGGATCGACGCGCCGGTGCTGCTCCTCGGCTCGCTGCATCCGGACGACGCCGAGGACGCCGCCCGCTGGGGGCTGACCCCCACGCTGGCCACCCTGGAGGCCGCGCGTGCGTACGCCGCCGCGCGCCCCGGCGGCGGCGTGCAGGTCAAGGTGGACAGCGGCATGGGCCGGGTGGGGGTGCCCCCGGGGGAGCTGGCGGGTTTCGTGGCGGCGGTGGAGGAGCTGGGCCTGGAGGTGGAGGCCGTCTACACCCACTTCGCCGTCGCCGACGAGGACGAGGTCGAGACCCGAAGGCAGCTCGCGGTCTTCCTGGAAACCGCGCGCGCCCTGCCCCGCCGCTACCCGCTGCACGCGGCCAACTCGGCCGCGATCCTCGCCGGCCTGGGAACCGAGCTCGACTTCGTGCGGCCGGGGGTCGCGCTGTACGGGCTGCCGCCGGACATGCGGACGGCGCAGGGGCTCGAGCCCGTCCTCGCCTGGAAGGCGCGGCCCACCCAGGTGAAGCGGCTCCCCGCGGGCCACGGGGTGGGCTACGGCCTCAGCTACCGTTCGCAGGGCGAAGAGTGGATCGCCACGCTGCCCTTCGGCTACGCCGACGGCTTTCCCCGGGCGCTTTCGAACCGCGGCTGGGTGCGCTGGCGCGGCGGCTACGCGCCGGTGGCGGGGCGGGTGAGCATGGACCAGACCACCGTGCGCCTGCCCGAGCCCGTGGGGCTGGACGAGGTCTTCTGGGTGGCGACGCCCGACCTGGACGAGCGCACCAGCCTGACCGGCCGGGCGCGGGCGCTGAACACGATCCACTACGAGCTGGCCACGGCGCTCAGCCCGCGGCTGCCGCGGGTCTACCGGGAGGAAGAATGAGGCTCCGGCTGGTGGGGGAGCGCTACGCGGTCTGCACCGCACCCCACCCGCTCGCGCCCGGCCCCGGCGCACTGTCGGCGGTGCTGCGCGATACCGACGGCTACACCTGGGTGGGACCCGAGGCGGCCGCGCCTCGGGCCGTGACCTGCCGCGGCGGATGGCGGTTGCTGGCGGTGGAGGGCCCGCTCGACTTCGGCCTCACCGGAGTGCTGGCCGCCCTAACCACCCCGCTCGCGGAGGCGGGGGTGCCGGTCTTCGTGCTCTCCACCTGGTCCACCGACTTCCTGCTCGTGCCCGTCGACAGGTTGGAGGCGGCCCGCGCCGCGCTCGCCGCCGCGGGCCACGTTCTAACCGACGCCGAGGATGCGCGGTAGCTCGGCCTCCAGGGGCCGGTGTTCCGGCTCGAATTCGGCAAGCAGGCGCTCGGCGCGCGCGGCGGTATTGCGCGATGCAGACGGGTACACCTGGGTGGGGCCCGTGGCGGGCGTGCCCACGCGCTAGATACCATTTACTACGAACTCGTAACGGGGCTTGCTCCGGGGCTACCTCGTATACATCCGCCCTTTAACGGCCTAGTGCTGAAATCGGTATTTGACCAGCCCATTGGCCAGAAGCGGGTTACTATAATTACTATGGCACTTATCACCCGAGTGGCCATCCGAAATTTCCGCTCATTTCGAAATCTGGAAGTAAAACCTTTCTGTCCATACACTTCGATCACTGGACTTAATAATGCAGGAAAATCTAATGTTCTTCGGGCATTGAACCTCTTCTTCAACGAAGAGATAGAGCCTGGAAAATCCCTCGATTGGGAGCGTGATTACAATATATTTGTTTCTCGGAAACAAAAAAAAGAGATATCGGTAGAAGTTGAATTTAGTTTGCCTGATATATTTAATTTCCCCAAACCGCTCAAGGCTGTAATAGATATACCCGCGGTCAGTAATAATGGCTCCTTCTCAATCAAAAAGGTATGGCACGTCCAAGAAGATTTGCCAAGCATTTACTTGAACGGTAAGAGTATAGAAGATGACAAAGCGGCAAAGGGTATAAGGGGGTTCTTAAGCTTAATTAAGTATGTATATATTCCTCATTATGTTTCACCTCTAAAGCTTTTTGATGCGGATAGCGTCAGCTTTATCGCTGAAGCATTACATAGGTTGCGAAAGGGTGGAAAAAAGAAAACGGGCGAAGATAGCCTTGATAATTTCCTTGGTGACCTTCGCAAGCAAATTGGGCACCTTTGGTCAGAGGTTTCTACCGCTCTCAATAGGTCAACTGGAGCAAGCGTCGAACTATCGGCAGAGCTACCATCTTCCCTAGAAGAGTTAGTGTCAAACTTAAAACTACGGCTCTCAATGTTATATGAACAGAATCATGTCATCGGGGCGGAATTGCAAGGCGCAGGAGTTCAGCTTTTCACGGCGCTACTCCTTCTTTATTCTTTACACCGCAGCCAGCCGGGAAGATCATTCGGCTGGCTACAAGCAATTATTTGGGGCGTAGAAGAACCAGAAAATTCGTTACATAAATCCCTGGAGGCGGAAATCGCTGCATTCTTTCAGCGCAACGCGCGGGAAAACCCGCGCTTTCAATTTATTATCACGACACATTCAGAAATATTCGCTGGATATTCTAACTGCATAATTTCATTAAAAAAAGAGGGGTTATCGGAAGCTATCTCTACAGTATTCCAAGGAAAGGACGGAATAAGAGAAGGATTGAAGGAGATGGGAAAAGCCGGCATCGGTATATATACCGAGCCTATACTGACCAATCCCACTAGCACAATAGTCCTTGTAGAAGGAAAATCAGACAAGTTCATCGTACAGCAAGCATTGAGATGCCTTCAGGTACCTAAAGAGCAATACATGGTTTTGTCTCCGGAAGATCTGGGAATGCATTCCGGCGGCACCCCCAATATCGAGAAAGTGCTGGATAAGTTAAGCAAGCACTTCGCCTACAGACCTGGCAACCTGTGTATTCTCCTTGACTGGGAAACCAAAGAGAAAACATACAACAAGATAAAAAAACTTATTGAGAAATTAGGTGATAAAAACAAAAATGGATTTTATATTGTTAAGTTAGATGATAAGAACGCTGATCCGAAGGTTAGCAAAGGATTCAAAGGCATCGAACGTTTTCTTAGTTATAGCTATCTTCGCAAACTGTGTGAAGATCATAGTATAACGCTTGTCAAGGAAACCAAAGAGGGTGTGTTAGTTATTGAAGATCCGAGCAACTATAATCATGGCGTGAAGAGCAAGTTGCAGCAAGTATACATGAATGATACTAAACTTTCTTGTGAATCCATACAACCGCTAATTAAAGCATTAAAGCCGGTGCTTAAATGCCTGAATACTTGAATGGTAAATGGATGCTCACACACTTAAACATATAGATAGTCTGGTAGACTAGCGGATACCGAGCACACGCGACAGCTCTGCCCCCAACTGCAGCCACTCGAGCTCAAAAACCTCCTGTAGCTCAGCCGGGTCGCCTGTGTTGCCCTCGAGCAGCATGAAGAGCTGATCGGGTGTGATCGGCGCCCGGGGCAGCCGGGCAAGGAGCGCGAAAAAGCCGACGGGAAGCGAAACGAGCGGCTTTCTCGACCCGAGCGCGTCGCGCACGAGCAAGATGAGCTCTCTGTAGGTGTATTCCTTCGGCCCCACCAGGTCGTAGGCTTCACCAATCGTCACGGGCTTTTCTAGGCTTTGGGCCATCGCCTGGGCGACGTCGCCGGCCCAGACGGGCCGGAACGGGTAGTCGCCGGTGCCGATGATGGGAATAAAGGGAAGCGGCATGCGCACGAGGCCCTTCAGGATCTTGCCGAAGAACTCGTCGCCCTCACCGAAGACGAGGCTGGGGCGGAAGATCGTCCAGTCGAGGCCGCTTGCCCGCACCAGCGCCTCGCCCCGCGCCTTGCTCGCGTGGTAGCGGCTGGGCGCGTCCGGCCGTGCCCCCAACGCCGAGACGTGCACGATCCGCCGCACCCCTGCCGCGACCATGGCCCCGAGCACCTGCTGAACCCCGCGGACGTGCACCGCCTGGTAGCGCTGCTCCCCCTCGCGGATGATCCCGGCGAGGTAGACCGCGGCGTCGGCGGCGCCCATGGCTTCGAGCCCCTGCCCCGAGGCCGCGTCGCCTACCCGGTAGCGCACTCCGGCGAGCGGGCCCCGCCCCCGGCGCGAGAGCGAGGTGACCCGGTGGCCGCGCGCGAGCAGCGCCCGGGCAACGTAGCTGCCCAGAAAGCCGCTTCCACCCACCAGGACGACGTGCATGACCCTATCCGTAGCGCTCCCCCCGCCAGGGGTCGCCCCGACGGTGGTAGCCGCGCATCTCCCAGTAGCCTTCGACCTCGCGCTCGAAGAGCTGGATCTTGGCGAGCCACTTCACGCTCTTCCAGCCGTAGCGGTGGGGCACCACCAGCCGCACCGGGCCGCCGTGCTCGTGGGGCAGGGGTGCGCCGTCCAGCGACCAGGCGAGCAGCACCACGGGCGCGGTAAGGTCTTCGAGCGGCAGACTGGCGCTGTACCCGCCCCGCGACCAGGCGAGCGCGTGGGTCGCGCCCGCTGTGGGTCGCGCGCGCTCGAGCACCCGCGCGAGCGGAACCCCCTGCCAGCGGGTGGCCGTGCGGGTCCAGCCGGTGACGCAGTGAAAGTCGTGCACCAGCATCTCCTCTCCCAGCGCCCGCAGCTCTTCCCAGCCCAGCTCGAGGCGGTGTTCCACGGCGCCCAGGAGCCGCAGCCGGAACGCCCCGGCCGCGAGGGGCGCGACCGGATCCACGGTAAACAGCGGGAAGCGGCGCGTCGGCGTCTGGCCCGGAGGCAGGTCGTCCCTCATGCCCGCAATCTATACGAAAGCGGGCGGGACCGGCCCGCCCGAAAGCACATTCGCCCACCTACTCGAAGCGGACCTTCACCTCGCCGCCCCAGCGGCCGAAGCTGTAGCCCACCCACAGGGTCTGCCCCGGCTGCGGGCGCAGCGGCTTGCCTAGGCTGCCCAGGCTGACGAGGTCGCCGGGCTTCAGCGCCTCGCCGCGGCGCGCCAGGTCGCCGGCGAGCCAGATCACCGCGTTGAGCGGGTGGCCCAGGATCGCCTTGCCCGGCACCTTCATCACCAGCGCGTCGTCCACGCTCACGTAGACCTGCATCTCGGCCAGCGCCCGGGCAAACTCGGGGGTGGCCTCGACGGGAATGGGGCGGCCCAGCACCCCCAGCCGCGCGCCCACGTTGATGGCTGTGATCGTCGCGCCGTTCAGGGGCTCGCCCTTCTTCAGCATCAGGTCGGGCAGCTCGATGAAGGGGATGACCGCGTCCAGGTGGCGCAGCACCTCCTCGGGCGTCTTCGCCTGGTTGACGCCGGCGTCACCAACCCGCACCATCAGGTCGGCCTCGGCAATGGGCACCGCGCCGAAGCGGGCGGGCACCACCGCGCCGCCCGCGAGCAGCATGCGCTCGAGCAGCACCCCCCGCAGGGGGTGGTCCACCCCGAACCGTTCCTGCACCGCCCGGCTGGTGAGCCCCACCTTGTACCCCACCGGGTCGCCCGCGATGGGGATCAGCCCCCGCACGAAGGCGGCCTGGAAGTCCAGCCCCTCGTCCACCGTCGCGACCGCCGGCGCGGGCGCCGGCGTCTTCCCCAGCCAGTACAGCACCAACCCGTCGGGCGAAACGGCCCCCGCCGAAACGCCCACCAACACCGCCACGAACGCCAGCAGCTTGATACGCATCCTCCTGCCTCCCTTCGACTTTGTATTTTTATACCACCGGCGCCCGGGGCCTATGCCCCGCCCTCGGCGGTGTAGCGCACGACCTCGACCTTCTCGAGGGTGACGAGCCCGCCGCCCAGCACCTCCCCCAGCCAGGGCAGAAAGCCGCGGATGCGCGCCTCCTCGTCGACGAGCTCCACGACGATCGGCAGGTCCTCGGAAAGCCGCAGGATCGCCGCCGAGTGGATGCGGCTGCCCGCGCCGAAGCCCATGATGCCGCGCAGCACGGTGGCGCCCCGAATCCCCCGGCGGCGCGCCTCCTCGACGATCGCGGCGTACGCCGGCCGGCCGTGCACCTTGTCGCTCTCCCCCAGGAAAACCCGCGCCAGTACCGCCGTACCGTTCAGCTGCATAACCGCCCTCCTCACGCGCTGCGAAGCACGGCCACCGCGGCCATGCCCAGGGCCACGAGCAGCACCCCCAGCACCAGGTTCAGGCCCACGTAGGCCAGCGCCTCCGCCCCCTGCCCTGCCCGCAGCAGCTCCAGGGCTTCGAAGGCAAAGGTCGAGAACGTGGTGAACGCCCCCAGGAAACCCACGGCGACGAAGAGACGCAGCTCCCCGGTCCAGCCGCCGATCAGGCTCGCCTGGATCACGAACCCCAGCAAGAAGCTGCCGATCAGGTTGACCCCGACCGTACCCCAGGGGAAGCTCGAGCCGGCCCACTGCTGCACCCAGCCCGAGACCCAGTAGCGGCCGAGCGCCCCGAGGGCGCCGCCCGCCATGATCCATATCCAGCGCTCCACCCTCAAGAGTATAGTCCGCGGCCAGGCGCCGCGTGACCCAAACCGCGGCGGAGCTTGCGGTACACTAAAGGCCATTGAGGCGAAGCCAGGTTGGACGTGTACCGGATCCAGCGGTGTTTGGATTAGAATTGTATAAATCGGAGGCGGAAGCATGAAAAAACCTCTCGGCATTGCCCTGGTCGTCACCCTTCTGTTCGCGCTATTGCTCTTCCTCGCCATTGTGGCCATCAGCAGCAGCCTTTCCCTCTCCGGCAAACGGGTGACCTCCAACCAGAAGGCGGCGCTCGAAGCCCAGTACGCCGCCGAGTCCGGGCTCGCCCTGGCGACGACGCGGCTGAGCCTCACCGGCCGCGAGGTGGCGGACTTCATCGAAAACGCCAGCGACTTCGAGATGCCCTCGGGGACGGACTGGGCCTCGCTGCGGAGCTATCTTCAGAAGTTCTGCGGGGTCACCAACGACCCCGACGACCCCGCCTTCGTACCCACCGACAAACCGGCCGTCGGCCGCGTGATCTGCACCGCCGACCCCGACCGGCTCGACTGGTCCGACCCCCGCGCGGCCCCCTACAGCATCTTCCTCGACGGTCACATCGACGCCGCCCGCTACCCCACCGGCACCGCGCCCGAGGACTACTGGCGCGCGCGGCTGGGCCCGCAGACCTTCGAGCGCACCCTGAAGACCCGCGGCCGCCTCACCACCGCCTACCGCGTAGCCTACGGCTTCGTTCCCTGGCGCGCCGAGGTCCTGCCCAACGCGACGGTGCGGCTGACTTTCCGCGCGCTGCCGACGGTGTCCAGCGGCTACCTCGCCAAGGAGGGCGCCGACGTCGCCCGTCACAAGATCGAACAGGCCTTCACCGGCGAGCTGCGCATCGACCTGCGCCCGCCCAGCTTCTCCCACTTCATGCTCTTCACCAACTACCAGCGTGCCGGGGCCGGAGCCGGGGCGGAGCGCGTCTACTTCTACGACGGCACCCTCTTCGACGGGCCGGTGCACACCAACGACAAGTTCAACTTCACCGGGCGGCCCTGGTTCGGCGACAGCGTGACCAGCGTCGGCTGCGAGGCCGAGAACGCCGCCAAGGACGACTGCCTGGACGCGCGGCCGGGGTACTACTACTGGGACGCCGGCGCCCGCAGCCACGTCAAGGTCACGCCCCCCATCGACCCCATCCCCCCGGCCTGGGCCGAGCCCGCCTTTGAGGGCGGGCTCGCCTGGGACAGGGACTACATCGCGCTCCCGAAGACGAGCAGCGACCAGTACCGCGCCGCCAAGAACGGGGGCCTCTTCATCGAAGACGACGACGCCACCTCGTCCACCGGAGACGTCAACGTCGAGGCCGTCACCCTGAGCACCGACGTGGTCGCCGGGGTGAAGTACCAGTTCGTCCAGGTGCACGGACGCCGGAACGTAGGCACCCGCACCGTACCCGGCCGCTGCGTCGCCGATCCGCCCCCGCCTCCGCCCGGCCCACCCGGCCCGCCGCCACCCCCGCCGCCGCCGCCACCGCCCCCGCCACCCCCGCCGCCCGAGGGACCGAGCGTCGAACGCTGGGCACCGCCGCTGCTCCAGACCGCGTTGCGGGCCGCAGCCCGGCTGGGCGCTCCTGGCCCGGGACGCACCGTCGCCATCTGGTTCGCGGACGGCCTAGCCGCGACGGTCCGCGCTCAGGCCGGGACCTGTCCGCCGGGGCAGCACTGGGTCGGCCCCACGACCGAGCCCGACATCCGGCGCTTCACCTACGCCTTCCGCATCGACGCGGCCGGCCGCGTCGAACGCAACGACGGCTCCGGCTGGTACAGCGTGGGTACCGGCTTCAACGGGGTGATCTACGTGGGTCGAGACGTCGCCGGGGGCCGCACCTCTTCGTTCACCCTCCAGGGGGGCGGGGTGGCGCAGCCCACGAGCGACCTTCGCCCCTGGAAAACCCACCGGCCGCGTTTGAGCGTCAGCCACCCCGGCCTCTGCCCCTACACCGTCACCGCTTACGACGGCGGCTACGACTGCATCCAACCCTCGATCGCCGACTTCATGCAGGTCACCGTCGTGGGCCGCAACATCGGCCTCAACCGCGACCTCATCTACGAAGACCGCCCCTGCACCTCGGCCCCTGAGCGGCGGGCCGACGGGTCGGTGGCGCCGGCCAACTGCCCCAACACCGATGCGCGCAACGTGCTGGGCGTCTACTCCGACCGCGGCGCGATCGTCATCAGGGGCAACGCCCCCTACAACCTGCACGTCGACGGGGTGCTCATGTCGGCGAGCCGCAGCGTCTACTACCAGCGCTGGAACAGCGGGCCCCCCAAGGGCTACCTCCACCTGACCGGCGGGCTGATCCAGAACTGGTACGGGCGGTTCGGCAAGCTCAAACCCGATCTGACGATCCGCAACGGCTACGGCCGCAAGTTCACCTACGACCCGCGGATGCGCAACAACGGGCTGGTGCCGCCCTTCTTCCCCACCTTCGACGGCGATCTGCCCTGGGGAAGCGCAGCCGAGTTCGCCGGCCCCGCGGGCGGTTCGGGCTCGGGCTTCTGGAAGCCGGTCGAAGGGCCGTGATGCACCGAAGGGGATTTTCGCTCGTCGAGCTGCTCATCGTGCTGGCCATCCTCGGCGCGGTGCTGGCGCTGGGGTACGCTTCGCTGCGCCCCCTGATGCAGCGCAGCCGCGTGGGCGAAGCCACGGCGACGGTGGCCGCCTCGCTGCAGCGCGCCCGCAGCTTCGCCCAGCGCGCCAACCTGCCGGCGCGCTGGGAGCGCACCGGCGACGCCAGCTACCGGCTGACCCTGGGCGCCGACGCGGTGGACGCCCGTCTGCCCGCGGGCCTCACCTTTGCCGAACCCGCGATCGGTGCCCGGATCACCTACACCGCGCCTTACGGCGAGGTCGACGCCGTTCCCCACCGCGTCACCATCCAGGGGCACGGGTTCGAAGCCGAAGTGCGCGTGGTCGGCATTACCGGAAAGGTCATCCGCTCGAACGTGAGGAGGGCGCCATGACCCGCAGGGGATTCTCACTGGTCGAGGCCCTGGTCGCCATGGTCATCCTGGGGGTGCTGCTGGCCGCGGTGCTGGGGCCGATCGGCGGACTCTTCAAGATCAGCAGGAGCAACCAGCAGACCCTGAACAACACCACACTGGCCCAGCAGGTGGCCGAGCGCATCGTGAACGCCTGGACGGATCCCGCACGCTTCTCCGGCGGCTGCCTCGACCTCGCCGCCGAACCGCTGCCCGCGGGCGTGAGCGTGACCGTGCAGGACCTGGACGCCCTGGCCGCGCCCACCTCGGCCCCCCGGACCCTCGCCGCCTGCCCGGGCGCCGCGGCCTCGAGCGCACCGCTACGGCGCGTGCACATCGTGGCCGACGGCGGCGGACCCAAGGCCGAGGTGGTGCTCGACGTCGCCCGGCCGCCGGTCGGCGGAGGCGGGCCGTGAGCGCCCAACGCCGGGGCTTCACCCTGCTCGAGGTGCTAATCGCCCTGGCGATCCTCGGCTTTCTGGGCCTCGTCTTCGTCCGCATCTTCTCCTCCACCTTCGACGCCACTGGAAACATCAGCGCCCGCAACGAGCTGCTGCACGAGGCGCAGATCGCCGAACAAATCGTCGCGGCCAAGGTGAAGCTGGCCTGGCACGTCTACCCGCCGGGAACGACCGTCCGCATCAACGGGGGCGCGACCACGCGCAACGCCCTGGCGGCACGCCCCCGCTGGACCGTGGGCACCGACCCCTTCCTGGCGCTGGTGCTCCCCCCCAGGACCGCGGGCGCCGCCTGCGGTGCGACGGCCACCGAAGGCTGCTACCGCTTCTACGCCTACTACGCCTTCCCCCGCAGCCACTACCTCGCCAGCATCGCCCCGACGAGCGCGCAGGCGCTCCCCTCCGACCCGCGCAACGACGGCACCTGGGTCCTGATGGAGTACCGCACTGCCCTGGTGGGGTTCGCACCCAACGCCGCCTGCAGCAACACCCCGGTGCCCGATGGAGGCCTTCCCGGGTCGGGGCGGCTGCTGGTGGAGTACGTCCAGCCCGGCACCTCCGCGCCCGCTTACGCCCCCTTCACGGTGCTCGCCGACGGTTCGGTGGAGCTGCGCCTGCGGATGCTGAAGCGAACGGCTGAGCGTACGGTGCGGGTGCCGCCACCGGACGACCCGCCGCTCACCCTCAAGGCCGTCCCGCGCAACGACCGCGTCGGCTGCAGCGGGCCCTAGCGCCGGTTGCACAACCCGGACCCGCCCCCTAAAGTGGGGCAGGTACGCCATGGCTTTCGAGTTCCGCGTTCTTCACCAGCAGGGCAAGGCCCGCACGGGTCGGCTCGCCACCCCCCACGGCGAGGTGCCCACACCGCTCTTCATGCCCGTGGGCACCCAGGCCACGGTCAAGGGGCTTTCGAACCGCGAGCTCGTCGAGATCGGCAGCCGCATCGTCCTCGCCAACACCTACCACCTGCTCCTGCGGCCGGGACCCGAGCGGGTCGCGCGGCTCGGGGGGCTACACGGCTTCACCGGCTACGACGGCCCCTGGCTCACCGACTCCGGAGGCTTCCAGGTGATGAGCCTGGGGCACCGGCGGGTGATCAGCGAGGAGGGGGTGGCCTTCTCCAGCCACCTCAACGGCGACCGCATCCTGCTCACGCCGGAGCGCAGCATCGCCGTGCAGGAACAGCTGGGCGCGGACATCGTCATGGCCTTCGACGAGTGCCCGCCCTTCCCCTCGGAGCGCGCCTACCTCAAGCGTTCGCTCGAGCGCACCCTGCGCTGGCTCGAGCGCTCGCTCGCGGCCAAGACGCGCAGCGATCAGGCCCTCTTCGGCATCACCCAGGGCGGCGTCGAGCCCGACCTGCGGCGCACGAGCACCCTGGAGACGATCCGATTCGACCTCCCCGGCTACGCCATCGGCGGTCTGGCTGTGGGCGAACCCAAAGAGGCGATGGTGCCGGTGGTCGACCTCTCCACCGACCTGCTGCCGGCGGACCGCCCCCGCTACCTGATGGGCGTGGGCCATCCCGAAGACCTGGTGGCGGGGGTGGCCCTGGGCGTGGACCTGTTCGACTGCGTCTACCCCACCCGCACCGGCCGCTTCGGCTACGCCCTGGTGGACGAGGGGCGGCTCAACCTGGGCTCGGCCCGCCACAAGGACGACCCCGCCCCCATCGACGCAGCTTGCGACTGCTACACCTGTCGCAACCATTCGCGCGCCTACCTGACCCACCTGGTGCGCACCGAGGAGCTGCTGGGGCTGCGGCTGCTCTCTCTGCACAACCTGCGCTACCTGCACCGGCTGATGGAACGGGCGCGCGCGGCGATCGAGGCCGGAACCTACGGCGATTTCGCCCGCGGCTTCGCCGAGCGCCGCTGGCCTGAAGGAGCGCCCGGCTGGTTCGCAGACGCGCTGGTCCGCGCCGGGGTGTGGTAGACTGGACTCCCGGTATGGGATCGCCCCAGGGCCGGAGACACGAACCGCCAAACGCCCTTTGGGGCGTGTTTTTTTGATCCCTGCCGGGAGGAAAGGGTATGGAACGACACGCACCGAACCAATGGATCCTGGGTCTGCAGCACACCGTCGCGATGTTCGGAGCTACCGTGCTGGTGCCGCTGCTCACCGGCCTCGACCCCTCGGTGGCGCTGGTGAGCGCGGGCGCGGGCACGCTGCTCTTTCACCTCATTACCGGGGGACGGGTGCCCGTCTTCCTGGGCTCGAGCTTCGCCTTCATCGCGCCCATGGTCGCCGCCGGCAAGGCGGGGTTCTCGGTCGCCGCCATCGGCGGCGGCATCGCCGCCGCGGGGCTGATCTACGGGCTGATGGCGCTCCTCGTCATGGCCATCGGCTCCGAGCGCGTGCGCCGGGTCTTCCCCCCGGTCGTCACCGGGCCGGTCATCGTCGTCATCGGCCTCACGCTGGCGCCCGTGGCCATCGACATGGCCACCAAGGGCTGGCTGCTGGCCATCGTCACCCTGGCGGCCGCCATCGTCGCCGCGGTCTTCTTCCACGGGCTGTTCAAGATGCTGCCCATCCTGGTGGGGGTGACGGTGGGGTACGTCGTCGCCCTTTTCAGCGGTGCGGTCGACCTCACCCCGGTGCGCGAGGCCGCCTGGATTGGCCTGCCCGCCTTCACCTGGGCGCGGTTCGAGCTGGGCGCGGTCTTCCTCATCGCTCCGGTGGCCTTCGTGACGGTGATGGAGCACATCGGCGACATCCTCACCAACGGCCGGGTGGTGGGCCAGGACTTCTTCAAGAAGCCAGGGCTGCACCGCACCCTCCTCGGCGACGGCGCGGCCACCGCGCTCGCCGGCCTGATCGGCGGCCCCGCCAACACCACCTACTCCGAGAACACCGGCGTCCTCGCGGTGACCAAGGTCTACGACCCCGCCATCCTGCGCATCGCCGCCGTCTTCGCCATCCTGCTGGGGTTCAGCCCCAAGCTGGCGGCGCTGCTGCAGACGCTGCCCGTCGGGGTGCTGGGCGGGATCTCGATCCTGCTTTTCGGGATGATCGCGAGCGTGGGCATCCGCACCCTCGCGGAGGCGCAGATCGACTTCACCCACTCGCGCAACATGATCGTGGTGGCGCTCATCCTGGTCCTGGGCCTGGGCGGCGCGGTGGCCGACCTGGGCACGATCACCGTGGCCGGCGCCGAGGTGCCGTTGCAGGCCAGCGGGATGGCGCTGGCGGCGCTGGTGGGCGTGGTCGTCAACCTGCTGCTGCCGCCCGAGATCGACGAGCCCGAGGCCTGAAGACGGGGTTTTACGTCGCTTTAAAACCCCGCGGGTAGAATGGGCTGCTTAGGCAGAAAGGAGCGGCATGGGGGGATTCAGCGACGTACTGGGCGCCCTGCTCGAGAGCCAGCTCTCGGGCGGGGCCGCGGAAAAACTGAAACGGGGGCTGCAGGGCGGCGGGCTCGAGCGGATGCTGGGCCAGGCTCTGGGAGACGGCGGGAGCGGCGCCCTGGGCGGGCTGCTGGGCGGCTCCGGCGGCGCAGCGGGGATGCTGGGGCAGCTGCTGGGCGGGTCCGGCGGCCGCGCCGGCGCCAGGGGGCTCGAGGCCCTGGCCGGCCGGCTGCTCGGCGGCGGTTCGGCCTCCCCGCGCGACCTCGGCGGCGGCCTGATGAGCCTCCTGGGCGGCCTGGCCATGGCGGCCATGACCACGGGCGGCCGGCGGCCGGCACGCGCGCCCCTGGGCCTGCGCGCTCCCGAGACCCCCGACGAGGAAGCGGAGCTCGAGAGCGCGGCGCAGGTCGTGCTGATGGCCATGATCAACGCCGCCAAGGCCGACGGGCGCATCGACCCCCAGGAGGCCGAGCGCATCGTCGGCCAGCTCGACCGGCAGGGGGCGGACCCCGAAGTGCGTGACTTCGTTTTCCGCGAGATGGCGGGGCCGCTCGACACCGGCCCCATGGTGGCGGCGGCGCGCGGCAAACCCGAGCTGGCGCTGCAGGTCTACGCGGCCAGCCTGCTGGCGGTGGAGGTGGACACCGCCGCGGAAAACCGCTATCTGGACGAGCTGCAGCGGGCGCTGGAGCTCCCACCGCAGGCGGTGGAGCAGATCGAGCGGTCGATCAAGGCTTAGCCGCGGCGCCGCAAGACCGCACCTCCGACGGCCCCGTCCGTCGGAGGTTTGGTGCGTTCGTCGCTACTCGCCGGCCGCCTGCCGCGCCAGCCGCAGGAAGTAGCGGGCGGAGGTGTCGTCGGGGTTGAGCTCCACCGCCTTGGCGTAGGCCTCCACCGCCTCGGCGTAGCGCCCCTGCTCGTAGCGCACGCGGCCCAGCCAGCGCCAGGCCTTGGCGTACTCGGGGTCGGCCTCCACCGCCCGGGCGAACCAGCGCTCGGCCTCCTCGAGCCGTCCCGCCTCGTAGGCGGCCACCCCCTTGAAGAAGGCGTCGGCGGCTGAGAGCCCCACGCCCGCGGCCTCCCGCGCCAGCTTGAGGAAGTGGCGGGCGTCGGCGGGGTTGCCCTCGAGCGCGATCACCTTCTCCCAGTGAGGAATGGCCTTGGCGGGCATGCCCGCGTCCATGTAGCTGCGGGCGAGCCAGCGGTGGGCCTCGGACCAGTCGGGGGCGAGCCCCGCGGCGGTCTCGAACTGCTGGATGGCCGTCGGGTAGTCGCCCGCCTCCCAGGCGGCGTAGCCCTGGTAAAAGGCCTTCACCGCCTCGGGGCCGTACTGGGCCATCTTCTCGGCCTGCTCGGCGAAGTAGGTGTTGCGAGGACTGGGGTTCACCTTGGCCGCGAGCTGCCAGTACTCGGCGGCGCGGATGCCGTCGCCCAGCTCCAGGTAGAGGCGCCCCAGCCAGGCCAGGGCCTCCTCGCTCTCGGGCTCGAGGACGAGTGCCTGCTCGAAGTAGTCCAGGGCCGCCTTCACGTCGCCGCGCTGGTAGGCCAAAAAGCCCAGCGCCCGCAGCGCCTCGGCGAGCGGCGCGGGATTGGACTCACCGGCGAGCGCCAGGTAACGCTTCCAGGCCTTCTCCGCCCGGATCCACCAGCCCGTGGTGGTGTAGATCTGCGCCAGCACCCGCCACACCTCGGGTTCGTCGGGCTCCAGCTTCGCCGCCGCCTCGGCCTTGGCGATGGCCTGGGCCCAGAGCGGCTTGTCGGGAAACTGGACCTCGTAGGTTTCCTGCGCTTCCTCAGCCAGGGCGCGGGCCTCGTTCAGAAGCTGCACCGCTTCGGGGCTGAGGGCCAGCACCGGCAAGAACAGGAGCACCAGCCAAATCCCTGCGCGCATTCGCCTCGCCTCCTCTCCCCAGCCTAACCGCGGCGCATGAGACCCTGGCGAAAAGCGGGACCGCGGCGGTATACTACGCCCAGTATGCGGACCTGCGGGTTCTTTTTTAGCAACTAGCGGAAGCTCCACCGGGCTTCCGCGGGGCGGCATGGGGCCGCCCCAAATTCTTGGGAGGCAGCATGTTGGAAGAAGCGTTGGCCGAAATTCGTGCCGCAGCGAGCCTGGAAGCGTTGCAGGAGATCAAGGTTCGCTTCCTGGGCAAGAAGGGGCGGCTCACCCAGGCCTTCAAGGCGATGAAGGGGCTCGGCCCCGAGGAACGCAAGGCGCGCGGGCAGGAGCTCAACCGCATCAAACAGGCCATCGAGCAGGCGCTTGCCGAACGCGAGGCCGAAATCAAGGCGGCCGAGCTGGAGGCCAGGCTGGAACGCGAGCGCGAGGACGTCAGCCTGCCGGGCCTGGCGCTGGCGCCGGGCGGCTACCACGTCGCTACCCAGATTCTCGATGAGCTGGTCAACGTCTTCCGGCGCATGGGCTACCAGGCGGTGACGGGCCCGGAGGCGGAGGACGAGTTCCATAACTTCGACGCCCTCAACATCCCGCCCCACCATCCGGCGCGCGACATGTGGGACACCTTCTGGCTCGAAGACGGCCACCTGCTGCGCACCCACACCTCGCCGATGCAGGTGCGCTACATGGAGGCCCACACCCCGCCCTTCCAGATCGTGGTGCCCGGCAAGGTCTACCGCCACGAGGCCACCGACGCCACCCACGAGGCGATGTTCCACCAGCTCGAAGGGCTGGCGGTGGGCGAGGGCATCACCCTGGCCCACCTCAAGGGGGCGCTGCTCACGATGGCGCGGGCGCTGTACGGCGAGGAGGCCCGGGTGCGGCTGCAACCCAGCTTCTTCCCCTTCGTCGAACCGGGGGTCGAGTTCCTCGTCTGGTGGACCAATCCGCGCACCGGCGAGGGTAGCTGGCTCGAGCTGGGCGGGGCCGGCATGGTCCACCCGGCGGTCTTCAAGGCGGCCGACGACGCCCGCGAGAAGGCCGGCCGGCCGCGCGTCTACGAAAACGTGACCGGCTTCGCCTTCGGTCTGGGCGTCGAGCGCATCGCCATGCTGCGCTACGGCATCCCCGACATCCGCTACTTCTACTCCAACCGGCTGGCCTTCCTGCGCCAGTTCCCGCGCCCTTAGGAGGTCTGCGATGAACGTACCCTATTCCTGGTTGCGCGAATTCCTGCCCGGCCTCCCCGAGCCCGAGGCCGTGCGCGAGGTGCTCGACCGCCTGGGGCTGGCGGTGGAGGAGGTGCGCCGGCTGCCCGCCCCGCCCGCGGGCGTCGTCTTCGGCCGGGTGCTGCAGGCCGAGGAGGTCCCGGGTACCGAACTCAAGAAGCTCGAGGTCGACGTGGGCCGCGAGGTCGTCACCCTGGTGAGCGGTGCGCAGGGCGCCCGCGCCGGCATCGGCCTGGCGGTGGCCCGCCCGGGCGTGGTCCTGCCCGACGGAACCGAGATCGGCGAGCGCAACATTCACGGCGTGACGAGCGCGGGCATGGCCCTCAGCCCGGCGGAGCTGGGCGTGGGCGAGTACGCCGGCGGGCTGCTGGAGCTGCCCGCGGACGCGCTCGAGCCCGGCCGCGAGCTGGCCGAGGTCTGGCCCGAGGAGGTCGTCTTCGAGCTGGAGCTGACCCCCAACCGCGCCGACGCCTTCAGCGTGCTGGGGGTGGCCCGCGACCTGGCGGCCAAGCTGGAGCTCGAGCTGGTCGAACCCCCTGTGGACGTCGAGGAAAGCCCGGTCGCCCGCTTCGTAACCGTGGAGGTCGAAGACCCCGAGGGCTGCGACCGCTACCTGGCCCGCTACGCCGGCGGCCTGGAGATCGGCCCCAGCCCCCTCGAGGCCCAGCGCCGGCTCCTGGCCGTGGGGCTCAGGCCCATCAACAACGTGGTGGACGCCACCAACTACACCATGTGGGAGCTCGGCGGCCCGCTGCACGCCTTCGACCTGGAGGAGGTGGCGGGGGGCATCGTGGTGCGCCGCGCGAAGGCCGGCGAGAAGATCGTCACCCTCGACGGTGAGGAGCGGCGGCTGGTGCCCGACGACCTGGTGATCGCCCGCAAGGTCGCCGGCGGCACCGAGCCGGTGGCCGTCGCCGGGGTGATGGGCGCGGCCAACTCCGAGGTCACCGAGAAGACCCGCGAGGTGGTGCTGGAGGCGGCCCACTTCGACCCGGTACGGGTGCGCCTGACCGCCCGCCGCCTGGGGCTTTCCACCGACTCCAGCTACCGCTTCGAGCGCGGGGTCGACCCCAACCTGCCGCCGCGGGCGGCGGCGCGCTTCTTGCACCTGCTGCAGCGCTGGAGCGGTTGCACCGTCGGCGACGTGGTGGTCGACGTCGGCGGCGACAAGCCGCGGCGCGAGGTGCCCTTCCGCCCCGGCTACGCCAACCGGCTGCTCGGCACCGGCTTCGACGCCGCGAGCCAGCTGGCCGCGCTCGAGCGCCTGGGTTGCGAGGTCGCCGGCGAGGCCGAGCCCTACGCGGTGCGGCCGCCCACCTGGCGGGTGGACCTGAACATCGAGGAGGACCTGGTGGAAGAGGTGGGGCGCATCCTCGGCTACGAGCACGTGCCCACCGAGCCGCTGGCGCTGATTCCCGCCCCCGACAACCTGAACGCCGAGGAGCCCTACCGGCGCGAGGAGGCCCTGCGCCGCGCCATGCGCGGGCTGGGGGGCTGGGAGGCCATCAACTACACCTGGCTGAGCCCCGCCTACCTGAGCCTCGCCCGCGCCCCCGAACCGCGCCGCTTCCTCAAGAACCCGATGGACCAAAGCAAGAACGCCCTGCGCACCGCCCTCTACCCGGGGCTGCTCGAAACCCTGGCGGCCAACCGCGAGGAGCGCCACCGCTTCTTCTTCGAGCTGGGCCACGTCTTCCTCGACGTCGAGGAGACCCGGCTGGCGGCGGTGCTGGGCGGGCCGCTGGTCGAGGCCGGCTGGCAGCCCGCCTTCGGCGAGGGCTACCCGGCCGTCAAGGGGGTGCTCGAGGCGCTGGCGGCGCGCGCCGGAGCGCGGGTGGAGGTGCGGCCCCAGCCGCACCCGCCCCTGCACCCGGGCGTGAGCGGCACCGTCTTCTGGAACGACGAGCCGCGCGGTTTCATCGGCCGGCTCCACCCCCAGGTGGAGGAGGCGCTGGAGCAGGGCCCGGTTCACCTCTTCGAGCTGGTGCTGCCGCTGCCCGAGGCCGAGCGCAGCTTCCGCGACCTGCCCAAGTTCCCGCCGGCGCGGCGCGACCTCGCGGTGGTGGTGCCCGAGAACGTGCCCCACGTCGAGATCCTCGACCTGGTCCGCCGCTTCGGCGGCCCCTACCTTGAGGCGGCCGAGCTCTTCGACGTCTACCGCGGCCGGCCGCTCGCCGAAGGGCAGAAGAGCCTGGCCTACCACCTGTCCTTCCGCCACCCGGACCGCACCCTCACCGACGCCGAGGTGGACGAGGAGATGGGCCGGATCGTTACCGCGGTTCTCGAGGCGGGGTACAAGATCCGCGAGTAGCCCCCAGGCGGCCCGCCCGCCGCTCCGGTTCGCGGGCGGGCCGCCTTTTCAAAACCGCCATGCACCACGCACCGCCGTTATCCGTCATTCCGGACGAGGGGTCCCAGGCCCGCGAGGTCGCGGATCGAGTCCGGGACAGGCCCGGAATCTAGATTTACGGATTAGAGCCCGACCGCTCAAAGCACGAAAGTTGCGGTCGGTGCATCGGTTCGTTAGGCTTACGCAACAACCATAAGATCCCCGATCTCGGCGCTCTGCGCCTCGTCGGGGATGACGAAAGGAAGTGTGGGATGTAGGGGGTGGGATGCAGGTGACGAAGGAGGCACAAAAGTGCCGGGTCTTCGGGGCTTTGGAGTTATAAAGAGACAGGCTGGCGGGTTTACGACCGCTAACCGTCGCGCCTTGCACTTCCTCTGTCCATATTTCCACTTACACACCACGTACTACGTACCACGCACCGCCGTTATCCGTCATTCCGGACGAGGGGGCCGCATGGCCCCCGAGAGCCGGAATCTTGCTGGGTGTGCGGTCGCAGAACCGTTCGCTTGAAATACGGTTGGCAACGTCAGCGCATAAGTTCACCCGTAACCACCCGCGGCAACGATAAGATCCCCGATCTCGACGCTCCGCACCTCGCCGGGGATGACGAAAAAACGGCGGCAGGTAGTGGGTAGTGGGTGGTAGGCGGTTAGCCGCTATAGGGACCAGCAAGCGAACGGAGTTCCACAAGCCACAGGCCACAGGCCACGAGCCGCCTCCCTTCCCACCCCCTTCATTCCCTCCCCTGTTACCCTTGAAGACGTGAAACGAAGCACCCCGACCGTGCGCGTGGGCTCCGTGGCCCTGGGGGGCGGCGAGCCCGTGCGCGTGCAGTCGATGACCAACACCGACACCGCCGACGCCGCGGCCACCGCGCGCCAGGTGGCCGGGCTGGCCCGCGCGGGCAGCGAGATCGTGCGCATCACCGTCAACAGCGAGGCCGCGGCCCGGGCCGTGCCCGAGATCCGCATGCGCCTCGAGGACGAGGGCCTGGACGTGCCGCTGGTGGGCGACTTCCACTTCAACGGCCACCTGCTGCTGGCGCGCTACCCCGAGATGGCCCGCACCCTCGACAAGTACCGCATCAACCCGGGCACCGTGGGGGCGAAGGCCAAGGCCGCAGACAACTTCCGCACGATGGTGGAGGCGGCCATCGAACACGGCAAACCGGTGCGCATCGGCGGCAACTGGGGCAGCCTCGACCAGGCGCTGCTGGCCGAGATCATGGACGCCAACGCCCGGCGCCCCCAGCCGAAGACGGCCCACGAGGTGCTGCTCGAGACCCTGGTGGTCTCGGTGCAGCGCTCGGCCGAGCTGGCCGAGGAGATCGGCCTCGCGCGCGACCGCATCGTGCTCAGCGCCAAGGTTTCGGCCCCGGCCGACCTCTGGGTCGTCTACCGCGAGCTGGCGAAGAGCCCCTACGCCCTGCACCTGGGCCTCACCGAGGCGGGGATGGGCGACCGCGGCGTCGTCTTCAGCACCGCGGCGGTGACGCCGCTGCTGGCCGAGGGCATCGGCGACACCCTGCGGGTCTCGCTCACGCCGGTGCCGGGCGAGCCGCGCACCCGCGAGGTGGAGGTGGCCAAGGAGATCCTGCAGGCCGTGGGGGTGCGCCGCTTCGCTCCCTCGGTGAGCGCCTGCCCCGGCTGCGGGCGCACCACCAGCAGCTTCTTCCAGGAGCTGGCCCAGGAGGTGAGCCGCTACCTGGCGCTCAAAATGGACGCCTGGCGCACCCGCTACCCGGGCGTGGAAGAGCTGAAGGTGGCGGTGATGGGCTGCGTCGTCAACGGTCCCGGCGAGTCCAAGCACGCCGACGTGGGCATCAGCCTGCCCGGCTCGGGCGAGGCGCCCCGGGCCCCGGTCTACGTGGACGGCGAGCTCTACACCACCCTGAGCGGCGAAGGCATTCCCGAACGGTTCGTGCAGATCCTGGAGGACTACGTGGAGCGCCGTTTCGGCGCGGCGCGCGGAGGCTAGGCCTTGGGCTTCGAACAGCCGGGCTTCCTGATCGCGCTCCTGCTGCTCTTGGGGGTGCGGGAGCCGCTCCTGCGCCTGGTGGTGCTGTTGCTGGTGCTGGGGGCGGCCGGCCCCACGCTGCCGCTTGCGTACGAACGCACCGCGGTGCTGATCGACCAGAGCCCTTCGGCGCCCGCCGAAGCCGGCCGCGTCGCGGCCGGGCTGGAGGCGCCCGGCACCCGCTTTTGGGCCTTCGCCGAGCGCGCCGAGCCGCTGCCCGGCCCCGGCGCCCGCCGCAACGACCTGGGCCGGCACACCCGGGTGCAACCCGCTGTGGACGCGGTCCTCGCGCGCTCGCCCGACCGCATTGTGCTGATCTCGGACGGTCTCTGGAGCGGCCGGGTCTACAGCCCGGTGCCCGTCTACGTCCTGCACGTCGCCCCGCGGCCGAACGCCCGGATCGCCCGCCTGATCGCTCCGGCGGCGCCCAGGCTTGGCGAGACGGTGGAGGTGCGCGCCGTACTCGAGAGCACCGAGCCCACTTCGGCGCAGCTGAGCTTCCAGGGCGGCGGAACGACGACCCGGTACGAGCGCCCGCTGCCGGCGGGCACCAGCTCGGTGCCCTACCGCTTCGAGCTGGAACGGCGCACTACGGTGCGCGTGCGGCTCGAGACCCCCATCGGCCGCGACCGTGCCGAGGTGACGCTCGACCCCCTTGGCCCGGGGCGGGCGCTGGTGGTGGACGACCCCGCGGCGGCCACCTACCTGCGGGCCGCAGGCTGGGACGTGGCCGAGGGGACCCCCGCCGACCTGGCCGAGACGCCCGAACTGCTGGTGATCGGCGGCCCCGCGGAGGCCTGGAACGTCGCGGATCGGGCGCGGCTCGAGCGCTACCTGCGCGAGGGCGGCGCGGTGCTTTGGACCGCCACCCCCAAGGGCCTCTTCTTCGGCGGCTGGCAGCGCACCCTGCTGGCGGAAAAGATCCCCCTGGAACCCGAACCCCAGGAGGGTGCGGCACTGGTGCTGGTCCTGGACGTCTCGGGCTCGATGGGCCTCGGCACGCCCAGCAAGCTGGCGCGCGCCGTCGAGGGGGCCCGCAAACTCGTGGACGCCGCCGGCCCCGAAGACACCCTGGGCATCGTCACCTTCGCCTCCCGCAGCCGCTGGCTGCTCGCGCCCAGGGCCATGACCTACCGCGCGAAACGCGAAGCGGAGACCCGCCTGGACGCGCTCGAGGCCCGCGGCGGAACCCAGCTGGCCACGGCCTACGCCGCCGCCGCCGAGGCCCTGGAGCCCCTCGACGCGCGCACCCGCTGGATCCTGGTCCTTTCGGACGGCCAGCTCGAAGACGACCCCCAACGCACGCTGGCGCGGGCCCGTCAGGCGGCCGCCCGGGGGGTCAAGACCCTGACCCTGGCGCTGGGCGCCGACGCCGACCGCCCCTTCCTGGCGCAGCTGGCCCGCGAGGGCGGCGGCCGCTTCCTGGACCTGGCCGAGCCCGCGGCCCTGCCGCAGGTGCTGGCGCTCCTGGGGGAGGAGGCCTTCAAGCCCCCCGTGGTCGAAGGCCGTTTCCGCCTCCAGTT
Source organism: Oceanithermus desulfurans (assembly GCF_014201675.1). Taxonomy (NCBI): domain Bacteria; kingdom Thermotogati; phylum Deinococcota; class Deinococci; order Thermales; family Thermaceae; genus Oceanithermus; species Oceanithermus desulfurans. Next base: position 61,250 of record NZ_JACHEZ010000001.1, on the reverse strand, counting down.
GCGCGATCACCCGGTAACCCAGGGGCTGCAGGAGCTCGCCCCGGTCCCGGTGCTGCTGCCGGCGCGCGCACCGGGGTGGGCCCAGGTCGTCGTGCAGACGGCTTCGGGGCGGCCCCTGCTCGCCCTGGGCGAGGTCCTGGGCGGCCGCGTCGCGGCGCTGGCCACCGACCTCGGGCGCAGCTGGAAGGACGACCCCGGGGCCGCACGGCTGCTCGCGCAGCTGGCGCGCTGGCTCACCGCGACGCCGGCGCGGCCGCGCTACGACTGGTCCACCGAGGAGGAGGGACCGGTCCTCTGGGTCTACGGCCGCTTCGATCCGCTGCCGCTGGCCCAGTGGCAAGGGCGGGTGGAGCCGCTCGAGCCCACCGCCCCCTTCACCTTCCGCCTGCGGCTGCCCCGCGGCTTCGCAGGCAGCGTGCGCGTCACCAGCGGAGACCGCACCGTCTTCACCGTCACCGCCCCCAAAGCCAGCGAATGGCCCGCGGTCGACGGCGCCCAACACCTGCGCGAGCTCGCCCGCGCCTCGGGCGGGGCCTGGCTCGCCGACCCCGCCGAGCTGCCGCCGCCGCGGCGCAAGCCGACGCCGGTCGGCCCCTACCTTTGGGGTCTGGCGCTGGCGCTCTTCCTGCTGGAGCGCTGGCGTGAAGGCGCGGCCCACCGCAAGGGCGCGCCGGAGGTAGGCTAGGGGCATGCGCCGCCTTGCCGTCGCGCTGCTGCCCGCGCTGCTGGCCGCCTGCTCCAGCGGCCTTCCGGAAGCGCCCCGGAACCTGACGCTCGGCTACGACGGGCGCGGAACCCTGGACCTGCCCGTCCCCGACGGAACGATCTGGCAAATCCGGGGCCCGCAGGAGCTGCGCGTGGACCCCGCCCGGGGCATCGGCCCCGCCGTGCTGGCCCTGGAAGCCCCGCTCGAGCGCGCCCCCAACCTCCCCGCCGAACGCTTCACGCTCACCTGGCAGGGCGACCTGCAAGGAACGCTCACCGTTCGCTGGCCGCTGGTCCGGGTGGAGGGGCGCGTCGTCGAAGCCCCCGCCGCGGTCGCGGGACTGGAGCTGCCCGCACGGCCGCTTCCGGAGCCCGCCCCCGCCCCCGCCCCCACCCGGGTGCTGGTGCGCTACCGCGACGCCGCGGCCGCGCCCCTGAGCGCGAAGACCGTGGGGACGCCGACGCTGCGGGTCCTGGAGACGACCGACCCCGCGGCCCTGCTCGCGCGGCTGCAGGAAGACCCCAACGTGGTCTGGGCCGAGCCCGACGGCGTGGTCCGGGCCCTGGGCGAACCCGGTGACGAGTACTACCCGCTCGAGTGGCACCTGCGCCGCACCGGGGCGCGCTGGGCCTATCTGGGCGGCTACCCCGGCAGCGTCACCGTCGCCGTCGTCGACACCGGCGTACGCTACGACCACCCCGACCTGACGGACCGCCTCTGGGGACCGGCCGACGGAGCCTACGACTTCGTCGACGGCGACCCCGACCCCACCGACCCCGGCGACAACCGCAACCCCCAGGCCGGCAGCCACGGAACCCACGTGACCGGGATCATCGCCGCGCGCACCGGCGTGAACCCGCTGCCCCCCAGCTGCTACGACCCGAACGGCGACCCCATCTGCTCGGAGACCGGGCTCGCGGGCCTGGCCTGGCCGGCGGACGTCAAGGTCCTGCCGCTGCGCGTGCTCGACGAAACGGGCAACGGCCTCTTCAGCGCGGTGGCCGCCGCCGTGCGCTACGCCGCGGGGCTGCCCGTGGAGTGGGAGGGGCAGACGCTCAGCAACCCGCACCCCGCGCGGGTCATCAACCTTTCGCTCGGCTCCACGCTGTACTCCAACGCCATGTGCGAGGCCGTCGCCGACGCCCGCGCCGCGGGGGCGATCGTCGTGGCCGCCGCGGGCAACAGCGGCGGCACCGCCTACTTCTACCCGGCGAGCTGCCCCGGGGCGGTCGCGGTGGCCGCGGTGGACAACGCCGCGGGCGAGCCCAAACCCACCTGGTACACCCAGCACAACGACCGCGTCACCCTCAGCGCTCCGGGCGGCGACGTCCAGCAGGACGCCGACGGCGACGGTTACCCCGACGGGGTGCTCTCGACGACCTGGAACTTCCAGACGAACCGGCCCAACTACGCCTTCTACATGGGCACCTCGCAGGCGAGCCCCCAGGTGGCGGCGGCGCTGGCGCTGCTGCTCGCGCAGGACCCCGGACGCAGCGCCGAAGCGGCCCTCGACCGGCTCACCGCCACGGCCACCGACCTGGGCGAACCCGGCCGCGACGCCTACTACGGCTACGGGATTCTCAACCTTCCGCAGGCGCTGGCGCTCGAGCTGCCCCCGGGCCCCTACCGCGTCCGCTTCCGTGGACCCTTCGAACGCTGGGTCACCCCCGACGCCGACGGGAACTTCGTCACCTACCTGCCCAGCGCCCCCTACGCGGTCCTCGCCTGCCGCGACGACACCGCCAACGGCTTCTGCGACACGGGGGAGCGGCAAACCGAGGCCTCCGTCCTGGTCGCCCCCGAACCCCTTTTCCGCCTGCCCGCCTTAACCCTGCCTTAACGCGCGTTAACCTGCGGGTTACCTCCCAGCGGGTAAAGTAAGGCCATGTACAGGAAAGTCGGTACCGCCCTGCTCTTTTTGCTGTTCGTACTGGCGGGTTGTCGCATCAACACCCCGCCCGAGGTCGTTTCCTTCACCGCCGCGCCGGCGACGGGGTACGCCCCGCTGTCGGTGCAGTTCACCGTCTCCGCCCTCGACCCCGACGGGGACACGCTCAGCTGCACGCTGAACTTCGGGGACGGAACAACCCCGGCCCAGTTCGCCTGCAACAACCTGCTGACGGTGCTGCACAACTACGACGCCGGCAGCTTCACCGCGACGCTCACGGTCAGCGACGGGCGCGGCGGAACCGCCAGCGCCAGCACCCAGATCACGGCCACCGCCCCCACGCCCCCCGCAGACGCCTGCCCCGCCCCCGGGAGCCTGAGCCTGGCCCTCCAGGCGCCGGCCGCCGACGAGGCGCCCTCGGGTCTGGGCCGCTTCGACGGGGTGGCCTACGTTCCCGGCGAGCTGCTGGTGCTGCGCCCTGACGGCGTGACGCTGCAAAGCGCGGAGGTGGCGGCGCTGGAAACCGAGCTGGGGCTCGAGCGCCTGGCGGCCCCCGGCCTTGACGGCTGGGTCCGCTACCGCACCGAAGCCGGCAGCGAGGCGGCCGTGGCCCGGCGCATCCTCGCGAGCGGCCTCGGTGCCTACGTCCAGCCCAACTACCGGTACAAACTGCTCTATACGCCAAACGACCCTGAATACACTACTACCTTTACGACAGCGTACGGTTCTGCTAGCCAGTCGCTCCAATACGCCCTGATGGGTGTCGAAACGGCCTGGGATAAGCTCTCGCCAGGGGGTTGCCGACCGGTGGTGGGTGTAATCGATTCGGGAGTGGCTAACGATCACCTCGACTTAGGCGACAACGTCATCTTCGGTTACGATTTTGTAAATAATGACAACGACCCGTATCCTGTCACCGGCGATGATCACGGCACCTTGGTTGCCAGCATCATTGCGGCACAAACCAACAACAACCTAGCCCTGGCAGGTATAAGTAATAATCGCGCTTATATCATGCCGCTCCAAGTCTTCCAAGGCGGCACGGGAACAAGCTCGTCGATCATCGATGCAATTAATTGGGCCAGGCAGCGGGGTGCCCATATTCTGAGCATGAGCCTTTGCTTGCTGAATGACAGTGGGACGGCTTGCGCCGATATGACTTCGAACCCAGACGCCGCTACCGAAGCTGAACTGCAAGCAGCCTACAACCAGGGCGTCGTCAGCCTGGCGGCTTCTGGAAATTACAACGACAACTTTGTCGGTTACCCTGCAAGCTCCCAGTACACGATTGCGGTGGGAGCTACCGATAACAGCAACCCCCCTAATCGAGCACCCTTTTCGAATTATGGCTCCGCGCTTGATGTCGTCGCTCCAGGAATCGCGGTTCCGGGTGCCCTTATCCCTGACAACAACAGCCAAGCGCCCTCCGGGGCCGGTGATGGCACTTCCTTCTCCACCCCTTACGCAGCGGGCGTCGTCGCCCTCTACATCAGCCAGTACTACGCCGCCAATAACGCCAGCGCCCTCCCCACTCCAGACCTGGTCAGTACCTGCCTACGCTCAACTGCGCTGGACATCGGAGATCCAGGGTTCGATACCACAACAGGGGCCGGACTAGTACAGGCCAATCAGGTTTTGGATACGACAAACACGATCTGCTACCCGTAAGTGCCCTTGGCACCTGCTCCGTCGCCCGGCTAGGATGGACGTAGCGTCCGCCGGGCCGGGATGGCGGAATCGGTAGACGCAACGGACTTAAAATCCGTTGGGGGTTTCCCCGTGCGGGTTCGAGTCCCGCTCCCGGCACCAGACCCCCGCCAAGCGCGGGGGTTGCCTCTTGCGGCCCGGGGGCCGCCTGTTCAGACCTCTGCGGGGCCTGTAGACTAGAGCTTGTGCAGGAGCGCATCCGCAACTTCTCCATCATCGCCCACGTGGACCACGGCAAGTCCACGCTGGCCGACCGCATCTTGCAGAAGACGCGCGCCGTCAGCGAGCGGCAGATGCGCGAGCAGTTCCTCGACTCGCTCGACCTCGAGCGCGAGCGCGGCATCACCATCAAGGCCGCGGCCGTCCGCCTGGGCTACCAGGCCGAGGACGGCCGGGAGTACGTGCTCAACCTGATCGACACCCCCGGCCACGTGGACTTCCACTACGAGGTCAGCCGGGCGCTGGCGGCGGTGGAGGGGGTGCTGCTGGTGGTGGACGCCACCCAGGGGGTCGAGGCGCAGACGGTGGCCAACTTCTTCCTGGCGCTCGAGCACGACCACGTCATCATCCCGGTGATCAACAAGATCGACCTTCCTTCGGCCCGGCCCGAAGAGGTGGCGCTGGAGATCGAGGAGACCTTCGACATCCCCGCCGAGGAGTGCCTCTTCGCCAGCGGCAAGACCGGCGAGGGGGTGGACACGGTGCTCGAGGCCATCGTGAAGCGCATCCCGCCCCCCAAGGGCGACCCGGACGCGCCCCTGAAGGCGCTGATCTTCGACTCCATCTTCGACGCCTACCAGGGGGTGGTGCCCTACGTGCGCGTCTTCGAGGGCACCGTGAAGCCCGGCGACGTGATCCGCATCTGGTCCACCGGCAAGACCTTCGAGGTGGACCGCACCGGCGTCTTCCGCCCGGGGGCGCTCGAGCGCACCGCCGGGCTGGGCCCCGGCGAGGTGGGCTGGCTCACCGCCGGCATCCGCGAGATCGGCGACGCCCAGGTGGGCGACACGATCACCCTCGAGGCCCACCCCACCGACGCCCCCTACCCCGGCTTCAAGCCGGCCAAGCCGGTCGTCTTCGCCGGCCTCTACCCGGTGGACACCCAGGAGTACAACAAGCTGCGCGACGCGCTGGAGAAGCTGAAGCTCAACGACGCCGCCCTCGACTTCGAGCCCGAGACCTCGGAGGCGCTGGGCTTCGGCTTCCGGGTGGGCTTTCTGGGGCTGTTGCACGCGGAGATCGTGCAGGAGCGGCTCGAGCGCGAGTTCGACCTCGACCTGATCGCCACCGCCCCCAGCGTGATCTACCAGGTAACGCTGAAGAGCGGCGAGGAGATCGAGGTCCACAACCCCTCCGACCTGCCCGACCCCACCCTGATCGAGGAGATCCGCGAGCCCTACGTGCGCCTCTCGGTCTACACCCCCGAGGACTACGTGGGCCCGATCATGCAGCTGCTGCAGGAAAAGCGCGGCCAGATGATCACCATGAACTACCTGGGCAAGCGGGTCGAGCTCGTCTACGAGGTGCCCTTCGGCGAGATCCTCTACGACTTCCACGACCGCCTCAAGTCGCTCAGCCGCGGCTACGCCAGCATGGACTACGAGCAGATCGGCTACAAGCCGGGCGAGCTGGTCAAGGTCAACATCCTGGTCAACGGCGAGCCGGTGGACGCGCTGGCCTTCATCGCCCACCGCGACAAGGCCCAGACGATCGGTCGCGCCATCGTGGAGAAGCTGAAGGACGTGATCCCGCGCCAGCAGTTCGCGGTGCCCATCCAGGCCGCCATCGGCGGCAAGATCATCGCCCGCAGCACCGTGCGCGCGCTGCGCAAGGACGTGCTGGCCAAGTGCTACGGCGGCGACATCACCCGCAAGAAGAAGCTGCTGGAAAAGCAGAAAGAGGGCAAGCGGCGCATGAAGGCCATCGGCAAGGTCGAGGTGCCGCAGGAGGCCTTCCTGGCCGTGCTCTCGGCGGGCAAGGAAGAGGGCTAGCTGTCCCGTCTCCCCACGTGGTTCACGCCGCCCCACCGCCACCGGCTTCTCTGGTCACTCCAGCAAGAGCCGGGGCCCGAGGCTTGTCCAAAAGGCGGGGCCGGGGCACCGCGCCCGTCGCGGAAAGGCGAAAGCGCCTTCCCCAAAGGGGAGGGCCGGGGTGGGGGTTTTAGAACCGGCTCGTGGCCTGTGGCTTATAGCTTGTGGATTTTGTTCGCAGCTGACAGAACGTTTGTGGCGTGCATCTTGCATCCAATAAAAGCTCCCTCCCCTTGGGGAGGGCGGGGTGGGGTTTGTGGGCGCAGCATGAGCCAAACATCCGACGCTGATTCACGGCCCACCCACACCCCACACCCTACCTACACCCTGACAAACAAACCCCTCCGGCGGCTCCGCCGCCACCTCCCCCCGTGGGGGAGGCAGAAAAGAGGCGCGTGGCCCGCAGTTTGTGGCTTGTAGATTTTGTCCGTAGCCGACAGAATGCCTCTTGCATCTCGCGCCAAACAAAGCTTCCTCCCCCTGGGGGAGGGCCGGGGTGGGGGTTTTGAAAATGGGCTCGTGGGCTGTGGCCTGTAGCTCGTGGTTGGTCCCGTTGCGGGTAGCCCTGGCGTCGGCGTCGCCCGCGGCATGGGCCCCGGATCTCGGCCGGCAGGCCGGCCTCGATGCGGGGAGGCGGAAAAGGGGGTGGGTGGGGCGTGGCCTGTGGCCTGTGGCTTGTAGCTTGTGGTTTGTGGCTTGTGGTTTGTGGCTTGTGGCTTGTGGTTCGTGGCCGGTACCCGCGGCCTGCGGAAACCCGTCTTGCCGTTCCCACCTCCCACACCCCACGACCTATTCGCCACCTACCACGCACTACGTACTACGTACTACGCACCGCCTCCAACCACCCCCCTCCGGCGGCTGCGCCGCCGCCTCCCCCAAGGGGGAGGCCGGGAGGAATCCGCGGCTTCCGGTCTGCGGAACAGGGTCCCCCCGGCCGTCGGCTCTGTGAACGGCGTCTTGGGAGGTTACGGCTGGGGCCCCGTTCCGTAGACGCGGGTGTTCCGGAAGAACGCCGCCCAGGCGAACCACAGGGTGTTGTCGTGGGCCACCGGCTCGAGCCGCTTCCCCGCCAGCGGCCCGGCCACGGCGCGGCCCAGCAGGTCCCAGCGGCTCTTCGTCTGCAGGTCCACGAAGCCTGCGTCGTCCCAGACGAAGGCGAGCTCGCGGCCGCCGAGCCTCCGGTCGAAGACGCCCGCCGCCCCCACGTCGCGGCCGCGGGCGACGCTCGAGCGGTCGAGGGCGCTGGCCGTGCCCGGCCGCCAGAAGACGACCAGCGGCACGCCGCCCACGCCGTCGTTGACCACGCGCACCTCGCGCAGCAGCCCGTAGGGGTAGGCCACGGTCTCGTTCCCCAGCCGCACCGCCACCACCCGCTCCATCGCCGGCAGGCGGGCGTCGGGCTGGCCGCGGAAGAGGAAGGGCCGCCCTTCGGGGGCGTCGTAGGCGAAGTAGGGGTTCTCGCCGTAGTTGCGCTCGAAGCCGGTGTCGCGCGAGAGCACCCGGCCCTCGGGGAAGGCCCGCGCGAACGCGCCGAAGCCCAGCATCTGCAGCGGCAGCGTCGTCAGCCGGACGCCGCGCAGGGTGCCCACGACCCCCATCCCCAGGATCTGGGACCAGAGGGTGGCCGTGGCGTTGTCGAACATCAGCAGGTTCGACTTGTAAAGCATGCCGCTCGTCCCAAACGTGACCTCGAGGGTCCACCCCTCCCCCGCCCGCGCAAGCAGAGCCCCCGGGTTACGCGCGCGCACCGCCTGCGCCTGCGCGTCCGAAAGGCGGAGCTTGCGGTCGAAGGCCAGGCCGCTGTTGCACAGCGGGCAATAGCTCACGGCCACCGGCCGCCCCGCCACCACGTCGTTGACGATCTCGTGCCAGACCAGGATCTGCAGCGGATAGGCGCGGGCCTCGCCCGCGAGCTCGAGCACCAGCACCGGCTCCCGCGCGTCCAGCCAGCCGCGCGCCCGTTCGACGCTCTCGAAGCGCGGCGGCGGGCTCGGCCCCACCGCGCCGTTGTGGCTGCCGGAGAACCCCAGCGCGGGGATGCCCTGAGGCGGCGGACCGCCCGCCTCGACCTGTTGCAGCGAGACGAGCGGCCCCTCGCGGGGGATCTCGAGCAGCTGCCAGGCACCCTGCGCCAGCGCCGACCCCAGCAGCAGCCACCCCAGCCACGCGGCCCGTTTCATGCCCTCACGCTAACGGGCGGGGTGGGGGTCGGGCGTCGTCTAGCCGACACCGGGTGCGCGTGTTAGCCTGCGGCTGAACGCCAAGGAGGTTCGCATGAGCGAGAAACACGTGGTCACCATGGGGCAGCAGTTCGGGCGCCGCTCCTGGGCCGAGCCCTGGAAGATCAAGATGGTCGAGCCCATCAAGACGATGAGCGCCGAAGAGCGCCAGAAGGCCATCGAAGGAGCCGGATACAACACCTTCCTGCTCAGGTCCGAGGACGTCTACATCGACCTGCTCACCGACTCGGGCACCAGCGCCATGTCCGACCGCCAGTGGGCGGCGCTGATGCTGGGCGACGAGGCCTACGCCGGCAGCCGCAACTTCTACGACCTGGAAGAGGCCATCCGCAGCTACTACGGCTACAAGTACGTCGTGCCCACCCACCAGGGGCGCGGCGCCGAACACCTGATCAGTCAGGTGGCCATCGAGCCGGGGCAGCTCGTGCCCGGCAACATGTACTTCACCACCACCAAGCTGCACCAGGAGCTGGCCGGCGGCAAGTTCGTGGACGTGATCATCGACGAGGCCCACGACCCTGCGAGCCAGCACCCTTTCAAGGGCAACGTCGACCTCGACAAGCTGGAGGCGCTGATCCAGCGCGCCGGCCCCGAGAAGATCGCCTACGTCAGCGTGGCCGGCACGGTCAACATGGCCGGCGGTCAGCCCATCAGCATGGAGAACATCAAGGCGGTGCGGGCGCTAACCGACAAGTACGGGATCCGCGTCTACCTCGACGCCACCCGGATGATGGAGAACGCCTACTTCATCCAGGAGCGCGAGCCGGGCTATCAGGACAAGAGCGTCGCCGAGATCCTGAAGGAGTTCTGCAGCTACACCGACGGCGCCTGGATGAGCGCCAAGAAGGACAACCTCGTCAACATCGGCGGCTGGCTGGCGCTCAACCACGAAGACCACTTCGAGGCCGCCCGCAACCTGGTGGTGGTCTACGAGGGGCTGCACACCTACGGCGGCATGGCCGGGCGCGACATGGCGGCCCTGGCCATCGGCATCCAGGAGGCGGTGCAGGACGACTACGTGCGCGCCCGCGTGGGCCAGGTGCGCTACCTGGGCGAGCTGCTCACCGACTGGGGCATCCCCATCGTCCAGCCCATCGGCGGGCACGCCATCTTCCTCGACGCCCGCAAGATCTACGAGCACATCCCCCAGGACCAGTTCCCCGCCCAGGCGCTGGCCGCCCACATCTACGCCGACTCCGGGGTGCGGGGGATGGAGCGCGGGGTGGTGAGCGCGGGCCGCAACCCCGAGACCGGGGAGCACAACTACCCCAAGCTCGAGCTCGTGCGCCTCACCATCCCCCGCCGCGTCTACACCCAGGCGCACATGGACGTGGTGGCCGAGTCGGTGAAGGCCGTCTACGACCGCCGCAAAGAAGCCAAGGGGCTGAAGATGGTCTACGAGCCCAAATACCTGCGCTTCTTCCAGGCGCGCTTCGAGCCGTTGGCCTGATTGCGCCCCAGCCCCGCGTCCCGCCCCCCCTGAGGGCGGGACGTTTGTCACCTCGCTTTCCTTCGCCGGCTTTGGGGCATGATACCCTTGCGTCATGGAAACGCAGACCGCCGCAGGACTCACCGTGACCGAAACGGCAGCGGCCAAGCTGGCCGAAGTGCTCGAGCAACTGCAGAAACCCCAGGCCGCGGTGCGCGTCTACGCCCAGGGCCACGGGCACCACGTGCAGTACGGCATGAGCGTGGACGAGCACGCGCTGGACGGCGACGTGGTGCTCCAGGCCGGCGCGGTGACGATCCGCGTCGACCCCGTCAGCTGGACCCAGCTGGAGGGCGCGACGATCGACTGGACCCGCAGCGAACGCGGCGAGGGCTTCGTCATCGAACCGGCCCACGCCCACGAGGGTTGCGGCTGCGGCGGGGGCTGCGGCTGCAACCACTGAGGCCGTAGGCGCAGGCGAAGGGCGGCCCGGAGGCCGCCCTTCCGGTTAGAATGGCCCCTTGATGACCGGCGTCAAGGCCCCCCTCCAACAAGCCGTCGCTCGGGCCCTCGAGGCCCTGGGCGTGGACGAACCGCCCCCGATCGAGATCCAGGAGACCCCGCCCAACCAGCCGGGCGACTACGGCACGCCGGTGGCCTTCCGCCTGGCGCGCCGGCTGCGCAAGCCGCCGCCGCAGATCGCCGCCGAGCTGGCCGACCAGCTGAGCCCGCCCGAGGGCGTCGAGCGGGTGGAGGTCGCGGGGGGGTACGTCAACTTCTTCCTCGACCCCGCCTGGCTGGCCAGCGCCGCCGCCCGGTCCGTGGGGCCCGCGCCCAAGCAGGACGGCAAGGTGCTGGTGGAGCACACCTCGGTCAACCCCAACAAGGAGCTGCACGTGGGGCACCTGCGCAACGTGGCGCTGGGCGACGCCATCGCCCGCATCCTCGACTTCGCCGGGCGCGAGGTCGAGGTGCTCAACTACATCGACGACACCGGCCGCCAGTCGGCCGAGAGCCTGTTCGCGCTCGAGCACTACGGGTTGGTCTACGACGGCTCCAAGAAGTACGACCACTGGGTGGGCGAGGCCTACGTGCGGCTGCACCGCGAGATGGAAGACGAGGAGGCCAAGGCCCGGCTGGAGCCGGCCATCCGCGCGGTGCTGCACCGGCTCGAGGCCGGCGAGCTGCGCGGCGAGATCGAAAAGCTGCTGGCCGCCCAGCTGGAGACGATGTGGAGCCTGAACGCCGAGTACGACGTCCTCGTCTGGGAGTCGGACCTGGTGCGCGAGGGGCTGTTGCAGCAGGCGCTCGAGCTGCTCGAAGCGACCCCCTACGTCAGCCGGCCCTCGGAAGGCAAGTACCAGGGCGCCCTGGTGATGGACACCTCGGCCTTCATCGAGGGGATGGAAGACCCCTACCTGGTGCTCTTGCGCTCCGACGGCACGGCCACCTACACGGCCAAGGACATCGCCTTCCAGTTCTGGAAGATGGGCCTGCTCTCGGGGCTGCGCTTCCGTCCCTTCACCCGCCAGCCCTCCGGCCGCCAGCTCTACACCAGCCACCCCGAAGGCGAGCCCATGCCCTTCGGGAACGCCCAGGAGACGATCAACGTCATCGACGTGCGCCAGAGCTACCCCCAGCAGGTGCTCAAGGCGGCGCTCGAGGCCGCCGGCCGCCACGACCTGGCCGAGGGCGCCTACCACCTGGCCTACGAGACCGTGCTGCTCGAGGGGAAGCCGCTGTCGGGGCGCAAGGGGCACACCGTCAGCGTCGACGAGGTGCTCGAGGAAGCGGTGCGCCGCGCCCGCGCGGTGATCGCCGAGAAGAACCCCGGCCTGGAGAACGCGGACGCGGTGGCCCGCATGGTGGGCATCGGCGCCGTTCGCTTCGCGATGGTCAAGACCGAGCCCAAGAAGCAGATCGACTTCCGCTGGGACCAGGCGCTCAGCTTCGAGGGCGACGCCGCCCCCTACCTGCAGTACGCCCACGCCCGCGCCGCCTCGATTCTGCGCAAGGCCGAGGCCGAAGGCCTCGCCGACGAACCCGACTACGCCCGGGCCACGCCCTACGAGGTGGAGCTGGCCAAGGTGCTGCTGCGCTTCGAGGAGTCGGTGCAGAAGTCGGCCGAGCTGAAGACGCCGCACGTCCTCGCCCAGTACCTGCTCGACCTCGCCGCCGCCTGGAACGCCTACTACAACGCCAAGGAGGACGGCCGCCCCGCCACCCCGGTGCTCACCGCCCCCCAGGGGCTGCGCGGCCTGCGGCTTGCGCTGGTGCGCCGCTTGAAGCAGACGGTGGCCACGGGGCTCGGCCTGCTCGGCATCGGCGCCCCCGAAGCGATGTAATCTTACGCGAGTTTAAGACCCGGGCCGTATACTTTAAGGCGAATGCGACCCCGCGACCTGCGCCCCTCCCTCGCCACGGCCTTCTGGTTGATCGCCGCGCTCGCCCTGCCCGCCTGGGCCGAAGTCTCGGGCGCGGCCGAGGCCGCCCGCGTACGGGTGATCCAGGAGGCCATGCCCGCCGTGGTCAAGATCCAGGGCACCCCCACCTACGCCGGCGGCGAGGACGCGGTCTGGGGGTCGGGCTTCTTCTACTCGAGCGGCCGGGTCGTCACCAACTTCCACGTCGTGGACGGTCTCAAGAACCTGACGGTCACCCTCTACGACGGCCGCAGCTACCCCGCCGACGTCTTCGCGGTGGACCGCGGCATCGACCTGGCCATCCTCGAGGTGCACGGGGCCACCGCGCCGGCCACCCTCACCTTCGCCCGCGAGACCCAGGTGCTCGCGGGGCAGACGGCGATCGTGCTGGGCTCCCCCTTCGGCAAGCGCAACCTGGTCTCGGTGGGCGTCATCTCCGGCAGCGGCCCCTTCGACTTCGTGGGGCAGCTGGGCGAGGGCGACGTGGGCATCGAGATCCCCGAGATCTTCTACACCGACGCCCGCGTCGAACCCGGCAACTCGGGCGGCCCGCTGCTCGACGGCCAGGGCCGGGTCATCGGGGTGATCGACGCGGTGCTGGGCGGCGCCAGCGGCATCGGCGGCCTGGGCATCGCCGTACCCGGCTACCTGGTGGTGCAGAGCATCTACGACCTCGAGCAGTTCGGGGTGCCCCAGCGCGGCTGGCTGGGCGCGGCGCTCGTCGACCTCACCGAGCTGGACCCCCTCACCCTGCGCCTCGCAGGCCTGGAAAGCACTCAGGGGGCGATGGTCGACCGGGTGCAGCCGGGTTCCCCCGCCGAGGCCGCGGGGCTGCAGGGGGCGCGGCGCGACCGCTACGGCAAGCTCGTGGAACTGGGCGACGTCATCGTCGCCGTGGGCGGCAAGGCCGTCAAGAACCGCTTCGACGTGATCCGCGAGATCGCCCGCAGGCGCCCGGGCGAGAAGGTAGAGCTCACCCTTTGGCGCAACGGCCAGAAGATCACCGTGACCGTGCAACTCACCGCACGACGCTGACACCCGGGAGACGACGTGTACATCGCCATCGAAGGACCCATTGGGGTCGGTAAGACCACGCTCACCCGCCACCTCGCCCAGGCCCTCGAGGGCGAGGCGCTTTTCGAGGTCGTCGAGGAGAACCCCTTCCTGCCGCTGTTTTACGAGGACCCGGAGCACTACGCCTTCAAGGTCCAGGTCTTCTTCCTGCTCTCGCGCTACAAGCAGCTCGAGCACCTGGCGCAGCCGCGCCTCTTCGAGCGCGCGGTGGTGGCCGACTACCTCTTCGACAAGGACTTCATCTTCGCCTCGCTCAATCTCGCGGGGCACGAGTGGCAGCTCTACCAGGAGCTCTACCAGAGCCTTTCGCCGCGCATCCCCACCCCTGACCTGACGATCTACCTGCGCGCGCCGCTGGAGGTGCTGCTCGAGCGCATCCGCCGCCGCGGCCGCAGCTTCGAACGCGGCATCGACCCCGGCTACCTGCAGCGCCTCACCGAGGCCTACGACCGCCACTTCGCGCGCTACCGGGGCCGCCTCTGGATCTTCGACAACACCGACGTCAACTACGCCGACGATCCCGCCGCCGCCCACTGGGTGACGCGCCAGGTGCTGGCCCGGGCCAGCGTAGACTAAGGGCGGGCATGTACATCGCCATCGCCGGAAACATCGGATCGGGCAAGTCCACGCTGACCAGGCTGCTGGCGGCGCGCTACCGGTTGCACCCCGTCTACGAGGCCGTCGAGGAGAACCCCTACCTCGCCGACTTCTACCTCGACATGCGGCGCTGGGCCTTCCACTCGCAGGTCTTCTTCCTGGCCAAGCGGCTGGACCAGCACCTGAGCGAGATCAACCCCCGGCGGCGGGTGGTGCAGGACCGCACCGTCTTCGAGGACGCCCACGTCTTCGCGCGCAACCTGCGGCAGCAGGGGCACTTCTCGGACCGCGACTGGGCCACCTACACCGCGCTCTTCCAGGGGGTGGCGCGGGCGCTGAGGCAGCCCGACCTGCTCATCTACATCCACGCCGGCGTGGAGACGCTCAAGGCGCGCATCGCCAAGCGGGGACGCGACTACGAGCGCGCCATCCCCGAGGCCTACCTGGCGGCGCTGGCGCAGCTTTACGAGGAGTGGGTGGGCGGCCTGAAAGACGTGCCGGTGCTCACGCTGCCCGGCGACGAGCTGGACTTCGTGGAGAACCCCGAGGACCGCCGCTGGATCTACCAGCAGCTCGAGGTGCGCGGCCTCCAGCCCTTCGAGCTCTTCGAGTGAGCCCATGACCCTGCGCGAACTCTTCGCCCCCTTCGGCCCCGCCTTCCCGGACGCGGAGGTGCGGGGCGTGACCCACGACTCCCGGCGGGTGGAGCCCGGCTTCGTCTACGTAGCCCTGCCAGGCCGGCGCTTCGACGGCCACGCCTTCGTGGACGACGCCGTGCGCCGGGGTGCGGTGGCCGTGGTGGGCGCGCGGGAGCTGCGCCCCGGGGTGCCCTACCTGCGCCTGCCCGAGGCCGAGCTGCGGCCGGCGCTGGCGCGGCTGGCAGCCGGGTTCTTCGACCGCCCCTCCGAAAAGCTGTGGGTCGCCGGGGTCACGGGCACCGACGGCAAGACGACGACGGCCTTCCTGCTCCGCCACCTGCTCGCCGCCGGCGGCCGGCGCACGGGCCTGATCGGCACCGTGGGCCACGACACCGGCGCGGGCCTCGTCTTCCCCGAAGGCCACTTCACCACCCCCGAGGCTCCGGAGGTGCAGGGGCTGCTGGCGGAGATGGTCGCGGCCGGCCTCAGCCACGCGGTGCTCGAGTCCAGCTCCCACGCGCTGGCGCAGCACCGGCTCGACGCCGTGGACTTCGACCTGGCCGTCTGGACCCACCTCAGCCCCGAACACCTCGACTTCCACGGCGACATGGAGGGCTACTTCCGCGCCAAGGCCGCGCTGGTCGAGCGGGCGCGGCTCGCGGTGCTCAACACCGCCTGCCCCTACGCCATGCGGCTGGTGCACCGGCCCCACCTGAGCTACGGCCCCGGCGGTGTCTTCGAGCTGCTTGCGGTGCACGAGGAGGCGGAAGGGCTCGCCTTCGCGTTTTCGAGCCCCGAGGGCCGTTTCGAGACCCGGCTGCCGATGCTGGGGCGCTACAACGCCGAGAACGCCCTCGCGGCCCTGGCCGCGGGCTACACCGCGGGGGTGAGCCCGGAGCGCGCCGCGGCGGAGCTGCCGCGGTTCGGAGGGGTGCCCGGACGGATGCAGATCGTTCAGACCCGGCCCTTCCGGGTGGTGGTGGACTTCGCCCACACCCCCAAGGGCCTGGCCGCGACGCTGGCGGCGCTCTCCCCCACGACCCGCGGACGCCTGATCGTCGTCGTCGGCTCCGCCGGCGAGCGCGACCCCGGAAAGCGCGCCCCGCTGGGCCGGGTGGCCGCCGAGCGCGCCGACCTGGCCGTCTTCACCGAGGAGGACAGCCGCAGCGAGCCGGTGGAGGAGATCCTGGCGGCGATGGCGCGCGGGGCGCGGGAGGCGGGGGCGCGGGAAGGCGAGCGCTACCGGCTCGAGCCCGACCGGGCGCGCGCCATCGCCCTGGCCTTCGAGCTCGCCGGCGACGGCGACACCGTGGTGCTCGCCGGCAAGGGGCACGAACGTACGCTGGAGCGCGCGGACGCCACCCTGCCCTGGGACGAGGCCGCCCTGGCACGCCGCCTGCTGGGGCTAGACTGAGGGCATGGAGCGTTTCCCCACCAGCCTGCTCGAGCGCATCGAGGCGTCGATCTACCTGGCCGCGGGCTACATCCTTTCCCTCGCCGCCGCGGCGCTCCTGGGCTTCGCGGTCTGGGAGGCGATCGGGCTGTTCTCGAGCCAGAACCTGGCCGGCGCCATCGTGCGGCTGCTGGACCGGGTGCTGCTGGCGCTGATGATCGCCGAGATCATCTACACCGTCGCCCGTTTCTCGCGCGAAGGCCACCTCGAGGCGGAGCCCTTCCTGGTCGTGGGCGTGATCGCCGCGGTGCGGCGCATGCTCGTCATCACCGCCGAGAGCACCGTGGACATGAGCCTCGAGAGCGCCCACTTCCTCGCGGTGCTGGCCGAGCTGGGGCTGCTGTCGCTGGCCATCGTCTGCTTCGCGTTCGCCATCTTCCTAATTCGGCGGCGGTAGACTGGGGTCGTGCCGCGCCTGCGCCCCAACCTGATCCCGCCCCTCGAGCACGGCGAACGGGTCATCTACTGGCTCGTCGCGGTTTCGCTGATGATCGGGGCGCTGGTCTACCTCGGCTACACGCTGGTCTACGTCTTCGGGCTCTACGCCCAGGCCAGCTACACCGACGGCACCCTGGCGCTGCTCAACGGCTCGCTGCTCACCCTGATGCTCGCCCAGGTCGTCTACACCACCCTGACCTTCCTCGAGACCGGGGTCCTGCAGATCGAGCCGGTGCTGATCGTGGGCATCATCGCCTCGGTGCGGCGCATCCTGGTGATCACCGCGACGCTCAGCACCACCTCCCCCGCCCCGGCGCCGCTCGCCTTCCAGGAGACGATGGTGGAGCTGGGGGTGCTGGGGGCAATCACCCTCGTGCTCGCGGTCGCCATCTTCCTGATCCGCGGACGCCGCTTGAAGGAGCAACCATGCAAAGAGACCGCCTCGTAACCTGGCTCGACGACTTCCTGAAGATCCACGACTACCCCGACCTCGCCCTCAACGGCTTGCAGGTGGAGGGCAAGGAGACCATCGAGCGCATCGGCGTGGCCGTGGACGCCGCCCAGGCCACCTTCGACGACGCGGTGGCCGCGGGGGTGGACCTGCTGATCGTGCACCACGGCCTCTTCTGGGGGCAGCCGCTGGCGCTGCGGGGGCACGTGAAGAAGCGCATCCAGACGCTGTTCGACGCCGGCATCGGCCTCTACGCCGCCCACCTGCCCCTCGACGCCCACCCCGAGGTGGGCAACAACGCCGTGCTGGCCCGCGAGCTGGGCATGGTGGACCTGGAGCCCTTCGGCAGCTACAAGGGCGTCAAGATCGGCTTCAAGGGCCGCTTCCCCGCCGGCACCACCCTGCACGACGTGGCCGACCGCCTGGGCCAGCTCACCGGCATGCAGAGCCTGGTGCACCAGGGCGGCGGCGACCTGATCGGCCGCGGGGGCATCGTCTCGGGCGCCGCCGCCTGGACGCTGGTCGAGGCCGACGAGGAAGGGCTGGACGTCTTCATCACCGGCGAGCCCAAGCACGAGGTCTTCCACGAGGCCTTCGAGCGCCGCATCAACGTGGTCTACGCCGGCCACTACGACACCGAGACCTTCGGGGTGAAGGCGCTGGCGGCCCGCCTCGAGGCCGAGTTCGGCCTGCCCTGGACCTTCTTCGACCGCCCCACAGGCCTGTGACCATGGGCGAACCGCTGCGTTTCATCAGCTTCGAAGGCCCCGAGGGCTCGGGCAAGAGCACCCAGGCGGGCCGCCTCGCGGCCTGGCTGCGGGCGCGCGGCGCGAGCGTCACCCTGACCCGCGAACCGGGCGGCACCTTGCTGGGGCAGGAGATCCGCAGCTGGCTGCTCCACCGCGAGGAACCCATGGGCGAAGAGGCGGAGTTCCTCCTTTACTCGGCGGACCGGGCGGAGCACCTGCGCACGATCGTGCGG
This sequence comes from Oceanithermus desulfurans, assembly GCF_014201675.1. Taxonomy (NCBI): domain Bacteria; kingdom Thermotogati; phylum Deinococcota; class Deinococci; order Thermales; family Thermaceae; genus Oceanithermus; species Oceanithermus desulfurans. Next base: position 43,194 of record NZ_JACHEZ010000001.1, on the reverse strand, counting down.
CCGGCGCTCGCGGAGGGGGCCTTCGTCATCAGCGACCGCTTCGTGGACTCGTCCTACGCCTACCAGGGCTACGGCCGCGGCCTCGACCTCGACTGGCTGCGGGCGGTGAGCGCCGGCATCCTCCGCGGCGTCCTCCCCAGCCTCACCTTCCTGCTCGACCTGCCGCCCGAACGGGGGCTGGCGCGGCTGGCCGGGCGCGACCGGCTGGAAGGGGAGTCGCTGGAGTTTCACCGGCGGGTGCGCGAGGGCTACCGCAGCCTGGCCAGGAGCGAACCCGAACGCTTCGTCGTCCTCGACGCGGAGCTGCCCGCGGACGAACTGGAGAACCGCATCACCCGGGAGGTGATCTCACGATGGCCAAGTTTAAGTGGCTCCTGATCGGCGTGGTCGTGGCGCTGGGAACCTACGGCTACTTCGCCGCCACCCAGCTGCGGCTCGAGTCCACCCCGCCGCCGCTGCAGCTGCGCCAGCGGGTGCTCTACGTGACCACCCCGTCGCAGACCTATGAACTCGTCGTGGAGGTGGCCGAGACCCCCGAACAGCAGATGCGGGGGCTGATGTACCGCACCGAGCTGGCCGAAGACCACGGCATGGTCTTCCTCTTCCCCCGGGCGACCGACGTGGGGTTTTGGATGAAGAACACCAAGATTCCGCTCTCTATCGCCTTCTTCGACCAGAACGGCCGCATCGTGCGCATCCTCGACATGGACCCCTGCACCCTGCCGCCCGAGGAGTCGGACCGCTGCCCGGTCTACGCCCCGGGCCTCGCCTACGTGGGGGCGCTGGAAGTGAACCAGGGCTGGTTCGCCGCGCGCGGCGTGAAGGAGGGGGACTCGATCAGCTTCGGGCCCTGGAAATAAAACCCGGGGGCGGCCCGGCCGCCCCCGTTCGCACGCCGCCCGGTCAGTCCGCGGCGGCGCTTTTCGTGGCCTTTTCGGAGCCGCCTGTGGACTTCTTCCCGCCCTGCGAGCCGGAGCTGCGGGAATCCTTCACGTACCAGCCCGAGCCCTTGAAGATCACGCCCACCGGCTGGATCACGCGCTTCACCGGCTCGCCCGTCTCGGGGTGATGGGTCAGCGGGTCGTCGTGGATGCTCTGCTCCACTTCGAAGTACTCGCCGCTTTCCAGTCCTTTGTACACGTAGGTCGGCATCGTTCCTCCGTTCGGCATTTTGACACTCACGGCGCTTGAGTGTCAAGACCGCGGCGAGGGTTAGACTGGTCCGCATGAAGCCGGAGCTGCGCAGGCAACTTCTTAAGCGGCGCGCCCGCCTGGACACGGAGCGGATCGGCGAGGCCGCGACGGCGGCGCTGGCCGACTTCCTGCGCCGGCGGGGGGCGGGCCGGGTGCTCCTCTACCTGCCGTTTCGGGGAGAACCCTCGCCGCTGGGCCTGCTCCGGCGCTACCCCGAGGCCCGCTACTTCCTGCCGCGCACCGCGCCCGGGGGCCTGAGCGTGCACCCCTTCGACGCCCCGCGCGAACGCCACCGCTACGGCTTCGAGCAGCCGGCCGCGGGTGCGCCCGAGGTCGATCCGGCGGGCCTCGACGCCGTCGTCGTCCCCGGCCTCGCCTTCGACCGCGCCGGCGGCCGGCTCGGCTACGGGGCCGGCTACTACGACCGCTTCCTGGCGGCGCTGCCGCCGCGGGTGCTGCGGATCGGCCTGGTGCCCGAAGCCCTGGTGCTCGAAGCGCTGCCCCGCGACCCCTGGGACGTCCCGGTGGACTTCCTGGCCACCGAGCGGGGCGTGCGCCCCGTGCTCCGGGGCCGCGATCCCGATAAAATGGCTCCATGATCCGGGCGGTGGTCTTCGACCGCGACGGGGTGCTGATGCGGCCGGCCCGCGGCGTGGTACGGCGGTTCGCCGAGTGGCTGGCCCCCTGCACCCCCGGCGGGCTCGAAGCCGACGCCCTGCTGGCCACCCTGACCCCGATCTGGGAGCGCTACGCCGCCGAGATCCGCAGGCTGAAGGTGCCGCCCGAGGAGGAGACGCGCTTCTGGCTGGAGATGGCGCGGGAGCTGCTGCGGCGGCTCAAGAGCCGCTGCTCGCCCGCCGAGCTGGTGGCCACCTGGCCCTACTACCGCTTCATCGAGCCCACCGTGGGGGCACGGCCGCTGCTCGAGTGGCTGCAGGTGCAGGGGTACACCGTCGCCGTGCTCTCGAACACCACCCCCAGCCTGCGCGAGAGCCTGGCCTACCACGGCCTCGCCGAGTTCGTCGACCGCTTCTTCGCCAGCAACACCCTGGGGCTGCTGAAGCCCGACGGGCGGATCTTCCGCCGGGTGGGCGAGGAGCTGGGGCTGCCCCCGGAGGCGATCGCCTACTTCGACGACTACCCCGACAACGTGCGCGTCGCCCGCACCCTCGGCTGGCACGCCTACCTGGTGCGGCTGGGCGAACCGGGACCCGAGGTCGTGCACGACCTCGACCTCATCTACGAGATTCTGGAACGTTAGAGCCGGGCGTGCGCCGGGCGCAGCACCCGGCCCTTGGCCTTGCCCCAGCCCAGGCCGAAGCCCTCCACCGTCACCCAGTACCAGCCGCCGGGGCCCTGGTGCGCCACCGGCTCGCCCAGCGCGAAGCCGAGGGCCCGGGGATCGTCGGCCCGCAGGGCGAGCTCCGGCCCGGCGGCCCCGGGCGGGAGCGCGTGGGCCAGGTGCGCCGCGGGAACGAAGCGGCCCTTCTTGGCCTGGCCCAGGTAGAGGCCCGGCGCCGGCGCCGCGATCCGCCCCAGGTCGGGCAGGCCTTCGGGCAGCAGGTAGAGGTGCCCGCTGCGCTCCCACAACGCACCTTCGGGCGGGCTCTTCAGGTGGTCGCGCGCCCAGCCGCGCCACTCGGCCAGCGCCCGGTGGTCGGGCCGCGGCGGACGGAAGCGCGGGGGGGAACCCGCCGCTCCTTCGCGCCGCACCAGCCGCGCCAGGAAGTGCCCTTCACCGCGCAACCGGTGGGGCCAGAGGCGGGCGGTCCGCGCGAGCCGGGCCTCGCCCCCGCCCCAGGCGGGGACGCCCGGCGCGAAGCTGGGGTGGAGGCGTGCGTCTTCGACGTCGAACTCGGGGTGCGCCCGCAGGAAGGCGCCGACGACGCCCTCGTTCTCCTCGGGAGCGAAGGTGCAGGTGGCGTAGACGAGCACCCCGCCCGGCCGCACCAGCGCCGCGGCCGCCTCGAGCAACCGCGCCTGCACCGCCGCGGCGCGCGCGGGGGCCGCCGGACCCCAACGCGCCGCGGCCGCCGGCTCCTTGCGGAACATCCCCTCGCCGCTGCAGGGGGCGTCGAGCAGCACCCGGTCGAAGAACGCCCCCCAGCGCTCGGCCAGCCGCGCCACCGGAGCCTGAACCACCGCCTGGATGCTCCCCCAGCGCTCGAGGTTGTCGAGCAGGCCGCGGATGCGGCCCGAGTCGACCTCGTTGGCCACGAGCAGGCCGCGCCCCTCCATCTTGGCGGCGAGGTGGGTGGTCTTGCCCCCGGGCGCCGCGGCCAGGTCGAGCACCCGCTCGCCGGGCCGGGGGGCCAGCACCTCACCCACCGCCTGGGCGCTGGGCTCCTGGATGTAGTAGAGGCCGGCGTAGTGGTAGGGGTGGGGGCCGGGGCGGGCCTCCGGAGGGTAGTAGAAGCCCGCGGGGCTCCAGGGAATGGGCTCGAGCGCCCAGGGAACCCGCGCCCGCAGCTCGGCGGGCGAGAGCTTCAGGGTGTTGACGCGCAGCCCGTGGCTGCGCGGCTCCTCGGTCAGGGCCCGCAGGAAGTCGGGGTATTCGTCCCCCAGCAGCTCGGCCATCTTGTTCAGGAACGCCCCCGGCAGCTCCGCCATCGCCCCGAAAGTATACTGCAGGCGTGATCGTCGCCATCGGCAGCGACCTCGTCGCGGTGGAGCGCATCCGCCGGGTCTACCGGCGTCACCCCCGGCGCTTCCTCGAGCGCCACTTCACTCCCGAGGAACGCGCCTACGCGCTGGCCGCCGCCGACCCCGCCCCCCGCCTCGCCGTCCGCTGGGCGGCCAAGGAGGCCTTCGCCAAGGTCTGGCCTGCGCGGCTCGGCTGGCGCGACGTCGCCGTGGCCCACCAGGGGCCGCGGCCGGTGCTGCGCTTCAGCCCCGAGCTCGAGCGCGCCCTCGCCGAACGGGGCCTGACCGCCCTCGTCACCCTGAGCCACGAGCGCGACTACGCCCTGGCCTTCGTCGCGCTCGTCACACAACCTTCACCCACGACTGGATAGAATGACGCTGAGATGATGCCCACACGAGCGGTCGAGCTGCAGCCCGTAGGCGCGGGAGACGCGCCCCGCATCCACTCCGTCTACCGGGCGAGCCCGCGCCACTTCGAACGGATCGGCATCGAGGTGCCGGCCCTTCCCGACGTCGAGCGCGAGGTCGAGGCCATCCTGGCCGACCCCGCCCGGCGCGCCTACCTGGTGAACCACGAGGGCCGGACCGTCGGCTACCTCGACTTCAAGCGCCGCTACCCGGGCGAGGACGAGGCCACGGTCACGCTGATCCTGATCGCCGAACCCCACCAGGGCCGCGGGTTCGGGCGCGCCGCCATCGAAGACCTGGAGTCGCTGCTCGCGCACGAGTCGCGGCGCCTCTATGCGGCGGTCTACGGCCACAACCCCGGCGCCGTCGCCTTCTGGAAGAAGCTCGGCTACCGCTACCTCAAGGACGGCGGCCCCACCCTGAGCTGGTACTACAAGCGGCTCAGCTAGGCCGCGGCGCCATCACCACCAGCAGCACCGCCGGCTGCTCGCTGGCGTTCCAGACCCCGTGCTCCTCGCCCGCCGGCGCGCGGGTCGCCTGACCCGTGGTCAGGGTGGCCTGCGCCTTGCCCACCTGCACCCGAACCTCGCCGGCGAGCACCAGGTAGACCTTGTCGGAACCCTCGTGGGCGTGCACCTTCTGCATCTGCCCCGGCAGCAGGGCGTAGAGGTCGTAGAACATGTGGGGCGAGTCGAAGACGGGGATCTTCTTCATCTTTTCTTGGCCGAACTCGACCAGCTCTTCCAGGACGCGGATCTCCATGAACGCAGCCTACACCGCGCCGCCCTGCGATAATGGGGGTATGGACCTGGGACTCAAGGGTAAGACCGCCATCGTCACCGGCGCCTCCCAGGGCATCGGCCGCGCCGTCGCCGACGCCCTGGCCGCCGAAGGCGCGCGGGTGGTGCTCTCCGCCCGCAACGAGGAAAAGCTGGCCCGTGCCGCCGCCGAGATCTGCGCCGCCGCGGGCGACGCCGCCTACTACGCCGGCGACCTGAACGACCCCGAAACCGCGGAGCAGCTGGTCGCCTTCGCCGAACGCGAGTTCGGACCCGTCGACCTGCTGGTGGGCAACACCGGGGGGCCCCCGAGCGGCGAGGCCCACGCTCTCGACGAGGCGGCCTGGCGCGCCGCCGCGGAGCTGTTGTTCTACCCCCAGATCCGCCTGACGCGGCGGGTGCTGCCCGGCATGCGCGAGCGCGGCTGGGGCAGGATCCTCTACATCACCTCCATCTCGGTCAAGGAGCCGATCGAGAACCTGGCGCTCTCCAACGCCCTGCGCGCGGCGGTGACCGGCTTCGCCAAGACGCTGTCGCGCGAGGTCGCCGCGGACGGCGTCACCGTGAACACCCTGGGCCCCGGCTACACCGCCACCGAGCGGGTGAAGCACCTCTTCGAGGACAACGCCGCGCGCCAGAACACCACGCCCGAGGCGCTCGAGCAGCGCCTGCTGGCCCAGATCCCCGCCCGGCGCATGGCGCGGCCGGAGGAGATCGCCGCGGTGGCCGCCTTTTTGGTGAGCGAGCCGGCGTCGTACCTGACCGGGCAGGCGGTCATGGTGGACGGCGGCTACACCCACGGCCTGCTCTAGTAAAGTGGGGGCCGGAGGGACGATGGGCGAGAAGCGAACCGTAGTGATCGAACAACTTTGCGAAAAGCGCTTCGCGGCGCACAACGAAAACGACCGGACGGTGATCGTGGACGGGGCGAGCCCCGCGGTGAGCCTGCGCCCGATGGAGCTGCTGCTGGCGGCGCTCGGCGGCTGCACCGCCTACGACGTGGTCGACATCATGAAGAAGAAGCGGACCCCGCTGGCGCGGTACCGGGTCGAGGTGACCGGCGAGCGGGCCGAGAAGCACCCGCGGCGCTACACCCACATCCACGTGGTCCACGTCGGCGCCGGCGAGGGCGTGACCGAAAAGCAGTTCGCCCAGGCGGTACGCCTGAGCCACGAAAAGTTCTGCAGCGCCTCGGCCAACCTCAACGCCGAGATCACCTGGGAGGTCCGCCTCGAAGACGCGGCTGACGCCGGGGCTTAAGTCGCGGCTGCGGGCCGCGCTGGCAGCGGGCCGGGAGCGGGAGGCCGCCCGGCTGCTGCGGGAGGCCGCCCGGACCGCGTCGCGCGGCGAGGCCGCGGTGCTCGAGCGCTGGTCGGGGCTGCTGCTGATCCATAGCGGCCGCGAAGTCGAGGGCACGCTGGCGATCGAGCGCGCCGACGCGGCGCTAGACCTCCTCGGCCTCGGCCACCCCACGCTCGAAGGCCTCTTCCAGGAGCTCGGCCTCGAGGGGGACGACCTCGCCGAAACGTAGGTAGACCAGCCGCGCCACCGGCTCGATGCCCCAGGCCGCGGCCACGGCGCGGCGGTAGAGGGCGAGCTGGAAGTGGTAGCGCTCGGGGTGCAGCTCGCGGTCGGTCTTGTAGTCCTCGAGCACCCAGGCGTCGCCCACCCGGTAGAGGCGGTCGATCACGCCCTCCCAGACCGTATCCAGCCGCGGGGTGCGGGTGGGCAGCAGCAGCGGAAACTCGGCGTAGTCCTCGTCGCGCTCCGCGAGCGCCGGCAGCTCCGCGCCCAGCAGCCTCCAGTAGGTCTCGAGCCGCTGGGCCACCTCGGTCTGCACCCGGGTGCGTTCGGGTTCGGTGAGCCGTTGCACCGCCTCCTGGTTCCAGAGGTCGGCGAGGCGCTCGGGTCCCCAGTCCTGCCCGATGGCGTAGTGGACGAGGATGCCCACGGTGCGCGCCACCAGCCCCGGGTCCACCCCCGCCTCCTCGAGCTCGACGGCGACGTCGCCCTCGTCGTCCAGTTCGGGCGGGGCCGGGCGTTCGGCCTTGAGGGCGCTGGGCGAGTAGACCGGAGGCCGCGCCAGCGGCTCCACCGGGGCGCGCAGGCGCTCGTCCACCTCGGCGGCGCGGCGGGCCGCGGCCGCGGCGGCCTTGGGCGCGGGCAGCCGCTCGACGTCGAGCCGCTCCACCTCGAGCGCGTCCCACGCCGCCAGGTTCATCTCCTCGATCAGGGTGCGCCCCAGGGTGCGCCGCCAGAACTTGGGCCGCAGCCCTTCGCCGTCGGGCTTGAGCTGCACGCTCAGGCTGAGCAGCAGCCGCGACCGGGGGCGGCTGAGGGCGACGTAGAGCAGGCGGTAGGCCTCCTGCCGCTCCCGTTCCTTCCACTCCGCGGCGAAGCGCGCGTAGTCGGGGTCCGCCTCGGCGGCGAACTCGCCCGAGCCGGGGCGCACGTAGAAGGGTTCGGCGCCGTCGGGCTGGCCGCGGTTGAGGTCGAAGACGGCCACGACCGGCCACTCCAGCCCCTTGCTGCCGTGCATCGTGTAGATCCGCACCGCGTCGAAGCCGCCCTCGGGAACGCCGGCCTCGTCGCTGCCGCGCAGCTCCTCGAGGTCGCGCAGCAGGAACTCGAGCCGCCCGTAACGCCGGCTCGCCAGCCGGAAGAGGAGCTGGTCGACGTTGGCGCGGGCGGGGGGCTCGAGCCGCTCGAGGTAGCTCTCGCCGTTCAGGAAGGGGGTGCGCACCATCCGCTCGAAGAAGTCGAGGGGGCGCAGGGTCTGCACCCAGCGGGAAAGCCGGGCGACGCGCTCGGCCACCTCGGGCGCGGCGCGCTCGAGCTCGGCTAGCGGGTCCTCCGCCTCCAGCACCCGTTCGACGCGGGCCAGGTCCAGCCCCGCGAAGGGGCCGCGCAGGAAGGCGGCGAGGCTGAACCGCCCGCGCGGGTCGAGCGCCACCCGCGCCGCGTGCACCAGGTCGCGCACCTCGATCAGGTCGTAGAAGCCGCGTCCGCCGACGACGACGTGCGGCACGCCGTGGGCGGAGAGGGCGCGGGCGAGGAGCGGCACCGAGCTGTGGCTGCGCACCAGCACGGCCATCTCGCGCCAGGCGTGCTCCGCGTGCTGCTCGAGCAGCCAGCGGGCGAGCTGGTCGGCCTCGTAGGGTCGCAGCGCGTCCTGGCGCGCCTCGCCCTGCACGAGCTGGAGCCGCACCCGGCCCGGCCCGGCGCCGGGCCGCGCCTCGACCGGCGGCGCCTCCGCGCGCGCGAACGCCTCGGGACGCTCGTCCGCCACCCAGTCGACGTAGCGGTTGAGGAAGCGCACCAGCGCCCGGTCGTGGCGCCAGCTCGTCACCAGCGGCGGCAGCGGCTCCCCGCGGCGCATGGCCTCGCGGAAGACCTCCACGTCGGCGTTGCGGAAGGCGTAGATCGACTGCTTGGGGTCGCCCACGACCTCGACCTCCACCCCCAACGCCTCCAGCGCCGCGAAGACCCGGCCCTGCAGCGGGCTGGTGTCCTGGTACTCGTCCACGAAGACCCGGGACAGGCGCGAGCGGATGCGCGCCGCCAGCGCCTCCTCGCGCCCCGCCCGCTCGAGCAGCCGCCAGGCGTGCAGCTCGATGTCGGACGGCCCCAGGGCCTCGCCCCCGAGCCGCCGCGCGTACCGCTCCAGCACCGCCCGGAAATGGGTCCACAGCGCCTCCGCCGCCGCCCCTTGCGGCCGCAGCTCGGCGGCCAGCGAGCGCTTGGCGAAGAGCCGGCCCAGCACCTCGGCCAGCTCGTCGGTCTCCTCGTTCAGGTAGACGTAGGCGCGCGCCTCCTCGGCGAAGATCTGCTGCGCCTCGGAGGCGTCGATGCGCAGGAAGTCGGGCTCGAGCCCCAGCGCCAGGGCGTTCTGGCGCAGGAGCTCGGCGAAGAAGCCGTGGATCGTGGTCACGGTCGCGCCCAGCACCTCGGTGGCCAGCGCCCCGGCGCGCCGCACCACCGCCTCGGGGGGAACGTCCTCCGCGCCCGAAGGCTTAAAGCGGCCTTCGGCGATGGCCAGAAGGCGCTCGCGCAGGCGCGCCTTCAGCTCGGCCGCCGCCGAGCGGGTAAAGGTGACCGCGGCCAGGCGGTAGGGCGGGTGCTCGGCGAGCGCGGCGGTGAAACGGCTCGTCAGCGCGTAGGTCTTGCCGGTGCCAGCGGAGGCGATGCGGACCTTCACGTTTCCACCTCGTCCTTTCGGCAGACGTCGGCGAAGGGGCAGCTGCGGCAGTGCCAGCCGGGCACCGCCTCGGCGCGGGCGGCGCGCCAGCGCTCCAGCGCCCGCTCGGCCCAGCGGCGTCGCTGGTCGGCCATCTCCTGGAACTTGCGCACCCAGGCCTCGCGGTCGCGCTGCGGGTCGGCGCCGTAGCCGCGCACCGGCGGACCTCCCAGCGGCCAGTACCACAGCTCCACCGCGTAGCCGCGGCGCAGGTAGGTTCCGGCGACGATGAACTCGACCCAGCGGTCGCGCAGCCGCTCGCGCACCTCCGCCTCCGTAAGCGGCTCCTCGCCGAAGCGGTAGACGCGCGCGGTGCGCCCCTCGCGTTCGCCGGCGTGAACGTGCACGGTCAGCTCCCCGAAGCTCACGCCCGGGAAGAAGGTCAGGCGTTCGAAGCGCGCGGGCGTCATTCCCCAGCGGGCCAGGGCCTCCGGGTCGGGGGCGCGCCCCTCGCGTTTCGCCTCGGCGAGCCGCTCGAGCGCCCGGTACCACTCGGGGCGCTCGTCCTCGTCGGGCCGCAGGCCCTCGCGGGCCTCCAGCCAGGAGCGGAAGCCGCAGCCGCCGTAGCTGCGATCGAAGCGGTAGACCTGGCTCAGGCCGCTGGGCGCGGGCAGCGGCACGCCCTCGCGGGGGGCGCGGTAGCCCGAGCCCTCACGCGAGAGCGCCCGGCTGACCAGCGGCACCGGCCCCATGGGCCGGGGCTCGGCCGCACCCACCAGGTCGTGCTCCGGCTCCAGCGGCCGCCCCCCATCGGCCTCCGGGTAGCTGATCACGACCTCGTCGGCCAAAGCCCGCAGGCTGCGCCACAGGTGCACGTCCCGGCCCCGCAGGCGGCGCGGCAGCACCCCCCGTTCGGCGTAGATCCGCTCGAAAACCTCGGACCAGGGCCGCCGCGCCTCCTCGGGGATGAAGTAGTCCTCGCGCTCGCCCAGGGTGTAGACCCCCTCGCTCGCCCCCAGGACGTAGGCCTTGCGGTAGCGGCGTCCGCTGACCTCCCGCGGGCTGAGCAGGGCCACGCCCCCGGGCCGGCGCGCCCGCAGGCGCACCCGCTCCAGCAGCCCCGCCCACCAGGCGCGGAAGCCTTCGGGGCCCCCGGCCTCGAGCGCCTCGCGGGCGCGCAGCAGGAAGACCTCGCGCCAGCGGCTCTGGGCCAGCAGCGGCCGGCCGTCCACCAGCCGCTCCGCCCAGGCGAGCAGGTGGGCGCGCCGCGCCGCGTCCTCCGCGGGCGCGCCGGCGAGCGGGTCGAGGGAGGCGAGCACCGCCTCCAACGTCGGCGCCAGGCGGCCGCCCTCGGCCTCGTCGAGCTGCCGGGCCAGCTTACGGATCGCGTCCAGACCGGCCAGCCCCCGCGCCAGCGCCGCGCGCCCCAGCGGGGCCAGCTCCTCGAAGAGGAAGAGCCCCTCGGCCGTGGGGTGGTCGGGAAAGCGCAGCAGATCGACCAGCAGCTTGCCCGGCTCCTCCTCGCTGGGGGCGTGGTAGGTCTCGTCCATCAGGTAGAGGTCGTACTCGCGGGCGAGCATCTTGGTCGCCTCCAGGCGCTCGGGGGGGACGACGAGCGCCAGCTCGAGGGGGTCGAACCCCCCGACCAGCAGGTCGCGCTTGATCTCCGCCAGCACCCAGCGCAGCTCGTGCACCGGGTTCTCGGCGCGCCAGACCGCGACCGCCGCAGGCAGCCGCGGCGGGTCCTCCGCGGGCCCCGGGGGTTCGGGGAGCGAAGCCCAGACCTCGACGCCGGCCCGCTCCATCGCGGTCAGCAGCGAGAGCGCGAGCGGCGAGAGCTCCCAGAACCCGGCGGCGAAGACCGCGTCGGTCTCGGGACGCCAGGCGCCCTCGGCCACCAGGTCGGCGGCGAGCCGGGCCACGTCGTCGGGGTCCAGCGCCGCGCCCTTGGCCCGCTCGTAGGCGGCGTAGACGCGCTGCAACCTGCGGGACTCGGCGTCGCCGACCGGCACCTCTTCGGGGGCGACCTCGAAGCGCTTGAGCTCGGCGATGGCGCGGGCAAAGAGGCGTGCTTCGCCGGGCGCGGGCATGCGCCCGCCCGCCAGCTCGCGCAGCGCCTCCCCCACCCGCGCCACCCGCAGGCCGGTCGAGAGGAAGGTTCCGGTGCGGCCGGCCTGGGCCAGCACCCGCTGGTGCACCTGCTGAAAGTGCACCGCCTCGGCCCCCAGGGCAGCTCCCCGGGCCGCGAGCCGCCGCAAAGCGAAGTTGCGGTTCGAAGGCAGCGTCAACCACCACACGCGGCGTTTTTGGGCCGTCAGCTCGCGGGCGCGCTCCAGCATCCGCTCCGAAGCCCCGCCGTCCGCCGCGTCGATCAGCCAGTGCATGCACGAGCATTCTACGACGCCCCGCTTCCTCAGAAATACCTAATAGTAATGACTTGCACTAAAAGGTGATTTGCGCTATCCTACCCCTTGGAGGTATACGGGTATGGAAAACACAGAAAAAGTCGTCTCGCTTCCGCGGCTCAACGAACCGGCGCCCGACTTCGAGGCCAAGACCACCAAGGGCACGCTCAAGCTCTCGGACCTGAAGGGTAAGTGGGTGGTGCTGTTCAGTCACCCGGCCGACTTCACCCCGGTCTGCAGCACCGAGTTCCTGGGCTTCGCCAAGCGCGCGGACGAGTTCGCCCAGCGCAACGTGCAGCTCGTCGGTCTCTCGATCGACAGCATCTACAGCCACCTGGCCTGGATCAAGGACCTGGAGGACCTGACCGGGATCACCATCGACTTCCCGGTGATCGCCGACCTGGACATGAAGGTCTCGAGCCTCTACGGCATGGTCCACCCCGCCGCGGCCGACACCGCCGCGGTGCGCACCGTCTTCGTCATCGACGACAAGGGCATCCTCCGCGCGATGCTCTACTACCCGCTGACCAACGGCCGCAACATCGACGAGGTGCTGCGCCTGGTGGACGCGCTGCAGTTCACCGACAAGACCGGTCTGGCCACCCCGGCCGACTGGCGTCCGGGCGAGTCGGCGATCGTGCCGCCTCCGGGCACCATCGACGACATCAAGGCCGACGAGGCGAAGAAGGACGAGTACGTCGAGTTCAAGCGCTGGTACCTGCGCTACAAGAAGGTCTCGTAGCCGCTTCCAAAGGCGGGCCGCCGCGCCACGGCGCGGCGGCCTTCTTTTTCGCTCCCGCTAGGAGACGAGGCTGCGCTCGACCCGGGCGAGGGCCTGCTCCAGGTCCTCGGTCAGGTCGCGCGGGTCCTCGATGCCCACCGAAAGCCGCACCAGACCGGGGGTGATCCCCTGGCGCTCGAGCACCTCGGGCGGCAGCAACTCGTGGGTCGTGCTCGCCGGGTGAGTGGCCAGCGACTCGACGTCGCCCAGGGAGACCGCCTGGGTGAAGAGCTCGAGGCCGTCGAGGAAGACGCGGGCGGCGTCGAAGCCGCCGTGGAGCTCGAGGGCCACCATCCCGCCGTAGCGGTCCATCTGGCGTGCGGCGACCTCGTGCCCGGGGTGCTGGGGCAGCCCCGGGTAGTAGACGCGGGCCACCGCCGGGTGGCGGGCCAGGTAGGCGGCCACGGCCTCGGCGCCGTCGCAGTGGGCCTCCATGCGCAGGGCCAGCGTCTTGATCCCCCGCATGAAGAGGAAGGCGTCCTCCGGACTCATCGCCCCGCCGACGTGGCGGAGGCCGTGCATCCGCAGCTCCTGCATCATCTCCCCGGGTCCCGCGACCACACCGCCGATCGCGTCGCCGTGACCCCCCAGGTACTTGGTCGCCGAGTGCACCACCACGTCGAGACCGAACTCGAGCGGCCGCGTCAGGTAGGGGGTGGCGAAGGTGTTGTCGGCGACGGTCAGCACCCCGTGCGCGCGCCCGACCTCGCCGACCTGGGCCAGGTCGTGGATGCGCAGGGTCGGGTTCGTGGGCGTCTCCACGTAGAGCATCCGGGTGCGGGGGCCCACCCACGCCGAGGGCGGTTCTTCGGAAACGTCGCGCACCTGGATGCCGAAGCGCGTGAGCGTCTCCAGGAAGAGCCCCTCGGTGCCGCCGTAGAGCGGACCGAGAAAGGCCAGCTCGTCGCCCGGCTGCAGAAAGGTGAGGGTGAGCGCCGCGATCGCCGCCATGCCGCTGGCGAAGGCCACCGCGTCCTCGGCGCCCTCGAGGTTCGCCAGTTTCTCTTCGAACACCCGCACCGTGGGGTTGCCGATGCGGGTGTAGACGTAGCCGGACTCTTCGCCCGCGAACATTCGCGCGCCGCGGTCGAAGGATCCGTACGCGAACGTGGACGTGCGGTACACGGGGGTGACGTGGGCCCCGGTGGCCGGGTCGGGCCGCGAACCCACGTGCAGCGCACGGGTACGGAAACGTTTCATGCTCGGTCCTTTCTCCCCAAAGGGGGGTGCTATGGTTCCATTGTACCGCCGTAGACTGGGGAGCGTGGAGCCGCACCCGCCGTTTTCGATCCTCGCCCGCGTCTACGACCGCCTCATGGAAGACGTCCCCTACGAGGGCTGGGCGCGTTTCGTGCTCGCGGTGCTGGGGGGCGAGGGCTGCTTCCCTCGCAGCGTGCTCGAGCTGGGAGCGGGGACGGGCAGCGCCCTCGAACCCTTCGTGGCCCGCGGCCTCGAGGCCGCGGGGGTGGACGTCTCCGAGGCCATGCTCGCCCGCGCCCGCGCCAAGCTGCCGGGGGTGTGGTTCCAACGGGCCGACGTGCGCGGCTTCGACCTGGGACGCCGCTTCGACCTCGTCTACTCCGCCTTCGACAGCCTCAACAACCTCACCGAACCCGCGGACCTGGAGGCGGCCTTCCGCACCGCCCTGCGGCACCTCCACCCCGGGGGATGGCTCGCCGCCGACCTGAACACCCCCGAAGGCCTGCGCGAGCTCTGGCGTGAGGAGGCCTGGGAAGAAGACGGGGTACGGCTCGTCTACGGCTACGACGCCGCGACCCGGCTGGGCCGGCTCGAGGCCTGGGTCGAGGGCGAGGTGGAGGTGCACCTGGAGCGGGGCTACGAGCCGGACGAGGTCCGGGCGATGCTGGAGGCGCTGGGCTTCGACCCCGTCTTCGCCCTCACCTATCCCGACGGCCGCGAACCCGACCTGCTGGCCGACCGCTTCTGGGTCTTCGCCCGCGCCCCCGAGGCTCACCCAGCTCAAGCGGACCCGGCGTAGCCTGGAGGGGTGAAGACCCCGCGCGAACCCGTCAACACCTACACCCACGCCGCCGGCGCGCTGCTGGCCCTCGCCGGTCTGGGCTGGCTCGTCGCCCTGGCCTGGCCCGATCCCCGGCTGGTGGCGGGGGCCGTCGTCTTCGGCGTGACCATGTTCCTGATGTACACCGCCAGCGCCGGCTACCACGCCGCTCGGCTGGGGGAGCGCGGCCTCGCCTGGCTGCGCAAGCTCGACCACGCGGCCATCTTCCTCTTCATCGCGGGGTCGTACACCCCGGTGCTGCTCACCCGCCTCGACGGGGTCGCGCGCTGGGGCTGGCTCGGCCTCGTCTGGGGGCTGGCGGCGCTCGGCATCGCCCTCAAGCTCTGGAAGATGACCGCGCCCCGCTGGCTCTCGACCCTCTCCTACCTGGGCCTGGGCTGGCTCGCGGTCTTCCTGGTACCCCAGCTGCAGCTGCCGCCGGCGGCCCTGGGCTGGCTGATCGCCAGCGGCGCCCTCTACTCGCTGGGCGCGCTGGTCTACGCGCTCAAGCGGCCCAACTTCCGCGGCTTCGGTTTTCATGAGCTGTGGCACCTCTTCGTGCTCGGGGGCAGCGCCACGATGTTCGCCGCCGTCTGGGTTTTGTTCGCCGCCAGCAGCTAGCCCGCCGGCTTGACGATTTTCATAAATGAGTGTATTCTTAAGATATACGCCACTTTCTCATGAGAAAGTAGGCTATACCTAAACCATGATGGAACACGACTACGAAGCCAGCGAACACATGGACGGACCGCTGATCCTCATCGTCGAAGACGAAAAGGACATCGCCCGCTTCATCGAGCTCGAGCTCCAGGCCGAGGGTTACCGCACCGAGGTGGCCTACGACGGCATCACCGGCCTCTCCAAGTTCCGCGAGACCAGCCCCAACCTGGTCATCCTCGACCTGATGCTCCCGGTCATGGACGGCCTCGAGGTGGCGCGGCGCATCCGCAAGACCTCGAACATCCCCATCCTCATCCTCACCGCCAAGGACGCCGTCACCGACAAGGTCGAGGGCCTCGACGCCGGCGCCGACGACTACCTGGTCAAGCCCTTCTCCATCGAGGAGCTGCTCGCCCGGGTGCGCGCCCACCTGCGCCGGGTCACCCCAGCGATCACCGGCGAGATCCGCGTCGCCGACCTGATCATCAACCTGGAGGGGCGCGAGGTCTTCCGCGGCGGTCGGCGCATCGAGCTTTCCAACAAGGAGTTCGAGCTGCTCGAGCTGCTGGCCCGCAGCCCCGGCAAGGTCTTCAGCCGCTTCGAGATCGAGGAGAAGGTCTGGCCCGGCTACCAGGGCGGCTCCAACGTGGTCGACGTCTACATCGGCTACCTGCGCAAGAAGCTGGAGGCCGAGGGCGAGCGGCGGCTGATCCACACCGTGCGCGGCGTCGGCTACGTGCTGCGCGAAGACTGAACCCCGCACCCCGAGGAAAGGTGGCGAGCGGCCCCGGCCCATACCCGTGAACCTGCGCACCCGCATCACCCTGCTCACGCTGCTGGTGCTCTCCCTGTCGCTGCTCGTCATCGGGGCCAGCGTCTACGCGCTGCTGCAGCGCTACCTCTACCAGACCCTGCGCGCCGAGCTGCAGGACGCGATGGCGCAGGTCATCCAGCAGTACGAGATCGAGTTCAGCATCGGCTCGCGCTCCGGGGTGCTGGGCAAGGTGCTGCCGCCCTCGGTCTACGGCGAGATCGACCTGCTCATCCCCAGCCACCCGACGCCGGAGTCGTTCACCAACGAGGTGATCGTGGCGACGAGCCGCACCCTGGGGCAGCGCCTCCTCCTCACCCCCAACGACTATGCCCAGCTGCTGCAGAAGGGCGAGGTCTGGGCCACCGCCCAGCTGCCGCAGGGCGAGCGGCCGCCGCTAAGGCTGCTCGTCTACGGCGTCCTCGTCAAGGCGCCGACGGCGCCTTTGAACCTGGAAACCTGGGTGGCCATCTTCGTGGCCAAGCCGCTGCGGCCGCTGGAGTCCACCCTAGCCGAGCTCTCGCGGGTCTTCCTCTTTACCTCGATCTTCGTCCTCACCCTGGGGGGCGTGCTCACCTACCTGCTGGTGGCGCGCACCCTGGAGCCGCTCGAAGCCATCGCCCAGAAGGCCGAGGAGGTGAGCATCAAGGGGCGCACCCGCCTGCCCGAACCCGAGACCCACGACGAGGTCTCGGCGCTGGCGCGGGCGCTCAACCGCATGCTCGAGCGCCTGGAGCACGCCTTCCAGACGCAGAGCCGCTTCCTCGCCGACGCCTCCCACGAGCTGCGCACCCCGATCACCGCGATCCTGGGCCACGTCGGCTACCTGCTCAGGCGCACTCCGGTCAACGAGGTCCAACGCGAGAGCCTGGAGACGATCCGGCGCGAGGGCGAGCGCATGACCAAGCTCGTCACCGACCTGCTCGAGCTGGCGGGCAGCGAGGGCGGCTGGCGCTTCGAGGTGCGGCCCGTCGAGCTGCGCGGGCTGCTGCAGGAGATCGCCAGCGAGTACGCCCCCACCTTCGAGGGCGAGATCGTCCTCGAAGCTCCCGAAGAGGTCTGGGTGGAGGGCGACGACGAGCGCCTGCACCAGGTCTTCGCCAACCTGATCGCCAACGCCGTCAAGGCGGGGGCGACCCGCATCACCCTGCGCGTCCGGCAACCGCCGGGCCGCGTGATCGTGCAGGTCAGCGACAACGGCCCCGGCATTCCGCCCGAGCACCTGCCCCACCTCTTCGAGCGCTTCTACCGGGTGGACAAGGCGCGCGACCGCGCTGCCGGCGGCTCGGGCCTGGGGCTGGCCATCGTCAAGGCCATCGTCGAGGCTCTGGGCGGCGAGGTTTGGGTGGAGTCGCAGGTGGGCGAGGGCACCACCTTCAGTGTTTCTTTAAAGCACGCAGCAGCTCCGCCGCCTCATCTGCGCTGATCTCGCCCTTCTCCAGCTGCTCGAGCACCCGCGCCCGCTCCACGGGCACGTCGGACCCGGCTTCCTCCTCGTAACCAAGGACCCGCAGCAGCGTCTCGAAGCGCGCCCGCACCGTGGGGTAGCTGACGCCGAGGATCCGCTCCATCTCCTTGAGGTTGCCCCGGGTCTTGACGAAGAGGCGCAGGATCTCCAGCTGCTCCGGGGGCAGCGCGGCGAACTCGTTGACGGCGAAGCGCCCCTCGATACGGGTCTGGCAGCTGGGGCAGGCCAGGCCCGTCACCTCCAGGCGCGCGTGGCAGACGGGGCATTCGTAGGGCATGAGCGGTTTCACAGCAAGCCTCCTACACGTATCACGACGTAAGCGTCACGGTTCTTCACTTCCACCAGGGGCTCCGCCGGCGACAGTTCGGTCAAGCCCAGCCTGGACGGTTCGAAAAGGCGGCGCCAGCCGCCCCTCCGGCCCAGGCGCCGCTCGTTCCACCAAGCCGCCAGGGCGAGCACGAAGGCCAGCGGGGTCTCGAAGGGCTCGAGCAGCAGCACGAGCCGGATGCGCGGCGCTCCCCTGGCGCGCACCTCCAGGTGCAGCCAGCGGGGCTGGCGGCGGCGTAGACGTTCGAGCAGGGCGTTCATACCACCTCGATGAGCACCTCGGTGCCGTCCGGATCGTGGACTTCCACCAGCTTCCCTTCGGGAACCCCGCTCCCCAGCGAAGCGAGGAACTCGTCAAGGTCGAAGCCGGCCTCGACGATCTGCGCCCGTTGCTCCTCGGGCACGAACTTGAGGGCGAAGCGCGCCAGCGCCAGCGGCAGGTTGACCTTCACCACCGTACCGTCCTCCCCGTCGTGGACGTAGATCCGCAGCAGCCGGGCGGGCCCGCTGCGGGGCTCGGGCGCTGCAGACGGGGTTTCTTCGAGCGCGCTCAGAAGCGACTCGGCCTCCTCCGCGGTCAGCTGGCCTTCGGCCAGCAGGTTCAAGATGCGCTTGCGTTCTTCGTTCACGGCAGCTTCACCTCCACGTCCCCCATGCCGACGGACACTTTGAGCTCTCCCCGCCCCTCGCCCACGGTGCCGCTGTAGCTGACCGAGGGGCCTTTGCCTTCATGCTGCAGCCGGCCGGAAACCTTGACCTCGCCCAGGCTCGCGTTCACCTTGAGCCGCAGGTCGCTTTCCGGTTCGAGCGTCAGCCGCACCTTGCCCATCCCCAGCTGCACCCGGTGGCGGTCTTCCACGACGCGAACCCGCCCCTCCACCTCGCCCTGACCCAGCCGCACGTCCAGCGCGTCGCTGCGGTCGAAGCGGAGCCGGCCCTGGCCCAGCTGCACCCTGAGCGCCGGCAGCGCGCCCTGGATGCGAACCTCGCCCTGGCCCAGCTGCAGCTCCAGCGCCAGCCCCGGGGGCAGGGCCAGGCGCAGCGCTTTGCGGGAATCCAGCAGGTTGAAGGCGCCGAAGAACTTCCGGCGGCCGCCGCCGGCGCTGAGCTTCCAGTCGGAGCCGTCGGCCTCGAGCCGCGCTTCCAGCCCGCCGTCCTCCTCGATCACGGGCGCGTCCAGGTCCGCACGCACCCGCACCCGCAGGTCGGCGCGTTCGATCCGCGCCCGCAGCCAGCCTTTGCCGACGACGGGAGCGGGCCCCGCGCTCTCCCCCTCCAGCGCCTCGAGCAGGCGGCCGGCTTCGTCGGGGTCGATCTTGCCCTCTTCGAGCAGCTTGGCGATGCGCAGGTACTCATCCATGGGCGCCTCCCAGCCTTTTCGCTCCCCGAACGGTCCGGGGGCGGGCCTCGCCTCGCGTCTGCGGCTCCGGCGTCGCTTCAGGTCGGGTGCGCCGGGCCGCCGCCGCCTCGCGGCGCAGCTCCCGCACGCGGGCCGCGAGAATCGTGGGGTCTTGCCAAGGAACCGGAGCCAGCATCTTGACCTCCTTGGCCTGATTGTAAACCTCTGTTTTATGATTTGTCAAGCTATGATTTACATATGCTAAACGGGGTGGCGACCGCCCCAGTACGGGGCCACGAAGAAGACGAAGACCAAGGCGGCGTAGGCCGCCCACCACAGCAGCACCCGGCCGCCGCTGACGCGGCCCGGGCGGTGCTCGAGCAGCAGCAGCGTGAAGAGCGCCCAGGTCACCAGCGTGGCCAGCTCCTTTACGTCGGGGGCGACCGGGCTCCCCCACAGCCGCCAGGCCCAGGCCATCCCCGTGAGCACGCCCACCGTGTAAAGGACGTAACCGGCCCGCAGGTAGGGGCCCTCGAGCCGCGCCAGGCCGACGAGCGGCGGCGCCGAGAGCGAGCGCCAGGGCGCGGACCTGAGCCGGCGGTGCTGGGCCCAGCCCGCCACTGCCGCCAGGAAGGCGACGGTCAGGCTGACGTAGGCGAGGGTGAGGACCCCCGCGTGGAACACCACCAGCGACCAGGGCAGCGGCCCGCTGGTGGTGCCCACGAAACGCAGCGAGAGCAACGCGAAGAAGAGCGCGGTGGCGTAGGCGTACCGCACCCAGGTGCGCCAGCGGGGCCGGTTGGCGTAGCCGCGGGCCACCCCCACGAGCCCGATGACGAGCAGCATCGCCGCCTCGAACGAGGAACCCAGCACCTGTCCGGTGGTGACCGCGTGCCAGACGGCCGCCGCGAAGAAGAATCCCAGCGACCAGCCCGAGCGCCGCTCGTCCCAGACCAGCGAGGCCAGGAGTACGAGCGCCCCCAGGCCGGCCAGGGCGGCGGTCACGCTAGCCCTCCAGCATCCGCTCGAGCCGCGGGCCCAGCTTGGGATCCTTGGCCATCCGGATCAGGGGGTGGGCGGTCTTGCCGACGAGCCGCCGCACCAGCCGTTCCAGCTCCTCCTCCCGCGCCGCGCCGCCGAGGGCGGCTTCGAGCTCCCGGCGCAGACCGTCTTCGATCCAGGCCTTGAGCCGCTGGATCCGGTCGGCGGCGACGTGGCCTGCGTACCACTCCATCCAGCCGGCGAGCTCGTCGGCCACGATGCGCTCCACCCGGGGCAGTTCGCCCGCGCGCGCCGCGCGGTTCTTCTCGGCCACGGTCTCCAGGTCGTCGAGGTTGTAGAGGTAGGCGCCGGGCAGCCGCGCCACCGCCGGCTCCACGTTGCGCGGCAGGGCGATGTCGATGAGGAAGAGCGGCTGGGTGCGCCTCTCCAGCACCTCGCGCACCCGCGACTGGCGCACCACGTAGTGGGGGGCGGCCGCGGAGGCGATGACGATGTCGGCCCAGGCCAGCGCCTCGGCCACGTGCTCCATGCCGCAGGCCCGGCCGCCGTAGCGTCCGGCGAGCTTCTCCGCGTTCTCGGGGGTTCGGTTCAGCACCCAGACCTCGCGGGCGCCGTAGTGGGCCAGGTGCTCGAGCACCCGCTCGGCCATCTCGCCGGCGCCCAGGACCAGGGCCCGCAGGCCCGCCAGGTCCCCGAAGACGGCGCGGGCGAGGTCCACCGCGGCGTAGGCCACGCTGGTGGCGCCGCGGCCGATCGCGGTCTCGGCGCGGGCCCGCTTGCCGGCGGCGATCGCCGTCTGGAACGCCTGTTCGCTGATGGGGCCGGTCGTGCCGGCCTGGCGCGCGGCGAAGAGGCCGCTTTTCACCTGACCCAGGATCTGCGCCTCCCCGACCACCAGGCTGTCGAGCCCGGCGGCGACGCGGAAGAGGTGCCGGAGCGCCGCCAGACCGCGGTGGCGGTAGGCGTAGTCGGTGTAGTGGCCCAGATGGTCGCGGTAGATCTCGAGCGCCGGACGCCGCGGACGCACCAGGTAGACCTCGGTGCGGTTGCAGGTCGAGACGACCACGGCCTCGTCGGCTTCGTCGGCCAGCTCCTCAAGCAGCGCCGCAAGGCGCGCACCGGAAACCGCCACGCATTCACGCACCCCGATGGGTGCGGTCTTGTGGCTGATTCCGACGAGCTCCAGCGGCGGTTCCACGACGCCCTCCCAAGCGGCAGTTTACCCCAAACCGCCTCAGGGCAGGTGTCCCTTTTCTTCGTACAAGTCGCGAATCCGTTCGGCCCAGCCCCGGACCCCGGGTTGCCGCGGCCAGACCACGCGGGCGAAGCCGGCGGCCCGCGCCGCCTCCGCCGTCACGCGGCCGATCGCGGCCAGCGGAGGACGGGCCGCGGTGGCGCGCGCCCAGGCCGCTACCGCCGAGGGCGAGGCGAGCGCCGCGACGGCGGCGGCCTCGAGCCGCGCGACCTCCTCCGGCGCGAGCGCCCGGGGGCGGGTGGTGTAGGCGTCGAGCCGCCGCACCCGAAAGCCCCGCGCTTCCAGGATGCGGCCCAGCTCCTTTCCGGCCCGGCTCGAGGTGGGCCAGAGCAGGGGGCCGGGCTCCGGCAGGCTCTCGGCCAGCGCCCGGCCGTAGGCCTCGGGGGCGGTGAAGCCGGGTTCGAGCCCCGCGCGCTCGAGCGCGCGGGCCGTTCCCCCGCCCAGCGCCGCCACCCGCAGCGGCGGCCGCCCCGCCGTCTCCCAGGCGCGGGCAAGGAAGCGGGCCGCGGTGGGCGAGGTCACGGCCACCCAGGACCAGCCCTCGCCCAGCGCGCCGGCGAGGGCGGGGAAGTCGGGCCCGGGCGCGTGCTCCACCAGGGGCACGCTGGCGTGGGGTACCCCGAAGGCGTCGAGGAGGCGGGCGAGCTCGCGGTCCTTCTCGGGGGAGCGGGTGAGGACGACGCCTTCCACCCCCTCATCCTAGCGCCGCATACAATGAGACCGCCGATGCGCCACCTCTACCTGCACGTCCCCTTCTGCCCCACCCTCTGCCCTTATTGCGACTTCCACGTCGTGCGCCGGGGACCGGGTCTGGTGGAACGCTACCTGGAGCGGCTGGCGGCCGAGGCCGCCGAACTGCACGCCCGCCGCCCGGGGGAGCTGACCACCCTCTACCTGGGCGGGGGGACGCCCAGCTACCTGCGCGACCGCGAGCTGGAGCGGCTCTTCGCCGCCCTGCCCTGGCCGCTCGCGCCCGGCGCCGAGGTGACCCTCGAGGCCAACCCCGGCACCCTCTCCCCCGCCCGCCTGGAGCAGCTGCGCAGCCTGGGGGTGAACCGAATCTCGCTGGGGGTGCAGAGCTTCCAGGACCCGGTGCTCGCGCGGCTGGGCCGCGCCCACAAGGGCCGGGGAGCGCTCCGGGCCGCGGAGGAGGCGCTGGCGGCGGGCTTTCGGGTCTCGTTGGACCTGATCCTGGGGCTGCCCGTCCAGGACGTGGCCGCCGACCTGGAGACCGCGGCGGCGCTGGGGGTGGGCCACGTCTCCGCCTACACGCTGCAGGTCGAGGCCGGCACACCCTTCGCCCTGGCGGGGCTGGAGCCCGACCCCGACCGCGAAGCCGAGGCCTTCGAGCTCGCCCGCGAGGTTCTGGGCCGCGCCGGGCTCGCACGTTACGAGGTGAGCAACTTCGCCCGCCCCGGCGAGGAGGCGCGCCACAACCTCGCCTACTGGCGCATGGCGGAATGGGGCGGGCTGGGGCCCGCGGCCAGCGCCCACTTCCACACCCCCGCGGGGCCGGGCGTGGCCGAGCGCCGCACCAACCCGCCGCTGCCCCGCTGGGCCGCGGGCGAGCCGCCCCTGCGCGAGGTGATCGGCCCGCTCGAGCACGCCAAGGAAAGCCTGATGATGGGCCTGCGCCTGCGCGAAGGGGTGGACCTGGCCGGTCTGGCCCGCCGCAGCGGCCTCGCGGAACTCGGCCGCGTCCTCGCCCCGGCGGCGGAGCGGCTGGCGGCCGGGGGGCTGCTCGAGCGCGCCCGCGCGCGGCTGCGGCCCACCGAGGCCGGCCTCGACCGGCTGCACGCGGCGCTGCTGCCGCTATGGGAGGCGCTGGAGGCGGCCTACCCGTCGGACGGTGCCTCCTGAACCACCCGCAGCGGTTCGGGGAACCAGACGGTGCGCTGCGGAAAGGGGATCTCGAAACCGGCTTCGTCCAGGGCGATCTTCGCCGCCTCCGTCAGCTCGGCGGCCACGACCGGATAGTTGGGGATCTCGCGCTCGGGGATCCAGACGACGAGGGTAAAGTCGACGCTGTTGTCGCCGAGTCCCGTGACGAGCACCGCAGGCGCGGGGTCTTTGAGCAGCTTGGAGTGCGCGGCCACCACGGCCTCGAGCGCCTGCCGCACCTCGCGGGTGTCGTGGCGGTAGGCCACGCCCACGGGGATGCGCAGCCTGAGCGGACCGCCCGCCGAGAGGTTCTTGATCTCGCCCCCGGCCACGACGGCGTTGGGGATGGCGACGCTCTCGTTGTCGGGGGTGCGCAGCCGGGTGGTGCGCAGCGTCAGCCCCTCGACCTGGCCGTACTCGCCGCCGATCTGCACCCAGTCACCGATCTTAAAGGGGCGGTCCATCAGCAGGATGATGCCGGCGATGAAGTTGGAGAAGGTGTCCTGCGCCGCCAGCCCCACGGCCAGGCCGAGCACGCCCAGAGCCCCGATCACCGGGGCGATCTGGGCCCCCGCCACCATGTAGGCGGCCCAGATGACGAGCAGCGTCAGCGTCACGTAGCGCAGCAGCAGCACCAGGTTGGGGTCGAAGCCGCGGCGCACCAGCCGGCCCTCGATCAGCGCCTCGAGCCCCACCCAGACCAGGTAGACGAAGAGCAGCTTGGCCACGGCGCGCGCCGCTTGCTGCGGGTCGCCGAGGCCGAAGACGGCCACGGCGAAGACGAGCGCCGCGCCCCAGAAGACCAGGTCCCAACCGCCCGCCAGCCGGCGGCGCACCCGCGGCGCGAGCCGGCGCGCCGCCCGCAGGGTGAAGGCCTTGCCCAGCCAGGCAAAGGCCCAGGCGAGGACGACCAGACCCACCCAGGCGGCCGCCTGGTAGCCGCGCTCGCCCCAGCCCGCGGTCTCGGGGCCCGCCCCGCTGACGCGATCGAGGGCGTCGCGCATGTGCGACCAGATTTTGTTCATGTTGCGAAGTATACCGCGTGCGCCTCAGCTCCGGCGCCAGACCGCCCAGCTGCGGTAGGCCAGCCCCTGCCAGCCCTCCCCCGCCGCCAGCAGCTCGAGCCCCCCGGGGGGCCGCATCAGCTCACCCGGCTCCCAGTAGTGCGGGCTGTCGGGCCGCCCCCGGCGCAGCGCCTCGCTGCGGTTGAAGCCCTCGACGAGGACCAGACCCCCGGGTTTGAGCCGCGGCGCCAGCCGCTTCATCAGCGGCCGGCTGACGAAGTAGCTGACGACCACACCCGTGAAGGGCCCGGGGGGAAGGTCGTCGGGCGCGGCCTCGAGGTCGGCCACCAGGGCGTGCACCGCGGCCCGCCGCCGCTGCGCCATGGCGCGCACCCGCTCGACGGCGACCGGGCTCTTCTCCAGCAGGAAGACGCGGTGCCCCCGGCAGGCCAGGAAGAAGGCGTTGCGTCCGGTTCCGCCCGCGAGGTCGAGCACCTCCCCTTCCGGCAGCAGAAAGCCGTAGGCCCGCACCACGAAGGCGGGGTCGAAGGCTTCGGGGCTGCCCTGGTAGTAGGCGTCCCAGTCGCGCGGCACGGCCCTATCTTACGTCAAGGTCGGCGCCGAACAGATCCACCAGCCCCTCCTCCAGGCCGATCCGCCAGGTCGTCCAGTTGTGGCCGCCGGGGAACTCGCGGTACTCGTGCGCCGCTCCCCGCTCCGCCAACACCGCCGCGAAGCGGCGCGCCGGCGCCAGCAGCCACTCGAGCCAGCCCGCCTGCAGCAGGACCCGCTCCGGCAGGCGCGCGGCCTCGGCGTAGCGCTCCCTCAGCCATTCGGGGTCGCGGCGGGCGTCGCGCCCTCCGGGGACGGCCAGCAGCGCCGGGGACTGGGCGCCGACCCGGGGGAAGACGTCGGGGTGCTCGAGCCCCAACCACAGCGCCGCGAGCCCGCCCAGGCTCGCCCCCCATGCCCCCCAGGGCCCCCCGGGACCGAACGCCACCTCGACCGCCGGCAGCACCTCGTCGAGCAGGTGCCGCTCGAGCGCGGGGTCGAAGCGGTACTCGCGCTCGCGGTCTTCAGGCTCGCTGAAGACGAGCCGCAACGGTACGATCCGCCCCTCGCGCCAAAGCGCCTCGGCGGCGTGCGCCAGCCGGCCGATGCGGTGGTAGGCCACCCCGTCGAAGACGAGCAGCGTGGCCGCCGGACCCGCCGGGGGCTGGTAGACGACGATCCGGCGCCCCCCGGTGCGCAGCGGGCGCACCCTTCCCAGCAGCGTCTTGGGGTACGAAGGCGGATGTAGGGCGCCGGGCAGGCGCACGACGCGCGCGTAGGGGCGCCAGGGGTTCTGCGCCGTCTCGGGGTTGTCGGGGTCGGCCAGCGGCGCTCCGGAGGCGTCCAGGAACGCGTACTCCAGGATCGCCCCCCGCGGCAGCTCGAGCTCGACGGGGCCGCGCAGGGGCCAGGGGTCGTGGGTCCAGTCGGTCACGTCGGCCACGAAGGCCACCGCGCCCGCGGGCGGGGTGATCACGACGCGGCGGCCCCGGACCTCGACCATCCCCCGTATTCTGCCACGCGTCACCTTTGCTGCGGCCCACCGGAGTAGGCTGGAACGCGGAGGGATCGAGATGAGCGTAAACGTAGGCGACCCCATACCCCAGGCCACCGTGTTCACCAAGGACCTCGAGCCCGTCGACCTCGCCGCGTACGGCCGCGGCCGGCCGCTGGTGATCCTCTTCTTCCCCGGATCGTTCACCTCGGTCTGCGAAAAGGAGCTCTGCACCTTCCGCGACAGCATGGCCGCCTACAACGAGGTCGGCGCCCAGGTCGTGGGCCTCAGCGTCGACACCCCGTTCTGCCAGGCGGCCTTCGCAGAGAAGAACCGTATCGACTACCCGCTGCTCTCCGACTTCAACAAGGAGGCCATCCGCGCCTTCGGGGTGGTGCTGCCCGAACTCAAGGGGCTGCGGGAGCTGGCGCAGCGCGCCGCCTTCGTGGCGGACGCCGAGGGGAAGATCCGCTGGGCCTGGATCGCCGAGAATCCGGGTCAGGAGCCGCCCTACGACGAGGTCGCGGCGGCCGTCCGCGCCCTCTAGACCCCACGCCCCGCCGCCGCGGGGCGTTATGCTGAACCCATGCAAGCCGTGGTCATGAACGCCCGCGGCGGGCCCGAGGTGCTCCGCCCCGCCGCGCTGCCCGACCCCGAACCGGGGCCGGGCGAGGTGCGCGTACGCGTGCGCGCGGTCGCGCTCAACCACCTCGACGTCTGGGTGCGCAAGGGGGCGGCCTCGCCCGAGCTGCCGCTGCCGCACGTCCTGGGCTCCGACGTCAGCGGCGTGGTGGACGCCGTGGGGCCGGGCGTGGAGGAAGACCTGACCGGCCGTGAAGTCGTGCTGAACCCCGGCCTCTCCTGCGGCCGCTGCGAGGCCTGCCTGGCGGGGCGCGACAACCTCTGCCCCGAATACAGGATCCTCGGCGAACACGTCTGGGGCGGCTACGCCGAGTACGTGGTCGTTCCCCGGGCCAACCTGCTCCCCAAGCCCGAAAACCTGAGCTTCGAGGAGGCCGCGGCGGTGCCGCTCGTCTTCCTCACCGCCTGGCAGATGGTCGTGGACAAGCTGCAGGTGCGCCCGGGCGAGTGGCTGCTCGTGATGGCCGCGGGCTCGGGGGTCGGCAGCGCGGCGCTGCAGATCGGGCGGCTCTTCGGCGCCCGGGTGCTCGCCGCCGCGGGCAGCGAGGAGAAGCTGGCGCAGGCCCGGGCGCTGGGGGCCGAGGCGACGGTGAACTACCGCGAGCCCGGCTGGCACCGGCGGGTGCGCCAGCTTACCGGCGGGGGCGCGCACGCGGTGGCCGACCACACCGGCGCCGACTTCTGGGAGGGCGTCCTCAAGGCCACCCGCAACGGAGGCCGGATCGCGCTCGTCGGCGCCTCCTCCGGCTACCTGGCCCAGACCCCGCTGGCCCACGTCTTCTACCGCCAGCTCACGATCTACGGCTCGACGATGGGCTCGAAGGCGCGCCTCTTCGAGGTGCTGCGCCACGTCGAGGCGGGAGCGCTGCGTCCGGTGGTGGGCCGGGTGCTGCCGCTGGCGGAGGCGGCGCGCGGTCACGAACTCCTGGAAGACCGCGCCGTCTTCGGTAAGGTGGTGCTCCGGGTCGGCGGCTAAACGTGAGCGCGTCGCTGCAGCCGCGGGGGCGGTCTGCTAGGCTTGAAGAGGAGGTGACATCATGGGCTGCAACGTTGGGAAGGGAGATCAGATCTTCCGTTTCGTGCTCGGTGTGGTGCTGCTCCTCGCCTACTTCGTGGGCTGGATCGCCGGTACCTGGGGTACGGTCGCGCTCATCGTCGGCATCATCCTGGTGGTCACGGCCGCTTTCCGCTTCTGCCCGCTCTACCGCCTGCTCGGGGTCAACACCTGCGAGCCGCAGAAGGGCTGAGGCCCGCACGTCCGGAAACGGCGCGGGCCCGCCCGCGCCGTTTCGTTTGCGGGGCGCATAGAGTATGATGGGCGCGTGGATAGATTGGCTTTGTTTATTGACGGCTCGTTCGTGTACAACTGCGCCAAGCGGATGGGCTGGAACGTGGACCACCGCAAGGTGATCGAGCACTTTCCCTCCGGGTTCGCGCTCTTCAACGCCTTCTACTACGCCCCGATCACCGACTGGAACGACGAACGACAGCAAAAGTTCCTGGACGCCCTGATCTTCATGGGCTACTCGGTGCGCTCGCGCGAGGTGCGCGGCGAGGCGCCCAGCTTCGAAGCCCACATCGCCACCGACCTGCTCATCACCGCGCCCCGCTGGGACGTGGCGCTCCTGGCCAGCGGCGCGGCGCAGCTGGTCCCGGCCGTGGAGGCCGTGCGCACGATGGGCAAGGAGGTGCACTTGCTGGGCATCCCCGAGCTCGTGGACCTCGACATCCGCAGCGCCACCGACCGCTTCATCGACCTCAAGGAGTACCGGGAGCTGCTGGAGCGCGAAGGAGGCGGGCGCCGCGTCTTCCCCGACGTGACCCAGGAGCTCGCCAACACGGAAAACGCCAGCGCCGAAGCCTCCGAAGAGACCCGAACCGAAGAGGGCTAGCCCGCCGCAAACAACGAACGCCGCCCGAGGGGCGGCGTTCGTTGCGTACGCCGGCGGCGCTACTCGACGAGTTCGATGATGCAGAGCTGGGTGCCGTCCCCGCGCCGGCGCTCGGCCAGCTTGAGGATGCGGGTGTAGCCGCCACTGCGCTCGGCGAAGCGGGGCGCGATGTCGTCGAAGAGGCGGCGCACCACGTCGAGGTCGTGAATCTCACGGATCACCTGACGGCGGGCGGAGAGGTCGCCGCGCTTGGCCTTGGTGATCAGCGGCTCGACGAAGCGGCGCAGCTCCTTGGCCTTGGGAACCGTCGTGCGGATGCGCCCGTGGCGCAGCAGCTCCGTGGCCATGTTGCGGAACATCGCCTTGCGGTGATCGCTGAAGCGGCCCAGTTTACGTCCGGTCTTCATGTGGCGCATGGCTTACTCCTTTAACGCGAGACCGAGCGCGGCGAGGCGCTCCTTGATCTCTTCCACGCTGCGCTCACCGATGCCCGGTACCTTCTTGAGCTCGCGCTCGGTGAGCGCGGTCAGGTTGGCGACCGAGTCGATGCCCTCCTCGCGGAGGTTGTGCAGCACACGGGTCGAAAGGCCCAGATCCTCGAGCGCGACGCCCTGGCGGCCGGGCTCGGCCGCGGCCTCTTCCGGCTCGGCCGGCGCCGCTTCGGGTGCCTGCGCCTCCGCCGCCTCGGGCTCAGGGGCGGCCTGCGGCGCGAGCTGGTCGAAGTAGCCCAGCTGCCCGCGCAGGATCTCGACCGCCTGCGCCAGAGCGGCGTCGGGGGTGACCGAGCCGTCCGTCCAGATGCGCAGGATCAGCTTGTCCAGGTCGGTGCGCTGGCCCAGTCGGGTGTCCTCGACGTGGAAGGCCACGCGCTTGATCGGCGAGAAGAGGGCGTCGACGGGGATCGAGTTGATGCGGTCCTTGATGCCGTGCTTCTCGGCCGCGACGTAGCCCACGCCCTCGTCGACGCGGACTTCCATGACCAGCTTGGCGTCCTCGCCCAAGGTGGCGATGTAGAGGTCGGGGTTGACCAGTTCGGCGCTGGAGGGCACGACCAGGTCGCGGGCGTAGACCTCACCCGGCCCCTCGGCGCGCAGCAGCAGCGTCTTGGAACCGGGCTCGTGGAACTTGACGATCAGCTCCTTGAGGTTGAGGACGATCTGGACCACGTCCTCCTTGATGCCGGGCAGGGTCGCGAACTCGTGCAGCGCGTCTTCGATGTAGACGCTCGTGACCGCGGTACCGGGAATCGAGGACATCAGGATGCGGCGCAGCGGGTTGCCCAGGGTGACGCCGAAGCCGCGCTCCAGGGGCTCGAGCACGAACTCGCCGTAGTTCCCCTCGACGCGCGAGGTCAGTACCGGGGCTTTCGCCGTTAAGGTTTCCAACAAGACCGCCTCCTTTACCTCGAGTAGTACTCGATGACCAGCTGCTCGTTGACGGGCAGGGCCAGGTCCTCACGCTCGGGCAGGCGCAGGAACTTGCCCACCATCTTCTCGGGGTCGAACTCCAGCCAGGGCCCGGTCTTGCGGCCCTTGGCCGCCTCCGCGTTGGCCTGGATGGCGCCGATCTTCTTGCCCGCCTCGGTCACGGCGATCACGTCGCCGGGGCGCACCCGGTAGCTGGGCACGGTGACCTTGCGGTCGTTGACGGCGATGTGGCCGTGCCGCACCAGCTGGCGCGCCTGCTTGCGGCTGCTGGCGATGCCCAGACGGTAGACGACGTTGTCGAGACGGCTCTCCAGCAGGCGCAGGAAGACCGTACCGGTCACGCCCTTCTTCTTCGAGGCCTCCTCGAAGAGGTTGCGGAACTGCTTCTCGCTGATGCCGTAGATCCGGCGCATCTTCTGCTTCTCGCGCAGGCGCACCGCGTAGTCGCTGGGGCGGCGGGCGCGGCGCTGACCGTGCTGCCCCGGCGCGTAGGGCCGGCGCTCGATCGCGCACTTGGGGCTGTAGCAACGGTCGCCCTTGAGGTAGAGTTTTACGCCTTCACGGCGGCAAAGCCGGCAAACAGGACCAATGTATCTGCCCATGGTTCAGCTCCTCCTACGCCCGCTTCTTCTTGCGGGGACGGCATCCGTTGTGGGGGACCGGAGTATCGTCGACGATGGACCGCACCTGCAGCCCGCTGGCCTGAAGGGCGCGGATCGCCTGCTCGCGTCCGGCGCCGGTACCCCGAACCACGACGTCGACCTGGGTCATGCCGAAGTTCTGCGCCTTCTTGGCGGCGTCCATCGCGGCCAGCTGCGCGGCGTAGGGGGTGCCTTTACGGCTGCCCTTGTAACCGATCACGCCACCCGAGGACCAGGTTACGGGGTTCCCGTCCAGGTCGGTGATCGTGATGATCGTGTTGTTGTAGGTCGCGTGGATGAACGCCTTCCCGTGCGCGACCTGCTTCTTGACCTTTTTTCGCGTCGTTCTCGTTTTCTTAGCCTTGGCCATACTCTCCTCCTTGGAGTATCAACTGGCCCTCGCCGCACCGGCGGCTGGAGCAACCTTAGGAGTGTACCCGATCTTCATCCGGTACGCAAGCTACTTGCGCGGCGCCTTCTTCTTGCCGGCGACGGTGCGCTTCGGCCCCTTGCGGGTGCGGGCGTTGGTCTTGGTCTTCTGCCCGCGCACCGGCAGGCCGCGGCGGTGGCGCAGCCCCCGGTAGCAGCCGATGTCCATCAGCCGCTTGATGTTCGACTGCACCTCGCTGCGGAGCTCGCCCTCGAGCTTCCACTTGTTCTCGACGTAGTCGCGCAGCTTCACCACGTCCTGCTCGGACAGGTCCTTGACGCGGATGGAGCCGTCGATGCCGGTGGCCTCGAGCGCCTCCTTGGCGCGGGTGCGGCCGATGCCGTAGATGTAGGTCAGCGCGATCTCCACGCGCTTGTTCCTGGGAATTTCAACACCTGCGATACGAGCCATGCTGCCTCCTCACCTCACCCCTGACGCTGCTTGTGCTTGGGGTTCTCACAGATCACGTAGACCCGGCCGTGGCGGCGGATCACCTTGCACTTGTCGCACATCTTCTTGACCGAAGCACGCACTTTCATGACCAAACCTCACTTCCGGTAGATGATTCTTCCCTTGCTGGGATCGTAGGGGGTAATCTCCACCACCACGCGGTCGCCCGGCAGGATGCGGATGTAGTGCATCCGCATCTTTCCCGAAACGTAGGCCAGAATCTCGAGGCCCGAGTCCAGCTTGACCTTGAACTGGGTGTTGGGCAGCGCCTCCAGGACGACGCCCTCCGCGCGTATGGTGTCTTTTTCCTTCGCCACTCTGCTCCCCCTAGCGTC
The DNA here is from genome assembly GCF_014201675.1 of Oceanithermus desulfurans. Lineage (NCBI taxonomy): Bacteria > Thermotogati > Deinococcota > Deinococci > Thermales > Thermaceae > Oceanithermus > Oceanithermus desulfurans. Next base: position 11,677 of record NZ_JACHEZ010000001.1, on the reverse strand, counting down.
TTCCCGTTAAAAGCCTTGGGCCGCTCTCGGTGACCGCCACCGTGTTTTCGTAGTGGGCAGCGAGGTTCCCCCGCCCGCTGCTGGCGGTCCAGCCATCTTCCAATACTACTACAGGCGCGGCGTGCAGGGTCACCATCGGTTCGATGGCCAGGGTCATCCCCGGGCGCAGCTTCGGCCCCACGCCGGGCCGGCCGAAGTTGGGCAGCTGCGGGTCCTCGTGCATCTCGCTGCCGATGCCGTGGCCCACGAACTCCCGCACCACCCAGAAGCCCGCGTCCTCCACGTGCTGCTGGATGGCCGCGGAGACGTCGCCCAGGCGCGCGTCCGGGCGGGCGGCTTCGAAGCCCTTCCAGAAGCTCTCCTCGGTGACCCGGATGAGGCGCTCCGCCTCCTCGGAGACCGCCCCCACCGCGAAGGTGCGGGCCATGTCGGCGGCGTAGCCCCCGTAAAAGAGCCCCACGTCCACCGAGATAATCTCGCCCTCTTCGAGCGGCCGCTCGGTGGGAATGCCATGCACGACGACCTCGTTCGGCGAGGCGCAGATCGTGGCCGGGAAGCCGTAGAGGCCCAGAAAGGCGGGCCGGGCCCCCAGCGCCTCGATCCCCTCGCGGGCGATGCGGTCGAGCTCGAGCGTGCTCACCCCCGGCCGCACGGCCTCGGCGATGCGGTCCATCACCTCGGTGAGGCGGGCGCCGGCCTCGGCCATGCGCTCGATCTCGGCGGGGCTCTTGAGAACGATCGGCACTAGAGCGCCTCCCGGATGCGGCAGTAGATGCGGCCGGGATCGCCCAGGCCGTCGATGCGCCGCAGCACCCCGCGGGCGTCGTAGTAGTCGACGAGCGGCCGGGTCTGCTCACGGTAGACCTCGAGCCGGCGGCGGATCGTCGCCTCGTTGTCGTCGGCGCGGCCCTCCAGCTCGGCCCGCTTCAGCATGCGCCGCACCAGCTCGTCCTCGGGCACCTCGAGCAGCAGCGCCGCGTTCACCGGGGCACCCAGCTCGCCCAGCAGGGCGTCGAGCGCCTCGGCCTGGCGGGTGGTGCGCGGAAAACCGTCGAAGATGACGCGGACCTCGGGCATCCCCGCGAGCTCCTCGCGGATGATGGCGAGGATCAGTTCGTCGGGCACGAGCTCCCCGCGCTCCATGATCGGCTGCACCTTCCGCCCCAGCTCGCTGCCGCGGGCCACGTGGTCGCGCAGGATGTCGCCGGTCGAGATCTTGACCAGGCCCAGGTCGTCCGCGAGCCGGGCCGCCTGGGTGCCCTTGCCGGCACCCGGCGGCCCCAGGAAGATCACGACCATCGACCCTGCGGCCATCAGAAGTTCCTCCGCCCCTTGATCCGACCCTTGGAGAGGAAGCCCTCGTAGTTGCGCATCATCAGCTGCGACTCGATCTGCCGCAGGGTGTCGAGGGCCACCCCCACGACGATCAGCAGGCCGATCCCCGAGAAGGCCAGCGACTGCACCTTGGTCAGGTTCTGGATAATCTGCGGCAGCGCCGTGACCACGCCCAGGAAGAGCGCACCCCAGAGCGTCATGCGGCTGACGATGTGCTCCAGGAACTTGATCGTCGGTTCACCGGGACGCACGCCGGGGATGAAGCCGCCGTACTCGCGCAGGTTCTCGGCGATGCGGCGGGGGTCGAACTGCACCGCGGTGTAGATGTAGGTGAAGAGGATGACGAGGACCACCTCGATGATCAGGCCGCTGGCGTTGCGCGGGTTGAAGAAGCTGGCGATCGCGGACGCGATCGGGCTATTCGCCTGGAAGGGCGCGGTCAGGAAGATGGGGATCTGGATGATCGCCGCGGCGAAGATGATGGGGATCACGTTGGCGGCGTTGAGCTTGATCGGCAGGTAGGTGGTCTGGCCGCCGTACATCTTGCGGCCCACCACCTTGCGGGCGTACTGCACCGGGATTCTTCGCTCGGCCTGGGTGACGGCCACCATCCCCGCGAAGGCGAGCACGATGAAGGCGAAGAAGAAGATGACGTTGACGATCCCCACCTCGCCGCGGGAGACGAGCTGGAAGAGGCCGATCAACTGGGGCACCCAGTTGGCCACGATGCCGGCGAAGATGATCAGCGAAACGCCGTTGCCGAGGCCGTATTCGGTGATGCGCTCGCCCATCCACAGCAGCAGGGCGATGCCCGCCACCTGGGTGATGACGACGAGGAAGCGGAAGCCCCAGCCGGGCTCCCAGCCGGGCAACAGGAACTGCCCGCCGTTGTTCTCGAGGAAGCCCACGGCCAGGAAGAGGCCCTGGAAGGCGCCCAGGGCGATACCGCCGATGCGGGTGTACTGGGTGATGATGCGGCGGCCCTCCTCGCCTTCGCGCTGCAGCTTCTCGAGCGCCGGCACGGTGGTGGTGAGGAGCTGCATGATGATCGCCGCGGTGATGTAGGGCATGATGCCCAGCGCGAAGATCGAGAAGTTCTGGAAGTTGCCGCCCGAGAAGAGGTTGATGATGCCGAAGACGCCGCCCGCGGCCGAGCCCAGGAACTGGGAGACCTTAGCCACGTCCACCCCCGGGGTGGGCACGAAGGTGCCCAGCCGGTAGACGGCCAGCATCATCAGCGTGAAGAAGAGGCGCTGCCGCAGCTCCGGGACCACGAAGGCATCCCTAAACGCGCGCAGCATCTCAGGCCTCCTCGCCAGGCTCGGCTTCCAGCGTCAGGGCCTCGCCGCCGGCGGCGGCGAGCTTCTCGGCGGCGCTCTTCGAAAACTTGTGGGCGTGGACCTTGAGGGCGACGGTCACCTCGCCGTGGGCGAGGACCTTGACCAGACCGCCCGCCTTGCGGATCAGGCCCGCCTTGGCCATCAGCTCGGGGGTCACCTCGCCGCCCTCGGGGAAGCGCTCGACCAGGCGGCCGAGGTTGACCGTCTGGTACTCGGGCCGCCGGATGGCGCCGGGCACCTGGCCGCGCATCCCCCGCTTGGGGAGGCGCATGATCAGGGTGGAACGGCCGCCCTCGAAGCGGCGCGGGTCCTTGAGGCCGCCGGAGCGCGACTTCTGCCCCTTGTGGCCGCGGGTCGCGGTCTTGCCGTGGCCGCTCGAGGTGCCGCGGCCGACGCGCTTCTTGCGCTTCGTGGCGCCGGGGTTGGGTTTCAGGTCGGTGACTTTCATTCCTTCACCTCGACGATCTGGACCAGGTGCTCGACCTTGCGGATCATGCCCCGGATCGAGGGATTGTCGGGAAGCTCACGCTCGCGGTTCATCTTGGTGAGCTTCAGCGCCCGCAGGGTGGCCTTCTGGTCGCGCGGGAAGTCGATGGGGCTACGGACCAGCTTGACGCGAAGGGTACCCATCAGGAAGCCTCCTTCCGCATCTTCTTGACCTCGTCCCAGGTCTGCAGCTGCTTGAGCGCTTCGATCGTCGCGTAGGCGACGTTGATCTCGTTGCGGCTGCCCAGCACCTTGGTGAGGATGTCGGTCACGCCCGCGAGCTCGAGGATGGCGCGGGGCACCTTGCCCGCGATCACGCCGGTACCCGGGGCGGCGGGCCGCAGGATGACGCGGCTCGACTCGTAGACGACTTCGATCTCGTGGGGGATGGTGCCGTTCTCGAGGGGGACCTCGATCAGGTTGCGGCGGGCGATGTTCTGCGCCTTCTGCACCGCCAGCGGCACCTCCTTGGCCTTGCCCAGACCCACGCCGACGCGGCCCTGCCGGTCGCCCACCACCGCGAGCGCCCCGAAGCGGAAGCGACGGCCGCCCTTGTAGGTCTTGGCGGTACGCCGGATCATGATCATCTTCTCTTCAAAATCGGTTTCTGGCATGCCGTCCTCCTTTAGAACTCGAGCCCCGCTTCACGGGCGGCTTCGGCCAGCGCCTTGACCCGGCCGTGGTACTTGTAGGCCCCGCGGTCGAAGACCACCTGCTTGATGCCTTTCTCGACCGCCTTCTTGGCGATGTCGGCGCCGACCTGCTTGGCGGCCTCGGTCTTGTTGCCCTTCACCCCGAGCGCGAGCGTGGAGCTGGCCACCAGGGTCTGGCCCGCCTCGTCGTCGATGATCTGGGCGTAGATGTGGCTGAGGCTGCGGTAGACGGTGAGCCGCGGGCGCCCGGAACGCTTCACGCGCTTGCGGGTGCGGTACTTGCGACGCTGAAAGGTGTTCAATCGGGCCATGACTAACCTCCGGTCACGCCGGCCTTACCCGGCTTGAGGCGCAGGACTTCGCCCGCGTAACGGATGCCCTTGCCGTGGTAGGCGTCGGGCGGGCGGATGGCGCGGATGTTCGCCGCCACCTGGCCCACCTTCTGCTTGTCGATGCCCGAAACGCGGATCTTGGTGGGCTCGGGCACCTCGAGGGTGATGCCCTCGGGGGCCTCGACGATGACGGGGTGGCTGTAGCCGATCGAGAGCTCGATCTTGCCGCCCTGCAGCTTGGCGCGGTAACCGATGCCCTTGATCTCGAGCTCCTTGACGAAGCCCTGGGAAACGCCCTCGACGGCGTTGGCCACCAGCGAGCGGGTGAGCCCGTGCAGCGCCCGGTGGCGGCGGCTGTCGGTGGGGCGCTTGACGACGGCCTGGTTGTCTTCGACGACGATCTCCAGGTCGGGGTCGAAGTCCACGACCAGCTGGCCCTTGGGGCCCTTGACCGTCACCTGACCCGGTTTGACGTCGAGGGTCACGCCCGCGGGCAGGGGGATGGGAAGCTTGCCGATACGCGACATCTCACCACACCTCGCAAACGACCTCGCCGCCCACGCCCTTGCGGCGCGCCTCGCGGTCGACGAGGACGCCCTTGGACGTGGAGACGATGGCGATGCCCAGACCGCGCCGCACCACCGGCACCTGGTCCGCGCTCACGTAGACGCGGCGGCCGGGACGGGAGACGCGCTGGATGTGCTTGATGGCCTTCTCGCGGCGGGGGCCGTACTTGAGCTCGAGCCGCAGGATCGGCTTGCCGTCGTTCTCTACGCGCTCGTAGCCCTTCAGGTAACCCTCGCGCACGAGGATCTTGACGATCTCTTCCTTGAACCGGGAGGCCGGAACGTCCACGGTGGCCTTGTGCACCATGAGCGCGTTCCGGATCCGGGTGAGCATGTCCGCAATGGGATCGGTGGTCATATCTTCTCTCCTTTTGTCGCCTTAGGCTCAGCGAGCGGTCTCGAGGGAAACCCCCCGACCGGCCCTCGCTACCAGGAAGCCTTCTTCAGGCCCGGAAGCTGGCCCTTGTGCGCGAGCTCGCGGATGCAGATGCGGCAGAGGCCGAAGTAACGGTAGACCGCGCGCGAGCGGCCGCAGCGGGTGCAGCGGTTGTAGGCCCGGACCTTGAACTTGGGCTTGCGCTTCGCCTTTTCTACGAGTGCCTTCTTAGCCATGTCGCTCCTCTACTTACGGAAGGGGAACCCCAAGAGCTCCAGCAGAGCCTTGGCCTCTTCGTCGGTCTCGGCGGTGGTCACGATGGCGATGTCCATGCCGCGCACGGCGTCCACCTGGTCGTAGGAAATCTCGGGGAAGATCAGCTGCTCGCGGATCCCCAGGTTGTAGTTGCCGCGGCCGTCGAAGCCGCCCGGGTTGACGCCGCGGAAGTCGCGGATGCGGGGCAGGGCGACGTTGATCAGCTTCTCCAGGAAGATCCACATGCGGTCGCCGCGCAGCGTCACCTTGAGGCCGATGGGCATCCCCTTGCGCAGCTTGAAGTTCGAGACCGACTTCTTGGCGCGGGTGATGACCGGCTTCTGCCCGGTGATCTGGCGGATCTCCTCGGCGGCCTTCTCGAGGATGCGCACGTCTTCCTTGGCCTCGCCCAGGGCCTGGTTGATGACGATCTTCTCGAGGCGCGGCGCGGCCCAGACGTTGTCGTAGCCGAAGCGCTGGATCAGCTCCGGACGCACCTCGCTGACGTAGCGCTGTTTGAGTTTAATCTCCAAAGGCATCGTTCACCTCACTCCTCGTCCAGGGCGGCGCCGCAGTGGTTGCACACGCGGATGCGGCGGACCTTGCCTTCCTCTTCGATCAGCTTCTTCTTGACCCGGACGGGCTTGCCGCAGCTGGGGCAGACGGGGCGAACCTTGCTGGCGTGCACCGGCGCCTCCATCTCGTGGAAACCGCCCTGGGGGTTGTCGGGGGTGGCGCGCATGGCCTTCTTGACCACGTTGACGCCCTCGACGACGACCCGCTGCTTCCTGGGGTAGACGGCGATGACGCGGCCGGTCTTGCCCCGGTCCTTGCCCGAGACCACGACGACGTTGTCGCCCTTCTTGACGTGCAGTTTGGGCTGCATCAGAGCACCTCCGGCGCCAGGGAGACGATCTTCATGAACTTACGCTCGCGCAGCTCACGCGCCACCGGGCCGAAGACGCGGGTTCCGCGCGGCTCCCCCTGGTTGTTGAGCACGACCGCGGCGTTGGAGTCGAAACGGATGGCGCTGCCGTCGGGGCGCTTGACCTCTTTCTTGGTGCGCACGATCACGGCCTTGACGACCTCGCCCTCCTTGACCACGCCGCCGGGGATGGCTTCCTTGACCGAGGCCACCACCACGTCGCCGATGCTGGCGTAGCGCCGGTACGAACCCCCGAGCACGCGGATCACCTTGAGGCGGCGCGCGCCGGAGTTGTCGGCGACCGTAAGACTGGTTTCCTGCTGGATCATGCCTTACCACGCTCCTTGCGCAGGCGGTAACGCTCGACCGCGTCCATGCGGCCTTCCTCGAGGCGGCGGGTCACCCTCCAGCGCTTCTTGCCGGAGATGGGCCGCGCCTCCACGATCTCGACGACGTCGCCCACCTTGTAGGCGTTCTCCTCGTCGTGGGCCAGGTACTTGCGGGAACGCTTGGTCACCTTGCCGTAGAGCGGGTGCGGGAACTGGCGCTCCACCAGCACGGCGACGGTCTTGTCCATCTTGTCGCTGACCACGACGCCGGTGAGTACTTTTCTGGGCATCGGCTCTCCTCCCCTACTCCGCCGCCTGCTGCTTCTCGCGGATCACCGTGAGCAGGCGGGCGATGGTGCGCTTGGTCTCGCGGATGCGGTGGTTCTGCGCCAGCTGCCCGATCGAGGCCTGGAAGCGCAGGTCCATCAGCTCGCGCTTCTTCTCGCGCACCTGCTCGTAGAGCTCCTCGGTGCTCAGGTTGCGCATCTCATTGAGCTTCATCGTAGGCATCCCTCTTGACGAACTTGGTCTTGATCGGCAGCTTGTGGCCGGCCAGGCGGAAGGCCTCGCGCGCCTGCTCCTCGGTCACGCCGGCGACCTCGAACATCACGCGGCCGGGCTTGACCACGGCCACCCAGCCTTCCACGTTACCCTTACCCTTACCCATGCGGACTTCCAGCGGCTTCTTGGTGAAGGGCTTGTCGGGGAAGATGCGGATGTAGATCTTCCCGCCGCGGCGGAAGTGGCGCACCATGGCCACACGCGCGGCCTCGATCTGGCGGTTGGAGATCCAGGAGGGCTCCATCGCCACCAGGCCGTACTCGCCGAAGGCCACGTAGTCGCCGCCCTTGCTGGCCCCGCGCATGTTGCCGCGGTGCTGCTTGCGGTACTTGAGCCGTTTAGGCATCAGCATCGCCGGCCTCCTTCTTCACGCGGCGGCGCACGGCGGGGCGGCGGCGGGTGCGCTCGGGCTTGCCCGCGGCCGCGGCGGCCTTGCGCGCCGGCTTCTGCTGGCCGATGACCTCGCCCTTGAAGATGTAGGCCTTCACGCCCAGCACCCCGTAGGTGGTGCGGGCGAGGGCGAAACCGTAGTCGATGTTGGCGCGCAGGGTGTGCAGCGGCACCCGCCCGTCGGAGCTCCACTCGGTGCGGGCCTGCTCGGCGCCGCCGATGCGGCCCGAGACCACGACCTTGGCGCCCTGGGCGCCCGACTCGACGACGCGCTGCACCGCCTGTTTGATGGCGCGGCGCACCGCGAAGCGGCGCTCGATCTGCTCGGCCACGCGCTGGGCCACGAGCGGCGCCGAGAGGTTGGGGTTGCCCACCTCCTGGACGTTGAGCGCGATGGTGCGGCTGGGGAACATCTTCTGCAGCTCCGCGCGCATGCGCTTGATCGTCTCGCCGCCGCGCCCGATGATCACGCCCGGCTTGGCCGCGTGCACCGTCACCGAGAGGTTGTCGGCGGCGCGCTCGATGTCGATGCGGGCGATGCCGCCGTGCGCCACCTCGTTCTCGATGAGCTCGCGCACCTTGCGGTCCTCCTCGAGCAGCTGGGCGTAGCCCTTCTTGCCCGAGTACCAGCGCGACTCCCAGTCCCGGGTGATGCCCAGGCGGAAGCCGATGGGGTTGATCTTGTTACCCATGCTTCTCCTCCACGATGACGGTGATGTGGCTGGTGCGCTTCTTGATGATGTCGGCGCGGCCACGGGCCCGCGGCAGGATGCGCTTGAGGGTGGGCCCCTCGTCGACGTAGGCCGCCTTGACCACCAGCTGGTCCTCGAGCAGGTCGTGGTTGTTGACGGCGTTGGCGACCGCGCTCTTCAGCACCTTGCGCACCGCGTGGGCGGCCCGCTTGTTGGTGTACTTGAGGATCTGGTCGGCCTCGTCGGCGCTCTTGCCGCGGATCAGGTCCACGACCAGGCGCACCTTGCGCGGAGACATGCGGATGTACTTGGCCACGGCTTTCGCTTCCATGCTCCGCCCCCCTAGCGCTTCTTGGCCTGCTTGACGTCCTTGCCGTGCCCGCGGTAGGTGCGGGTCGGCGCGAACTCGCCAAGCTTGTGGCCCACCATGTTCTCGGTGATGAAGACGGGCACGTGCTGCTTGCCGTTGTATACGGCGATCGTGTGCCCGACCATCTCGGGAACGATGGTGGAGCGTCGGCTCCAGGTCTTGATGACCCGCTTCTCGCCGGCGGCGTTCATGGCCTCGACCTTTTCGAGAAGGTGGTCATCGATGAATACGCCTTTTTTCAGACTACGCGGCATGCTTCACCTCGCTACTTCTTCTTCCGCCGGCTGATGATGAACCGGTCCGAGGGCTTGCGCTTCTTGCGGGTCTTCTTGCCCTTGGTCTGCCAGCCCCAGGGCGAGGCGGGCGGACGACCGCGGGGCGCGCGCCCCTCACCGCCGCCGTGGGGGTGGTCCACCGGGTTCATCGCCGAGCCGCGCACGTGCGGCTTGCGGCCGAGCCAGCGGGTGCGGCCGGCCTTGCCGATGACGATGTTCTTGTGGTCGGCGTTGCCCACCACGCCCACGGTCGCGTAGGACTCGGCGTGGATGCGGCGCAGCTCGCCCGAGGGCAGCCGCAGCACCACGTAGTCGCCCTCGCGGCCCTGGATCTGGGCGCCGGTGCCGGCCGAGCGCGCCAGCTGGGCGCCTTTGCCGGGCTCGAGCTCGATGGCGTGCACCACCGTACCCACGGGGATGAAGCGCAGCGGCAGGGCGTTGCCCACCTGGATCGGCGCTTCGGGGCCGGACTGCACGGTCATGCCCGGCTTCAGCCCCTCGGGGGCGATGATGTAGCGCTTCTCGCCGTCGCGGTAGAAGAGCAGGGCGATGCGCGCCGAGCGGTTGGGGTCGTACTCGATGGCGGCGACGCGGGCGGGGATGCCGGCCTTGTCGCGCCGCTTGAAGTCGATGATGCGGTAGAGGCGCTTGTGGCCGCCGCCGCGGAAGCGCACGGTGATGCGCCCCTGGTTGTTGCGCCCGCCCGTCTTCTTCAGCGGCTCGGTCAGCGACTTCTCGGGCTCGGTCTTGGTGATCTCCGAGAAGTCGGCCACCGTCATGAAGCGACGGGAGGGGGTGTAGGGCCTGAACTTCTTAACCGCCATGGTTCACCTCTAAATCAGCCCTTCCAGGGCTTCGATCTTCTGGCCCGGGGCCACGGTCACGATCGCCTTCTTGCGGTCGGGGCGCTTGCCCTCGTAGCGGCCCATGCGCTTCTTCTTGCCGCGCACGCTCATCACGTTGACGTCCACGACCTTGACCTTGAACGCCTGCTGCACCGCGTTCTTGACCGCGGTCTTGGAGGCGTCCGGGTGCACCCAGAAGGTGTACTTGCCCTCGGCGTAGCCGCCGTAAGCCTTCTCCGAGAGCACCGGCTCGATGATCACGTCGTACGGGGTCTTCACGCCTCACCTCCGATGCCGGCGCGCTCGAGCGCGAGCGCCAGCGCCGCCTCGTCGAGGACGAGCCGGTCGGTGCGCAGGATGTCGTAGACGTTGATGCCCTCGGGACTCAAGGTCACGACCCAGGGCAGGTTGCGCGCCGCGCGGCGCACGTTCTCGTCGGCGGTCACCAGGGTGACGCGCTCCGAGCCGTCCAGGCCGTGCTTACCGGCCCACTCCACGAACTGCTTGGTCTTGCCCTCGACGCCGGCGAAGGCCTCCACGACGAGCAGCTTCTCCTCGCGGGCGCGGTCGGCCAGCGCCATCGCCAGGCCGGCGCGGCGGACCTTCTTGGGCAGGGTGTAGCCGTAGTCGCGCGGCTTGGGACCGAAGACGACGCCGCCGCCCACGAAGATGTTGGCGCCGCGGCTGCCGTGGCGGGCGCGGCCCAGCCCCTTTTGGGGGAAGAGCTTGCGGGTCGAGTAGTTCACCTCGCCGCGGGTCTTCGTCGAGGCGGTGCCGCGGCGGCGGCTCGCCAGCTGCCAGCGCACCACCTCGTAGAGGACGTGGGGGTTCACCTCCTCGGGGAGGGGCAGCTCGCGCGAGGTGGCCTTCCCTTTGGCGGGAATGACGGGAACCTTGTACATCACTTCGCCCCCTTGTCACGCGTGGTCTCGCGCACGACCACCAGGCCGCCGTTGGGGCCCGGGATCGCGCCCTTGATGAGGAGCAGGTTCTCCTCGGGAATCACCTCGACCACTTCCAGGTTCTGCACCGTGATGCGCTCCGCACCGTAGTGGCCGGCCATCTTCTTGCCCTTGTAGACGCGGCCGGGCGCCTTGCGCTGACCGATCGAACCGCCGTGGCGGTGGATGCGGTGGGCGCCGTGCGAAGCCGGACCGCCGGCGAAGTTCCAGCGCTTCATCACGCCCGCGGTGCCGCGACCCTTGCTGGTGCCGGTCACGTCCACCTTGTCGCCGGGCTGGAAGATTTCGACGGTGACCACGTCGCCCTCGGGCTGGAAGTCGCGGATCTCGCGCAGGTAGCGGACCGGCTCGGCCGCGAACTTGGCGAAGTGGCCCTTCATCGGCTTGTTGACCCGCTTGGGCTCGAGCGGCGCGAAGCCCAGCTGCACGGCGCTGTAGCCGTCGCTCTCCGGGCTCTTGCGCTGCACCACCGGGCAGGGGCCGGCCAGCACCACGGTCACCGGGATGGCACGGTCGTTCTTCCAGATCTGGGTCATGCCCACTTTGGCGCCTAGGATGCCCTTCACCGGCCACCTCCAACCGTCTTGATCTCGATCTCCACGCCCGTCGGCAGATCGAGGGTCATCAGACTCTCGATCGTCTTCTTGTTGGGGTTGGTGATGTCCACCAGGCGGTTGTGGGTGCGGATCTCGAAGTGTTCGCGGCTGTCCTTGTGCTTGAACGGACCGCGCAGCACGGTGAAACGGCGGATACGGGTGGGCAAGGGAACCGGCCCCGCCACCTTGGCGCCGCTGCGCCGGGCCGTCTCGACGATCTTGCGCGCGGAAGCGTCCAGGCTCTTGTGGTCGAAACCGCGCAGCTTAATGCGAATCTTTGGCATCCCTCACCTCACTCCAGAATCTTGGTCACGACCCCAGCGCCCACGGTGCGGCCGCCCTCGCGGATGGCGAAGCGGAGGCCTTCTTCCAGGGCGATGGGCTTGATG